>NZ_AP023176.1:1338514-1673143 GCF_013426895.1 Paraburkholderia largidicola | reverse complement strand
GTTTGCGATTGCATCGGTGGCGGGCGCGAGCAGTTGGGGCACGCAGCCGAGTGCCGATGACTTGCATGCGCTGATTCGCAATGAGTTGATGGCGAGGCGGGGGTAGGGGCGACTCAATGTCGCGCAATGCGCGCTGCATTGCTCATGTCAAGAATCGTCAAGATTGTCGATCGACGACATCAGCGCTCATATGCTTGCGGGAATGCGTCCTGGCCACCGGGACCGAGTGGTGCAAGGTCGCTGGTCGAACAACAGGGAGGCCACCCGTGACTGTGCGTTGTACGTTTTCGCTCAATAACAAAGATACGTCGGAACTGTACTGTTCGGGCTATGGAACGGTCAGTGCGTTTTCAGGCCATGACGCGGGTCGCGACAATCCGGAAGCGGTGAGTGTACCCAACGTGGGTCCATTGCCACCCGGCATGTACTACCTCGTAGACCGACAATCAGGGGGACATCTCGGGTGGCTGTATGACCTGCTGGGGCAATTCGGTTACGGTACGATGGACCACACGAAATGGTTTACGCTGTGGAACGCGAAAAGCGGGGATATGACGTTTATCGAAGGCGTCAAACGTGGCCACTTTCGCTTGCACCCGACAGGAGATTTCAGGCTTGGCGAAGGGTGCATCACGGTTGTCAGTCCAATGGAATTTGAGCGGCTCTCCCGACACATTCGCGCAAGCCCCCCGACACTCAACGTTCCGGGTGCGCAGTTCAAGGCCTATGGCACGGTGGAAGTGCGATGAGGCGGCGATCGTTGCGATGGCCTGGCTGGTGTGCGGCGTGGTTCTTCATTGGATGGTTACTCGGGGTCATCCTGACCCGGCTTTCATTCCGTTTGCCGCTGTTCGTTGAAGACGCAATACGGTTTGGGATTCGCATCAGCGGACATCAAGAACTCGATAATCCTGAGGACCTTGACACGCTAGCCTTGTTGACGGTCGTCATTATGTGTTTTGTCGCCGCCGTGTTTATTGTCTGGGGACTAAGCGCTTTCACAGAACGTTGCTGGCTGTCGCGCAAACGTCTGTAAGCCGCGTGCGGGCGCCTGGATGGTATCGAACACGACGCCAACCGCACGCAATAGTATGATCCCCCGCATATCCGCTGATTCCGCGACGAATCAGCCTAATACGAGGAGGGCACCGTGACAGTCTCCCGTTTACGCAACATCCCGGGCATCGGCGTCGACAGAATGGGCGATGCTGCCGATGCAACGAAGAATCGCAACATCCTGCGGCTCGAGAACCTCGACACCGACTTGAGGCCGCCCACCGAAGCGATTCGCCGCACGCATGAAGCCGTCGATGACGACGACGCAAACAGCTATCTGCCGTTCACAGGGCAGACGGCGTTACGTCAGGCCGTCGTCGCGCGGATGAAGCTGTCGACAGGTATCGACTACGACGCCAGCAGCGAGTGCATCGTTTCTGCGGGCGGTCTCGCGGGCATTCTCAACGTGCTGCTGTCGATCCTCGAACCGGGCGACGAAGTCGTGCTGACCGACCCCACGTACGCGGGCCTCATCAATCGCGTGCTGCTTGCGGGCGGCGTGCCGAAGTTCGCGCGGCTCATCCCTTCAGCCGATGGCTGGCGCCTCGACCTCGAATCGCTGGCAGGCGCAGTCGGCCCGCGCACGCGCGCATTCCTCATCATGTCGCCGTCGATGCCGAGCGGCTTCGTCGCGAACGAACCCGAATGGCACGCAATCGCCGATCATTGCCGCCGCGCGGATGCCTGGCTCGTCTACGACGCGGCAATGGAACGCATTCTGTTCGACGGGCGCAACGTGATTCACCCCGCGTCGTTGCCGGAAATGCGCGAGCGCACCTTCACGGTCGGCTCGGTCTCGAAGGAGTACAGGATGATCGGCTGGCGCGTGGGCTGGATCGTCGGTCCCGAACGCATCATGCACGATGTGCGGCTGACGAGTCTGTCGAACGTCGTTTGCCAGGTCGGTATCGGCATGCCGGGCGCGACGGCGGCGTTGACCTGCGCAGACGACGGCGTTGCGCAGGCGGTGGCCGAATGGCAAGCGCGTCGAGATTTTCTGTTGAGCGCGCTGCGTGACCTGCCGGTGATGCGTCCCGATGGCGGATGGTCGCTACTCATCGACACGACAGCGTTCGGCATCGCACCGCCCGACGCGTCACGCCTGCTGCTCGAAAAAGGCGAAGTCGCCGCGACACCGATGAACGGTTGGGGTCCGCAAGCCAAACGCTATCTGCGCTTCGTGTTCGCCAACGAATCCGTCGAGCGGCTCGCGGATATCCGCGAGCGTGTGCGCGCGGCGTGGAGCATTTGACATATCTCAGTGCGCGTAGTCAATCCGCGTGCAGCCAGCGCAGCACCTGGCGCCATTGAAGATCATGCATTTCGCCAAACCAGTCGTCGTGATGCGCATCAGGCAGAACCATCAGCTGCGCGCCGGGATGGGCGCCCGCGAGCCGTTCAGCGTGGACGACGGGAATCAGCGAATCTTGCTGCGCAGCGATCACGACGAGCGGTCCGTGATAGCGTTCGAGTGCGCCCACGGAATCGAAGGTGTCGTGCAGCATCCAGCGCACGGGGAACAACCAGTACTTCTCGCCCGCAACGCTCGCAAGCGTGTCCCACGGCGTAATGAGCACGACGCCTGCGATCGCGGCTTCATTGCCTTTGACGGCTTGCGCCGCCATCCCCGCGCCGAGCGACTCGCCCACCAGATAAACCGGTCCGCTCCATTGCGCGCGCGCTGCGACGAGCGCGTCTCGCGATGCCGTCAACGCCGCGAGCATCGTGCGTTTGCCTTGACGGTTGCCTTGCCCCGGATATTCGACCATCACGACGCGAAAGCCATCGCGCACGAACACTTCGGCAACAGGCAGCTTGTTCTCCGCCGTCTCTGCATTGCCGTGAAACAGGACGAAAGTACCGCGCGGCGCTGCGGCGGCTGGTGTCGCGACATAGCCCGCGTAGAGTCCGTCGACATGCCACGGCTCGACGTCGTACGTGCCGTGATGCCCTGTCGGCGTACCGGGCGCGTCGAGCGTCGCAGGCAGCAGCATGCGGTCCTGCATCAGATATAGCGCGATCAGCGCGACCACGTACGCGACCAGCGCGAGGCGGACGCAGAACTTGATCATCGACATGTCCGTGTCCGTCACATGTTGTCGTTCTTCTGAATCAGCAACACGACGAGCCGTCGAGGCCGATGTCGGCTTCGAACAGCTCGTCGTGAACAGGTCTTTGCCCGCCACAGCGGGCGAGGGCGGTTACGCGTGCGCGTGACGGTCCTCGGTGAGGGCCTTCAGGCGGGCATCGCCTGCGTCTTTCGCGGCAGCTCGGGTCGAGTACTTCTCGTCGGAAACGAGCGTGCGTTTCACTTCGCGTGCACCGAAATCGATCAGTGCAATCACCCACACGTAATCGCCTGCCTGTTCGGCCGTTTGCACGAAGGCGCGCACGTCGCCCTTGTCGTCTGCTTTCATCGTGACCTCCTGATTGGTTCGCGCGACAGATGGCGCACACCCAGCCTGACCGGAGTCCGGTACGGTTTCGCGGGCATCCGGCCGCGATGCGCCTGAAACGATTCTAGGCCATGAAATCGCGTCGTACGACATGCATGTCGCTCGCGTGTTTTATGGCGCGCCTCGACCGGTAATCTGGCTGAGGTATGCTGCTTGTTTTTGGGCAGATCGACAGCAAGAGGGGACATATGCGGCGCGTCGTATTCAATCAGAAGGGTGGTGTCGGTAAATCGACCATCGTATGCAATCTGGCGGCGATCAGCGCCCGTGAAGGGCTGCGTACGCTCGTCATCGATCTGGATGCGCAAGGCAATTCGAGCCAGTATCTGCTCGGCTCGCGGGCGAGCGAAGTGAACCCCACCGTGGCCGGTTTCTTCGAAACGGCGTTGACGTTCAGCTTCAAGCCCGTCGATGTGACATCGTTCATTCATCCGACGCCATTCGACAATCTCGACATCATGCCCGCGCACGCAGATCTCGACACGCTGCACGGCAAGCTCGAATCGCGCTACAAGATCTACAAGCTGCGCGATGCGCTCAACGAACTGGACATGTACGACGCGATCTACATCGACACGCCGCCCGCGTTGAATTTCTACACGCGCTCCGCGCTGATCGCTGTCGAGCGCTGTCTGATTCCGTTCGACTGCGACGATTTCTCGCGCCGCGCGCTCTACACGCTGCTCGATAACGTGAAAGAAATCCAGCAGGACCACAATGACGCGCTGCACGTCGAAGGTATCGTGATCAACCAGTTCCAGCCACGCGCGAGCCTGCCGCAGCAACTGGTCGACGAACTGGTGAGCGAAGGTCTGCCCGTACTCGATTCGAGGCTGTCGTCGTCCGTCAAGATCAAGGAGTCGCACCAGCACGCGAAGCCGGTGATTCACCTCGATCCGCGGCACAAGCTGTCGCTCGAATATCTGGCGCTGCATCGCGAACTGGCGGGCTAGCCGGGGCAAATCCTTACCAGATTCCAGAGACAACTCACCAGACCCGACGTATCGATTAGCACGGTCGTACGCATAGAATCGCCTCCAGACACACACAACAAAGGAGGAGATTCGATGAGGCCATACCGGGCTATCACCATTGCGGCCGCGCTGCTGACGGGCACGGCCGCGCATGCGCAGAGCGCGGGCAATTTCGTGGCGAATGTCGGCTGGTTCCATCTCGCGCCGCAGTCGTCGAGTCAACCGTTCAGCATCAATGCGCTTGGCACGACGACGACCGCGAGCGGATCGGGCGCCAGTGTGGACGGTGCCGATACGGTCGGCGTGACAGCGACGTATTTCATCACCGACCACATCGCGGCGGAGGGCGTGTTCGGCGTGCCGCCGAAATTCACGCTGTCGGGCACGGGCACGCTCGCAGGACTCGGCGAACTGGGCAAGGCGTATGAGTGGAGCCCGACGCTACTGCTGAAGTACTACTTCAACGATGCGCAAAGCCATTTCCGTCCGTTCCTCGGAGCGGGTGTCGCCTATGTCTGGTATAGCGGCGTGAAGCTCAGTTCGGCCATGTCGAGCGGTGCATTTCTTTACTCGTCGACTTATGGCACCGCGCTCGAAGGGCAGACCTCGGCGAAGTTGAGCAGTTCGTTCGCGCCCGTCATCAATGCGGGCTTCGCGTACAACTTCGACAAGCACTGGTCGGCGGGCGTGTCGCTGTCGTACATGTGGCTGTCGACGCGTGCAACGCTGACCACGCATTCGAGCGTCGGCACGGTGACGAGCACGTCGAAACTCCACGTGAATCCCATCGTTTCTTTTGTATCGGTCGGGTATCGCTTCTGACCGGAAATTCAAAGGCGTTCTTCAAAAAAGGCAACCAAAGGCCCGTCAATCGACGGGCCTTTGGCTTTTTGACGAACTGCAATGCGCGGCTTCAGTAGTCTTCGACCAGGGCGTTATCGAGCCCGAATGTCTTCAATATTTTGAGTGCGCGCTCGGAAACGACGAGCCGCGAGTCGTCGGCGATGCCGAAATCGCTGCGTCCCGCCTTGCCCGTCACGGATAACCATAGAAATTCCGGCAATACCCGCTCGGGATAAATCTCTTTAAACGAGTCGCTAACCGTTATTTCAACTTCGCGGCATTCGAATCCGCTTGCGCCGGCTTCATTCAGCGCATGGGCGGCTTCCTGCGTGATGATCAACGCAGGGAAGCTCTCCAGTAGCGCATCGCCCAGCCAATTGATAATACGGTAGTGCAACCTGGTGACGGTCGGCGGATGGACGTCTGAATCCAGCACGGTATCCTTTCCAAGGCCGCCAGCCACTTCGGGTTCGACATAGTAAAACGCCATATCGCATCGAGATCGGAGTGATCGCTAGTTTTGGCTCACATTCCGGTTATAGCATAATAGGGATCAGAAATTTTTTCTCGATGCGAAAGGCTATGTAATAGCGCAGAGTATTTCGGGAATATTACGCATCGCGCATAGAGGCGATTGGCGTAATTGGCCTTGGTCAATGCACGAGCTTGAGCGTCATCCGAGATGCGCGGCAAATCCCGCTTTGCCGGGCGCGATATCGTCGCGTAATGTGAGGGCGGGAATCTCGTAAGCCCCTGCATTTTGCGGATGAAATGGAATGGGCGGTACCGTCCATAGCGTGTCCAGACGTTGCCCGAGCGCATCGCACGTGGCTGCGTATCGAGCGTTGTTCATCTTGCCGGTCTGATAGATCACGAACGGTGGCAGCACGTCGAAGCCCGGGTAGTACAGAATTCCATGATGAATCGGAAACAGGATATCGTCGATTGGCCCGTTGATGCCGCGCGGGCCATAGTGCGATTCCCAACCGCCCGTCGTCACGATCAGCATCGCGCGCTTGCCTGCCAGCGTGCCTTCGCCGTAGCGGTCACCCCAGCGGGCGTCGGAATGTTCGCCGACGCCATACGCGAAACCATACGCATAGACGCGCTCCACCCAGCCTTTCAGGATCGCAGGCATCGAGAACCACCACAGCGGAAACTGCAGGATCACCGCGTCGGCCCACAATAGCTTCTGCTGCTCCCGCGCGATGTCCTCGCTTTGCAGGCCGTTTTCAAACGCGTGTTTCGAATCGAGGCTTGGGTCGAAGCGTTCGCCGATGGGCGGGCTCACGCGGTCGTTTGCATCGAGCGAGGCTTTCCAGTTCATCGCGTACAGATCCGATATCTGCACGGCGTGTCCGCTCTCCTCCAGGCGCGCGACCGAAAAGTCCTTCAGCGCACCATTGAGCGAGCGCGGTTCGGGGTGAGCATAGACGAGTAGTACATTCATGATTCGATCTCCGTTATTCACGGAAAGCAGCGTAAGCGGCGCTCAGGTATATTGGAAATGAATTTCTGATATGCCCGGTATTGCGATGAATAATCTCAGACGGTTGGACCTGAATCTGCTGGTGACGCTCGACGCGCTCCTGTCCGAACATAACGTGACGCGCGCGGCGGAACGACTCAACTTCTCTCAACCTTCGGTGAGCGTGCATCTGGCCAGGCTGCGCGAGATCTTTGGCGACCCTTTGTTGTTGCCCGGTCCGCGCGGCATGCGGCCCACCGCGCGAGCGGACGAACTGCGAGAGCCGTTGCGCGAAGCGCTCGATGCGCTGGAGCACGTCATCTCGCCGGCGAAGGCATTCGACCCGGCCACGGCGACGCACACATGGCGAGTGGCGGCGACCGACTACAGCGAATCGACAGTGCTGCTGCCCGTTTTGAATGCGTTGCGCTCGGCGGCGCCGGGCACGCGGCTTTCCGTTGTGGAGATGGTGCCACCGCGCATCGCGAAGCAGGCGGAACGAGGGGAAATCGATCTCGCCTTTCATACCAGTGACGAGTCGCCATTGGGCATGCACCGGCGAGTGCTGTTCACGGAGCGTTATGTGCTGGCTGGCCGCGCGGGCCATCCGCGACTGAAACGTCGGCCGACGCCTGCGCAATTCTGTGAACTGGAGCATGTGATCGTTTCGCCGGACGGCGGCGGCTTTCGGGGCGTCACGGATGAGGCGCTCGGACAACTGGGGCTCACGCGGCGTGTGGTGCTGTCCGTTCCGCACTTTCTGTTCATGCTGTCCGTGCTGGCGAGCACGGATCTCGTCGCGATGGTGCCGGAGCGGCTGGTTCGGAACATGAGTGCATTGCAGATCGTCAAACCGCCTGTCGATGTGCCAGGCTATGAACTGGGGATGCTATGGCATGAGCGATGTCATCGTGACCCGGCGCATCGCTGGCTGCGCGAGCAGATTGCCGATGCAACGGCTCATGTTCCGGGATCTCGCGCGCTGAGCAGACAATCGGGCGCATTGAACAAGGAGTGAAATTGAAAAGCAATCTGGAGATGTTCAATCTCGCTGGCCGCCGTGCACTGATCACGGGTTCGAGCACGGGCATCGGTTTTGCGCTTGCGAAGGGCCTGGCTGGCGCGGGCGCCGAAATCGTGCTGAACGCGCGTAACGAAAAGCGGCTTGCCGAAGCCGTCGCGCAGTTGCGTGACGAAGGCGCGAGCGTTCATGCAGCGAGTTTCGATGTGACTTCACCGGACGAGGTCAAGACGGCTATCGAACGTATCGAGCAGGATGTGGGCGCGATCGACATCCTCGTCAACAACGCGGGCATGCAAAGGCGAGCCCCGCTCGAACAGTTTTCGCACGAGCAGTGGGACGAACTGATGAGAACCAACGTCGACAGCGTGTTCCTCGTCGGGCAGGCCGTTGCTCGCTACATGATCGCGCGTAAGCGCGGCAAGATCATCAATATCTGCTCGGTGCAAAGCGAACTGGGCCGTCCCAGCATCGCCGCCTATACGGCCAGCAAAGGTGCGGTGAAGATGCTGACGAAAGGCATGGCGATCGACTGGGGGCAATACGGCATTCAGGTGAATGGTCTTGGTCCCGGCTACTTCAAGACTGAGCTGACCGAGGCACTCGTTAAAGACGATGTGTTCAGCGGCTGGCTGATTGGCCGCACGCCGTCACGCCGCTGGGGCGATGTCGAAGATCTCGTCGGTGCGGCCGTGTTTCTCGCGAGCAACGCTTCGAACTTCGTGAATGGCCACATTCTGTATGTCGACGGGGGCGTGACTTCTACGCTTTAGCATGCGTTAACTAACGAGCGCGCGCTTCACGGATTTTGCCGCTGGATGATTTCCGCTTCCTTTGCAATGAAGGAGAGCGTTCAGTCAAGTGAGTTGCCGCGTCCTGACCGGGAGAACCGGCAGCGAGAAACTGTCGTCGATATTCGGCCGGTGTCGTCTGCTTCGCGGCCTTGAACATCGAAAGGACACGGTTGATCCGCTCGAGCTCGTGGCCGGAAGGGCCTGTGTTCGTCTGATTGAAGGCGCTCGGCGAGGCGAGCGGTTGGCCCGGTGCGACGGCGAGCGTACACAGAATTTCGAGCGCTGCATTCAGGCGTTCGCGCGCCATGTTAAATCTCAGGTGCGTCTCAGCGCCTGTCCGACTGGGCCGAGATCACAACACGACGCCGGACGGCCCTAACATCAGCTGTCGGCAGAAGAAAAATGCACACAATCCCGAGTCGGAATCTGGCGCAACCGGTAACACGAGCGATATATCGAAAGCATTTTTGCCACGTAGAACCTTCGATATCAGACAGCCCGGTAACGGGCTCTGACCTGATAGCGACATGAAAAGCAGGGACGATCGTCCCTGGTATGAAGTTCAGTTTTGCATCAAGCACCCTTCGGGGCGCTCGAATCACAGTTCGCCAGTGAGAAACTGCGCTACGCCATGACCGAAGCTCCAGTCAGCGTCGGAGTTGCTTACTAGCGAAACGACTACATCGCTCGGAGCGATCTGGCAACGCTCTTGCAGCTCCCGGGTGATTTCTTGATAAAAGTGTTCCTTCGCCTCTTGCGCTCGCGAACGGGTCACCACGGTGATGACGACCATGTTCTTGGTGCGCTCAATTCCCAGCCCCGTATCTTCAACAATAAGATGGGCTGGTTCATGCTCGGTCACGATTTGATAACGGTCGCGCTCTGGCACCTGGAATGCGTTGACAACAGCGCGGTGTGCGCCATCGAGCATTGCACGGGTTTGTGCTTCCGTGCGGCCCTTGATAACGTCGAACTTGATGAGAGGCATTGCTTTCTCCTGGTGAAGGTAGTCGGAGGGCGGTTGCGATCGAACCATGACTTCAGTGTAGGAGCTGGCTTCCCCGGTTTAAATGGCTGATCTGAAAAATCATTGTTCATTGACGTGAACAATCTTGAGCGCTCATCCCCATCGCGATTGCTTTCCGCGGGTGAGTAATTAGATGTTGGGGTTCGCAAATTTACTTCTGGTTTCACTGAGGGGCAGATCGTGGACATGATTTGCTACGTCTTCGACAGCGAAGTGGATTTCCTGCTCGTCGTTTTTCTGTGTATTCAACGCCGTAACAAGATTTCGGTAGGTCGCTCCGTGCTGAGGTTGAAAGAGGACGGCGGCGACGGCGCAGAAACGCGGCTCAGATTAGTCGGAAGATTGTCGTAGCTTGACAATATGGCTGTGCCGTGTCATTTTGGTCCTTCGATGGATGTATATGCATCTTGAAGCTTTGAGGCCCATGAGGGCATCCGCCTTGGCATAGACAAATAGGACAGGATCCATGTTTACGGATTGCTATTGCACACAATTTCGACGCTCGGCAAACCAGCTAACAGGAATTTACGACGAGGCTCTGCGGCCGGTTGGCCTGAAGATCACCCAGTTCTCGCTGCTGCGCGCAATTGAGCGTCTAGGGGCGGCGACGTACAACGAGATCGCTGCGGAAGCAGCGTTGGATAAGACGACGATTTCACGAAATCTGAAGGTGCTTATCAACGCTGGCTGGGTTACTGTCAGCGTGCCGTCAGAGGAGGACGCGCGCTACAGATCCGCTCAATTGAGTAAGGAAGGGGTTAAGAAGCTCCGAAGTGCCGAGCCGTACTGGCGAGTCGCCCAGCGTCTCGTTGAGGATGGCGTTCAGCGTTTTCTCAATGGTCCCGCGAATCAGCAGCTACTGGAAGCGTTAGAAGCGCTGCAACAGGTACCGCTAAAGTAACCGATTAACTGAGCGGTTGTCCTGGTTAGGGCGCACGACTCGACGACAAAAATACGTATTGACATGTCGGTCACGCCGTATAAGATGTACCTACAACTATTTGCTAGTCAGTTCCTTGAAATAAGCACGCATTTTTGCAGACAAATAGTTGCAGCTACATCTACACCTGATCGACGTCACATTTGAACGTTCTCGGACAGCTCATTCGCGTTCGATTGGATTCTTATTGGAGACTGAAAGATGCCTACTTACATCGTATCCGCAACTCAAAACCTGTTGTCCCCCGAGGAAAAGAAGAAGGTCGCAAAGGAGGTTACACGAGCCCACAGCCAGGCCACTGGCGCGCAAGGCTTTTTCGCTCAGGTGATTTTCAGCGAAATCCCGTCGGGATCGCATTTCATGGGTGGTGTGGAAATCAGCGCGAAACAGATTTTCGTGCATGGACACATCCGTGCTGGGCGTACTGAAGAACAAAAAGGCGCCTTACTCGCCGACATCATTAACTCGATTCACGGTGTCACAGGGATCGAGAAACGCTTTCTGTGGGCGTATATCTCCGAGCTGGCGCCGAACAACATGGTCGAGTATGGGCAAGTGCTGCCCCAGCCTGGCAAGGAAGCCGAGTGGCTCGAGTCGCTATCGGCGGCAGATCGTGACTACATGCTGAGCCTCAGTAAAGCTCAATAACACGCGAATCAGACGCGACCGCACAGAACCCAGGTAGGAGACGCCCTTGAACACCTCAGCCATTCCCCTTAACGAGTCAGGACGGATGACCTCTGACGAACGCAAGATCATCTTTGCATCGTCGCTCGGTACAGTCTTTGAGTGGTACGACTTTTACTTGTACGGCTCGCTTGCCGCTGTTGTCGGAAAGCAGTTTTTCTCGAGCGTCAACGAAACAGCGGCGTTCATTTTTGCGTTGCTGGCGTTTGCCGCGGGCTTTGCGGTGCGGCCGTTTGGGGCGTTGGTATTCGGTCGTCTCGGAGATCTGGTCGGCCGTAAGTACACCTTCCTGGTCACAATTCTTTTGATGGGTACGTCAACGTTTCTCGTCGGCGTACTACCTTCGTACGCGAGCATTGGCATCACCGCGCCTGTGTTGCTGATTGTTCTGCGACTTGTGCAAGGTCTCGCCCTCGGTGGCGAGTATGGCGGCGCGGCGACATATGTAGCGGAACATGCGCCGGGGCACAAACGCGGTGGCTACACGGCGTGGATCCAGACCACGGCTACCTTGGGATTCTTTCTGTCGTTGCTCGTGATTCTCGGAACACGTCTGATTGCAGGCGAGTCTGCGTTCGCCGATTGGGCGTGGCGCATTCCGTTCGTGTTTTCAGTGATCCTTGTGTCAATCTCAGTATGGATTCGGATGACTCTATCGGAATCTCCTGTGTTCCTGAAAATGAAGGCGGAAAACACGACGTCTAAAGCGCCGATCAAGGAGGCGTTCGGCGAGTGGAAGAATGTTCGCCTTGTTCTGATCGCGCTGTTCGGCGTTGTCGCTGGTCAGGCTGTAATCTGGTATGCAGGCCAATTCTACGCACTCTTTTTTCTGACGCAGACCCTTAAGGTCAATCCTGTGACGGCAAATTTGATGATCGCGGCGGCGTTGCTGATCGGAACACCGATGATCGTCTTCTTCGGTTCACTATCGGACCGTGTCGGTCGCAAGCCGGTGATGCTGCTGGGATTCTTGCTCGCGATCGTGTTCTACTTTCCGATTTTTCACGGACTGACAAAGTTTGCGAATCCGACGCTTTATGCAGCGCAGGAAAGCGCACCGGTGACGGTCGTGGCCGATCCGACCAGTTGTTCATTTCAGTTCAATCCAGTCGGAACGTCGAGTTTTAGCAAATCTTGCGACATCGCGAAGTCGTTTCTCGCTCGATCAGCAGTGAACTATTCGAACGAAAACGCGCCAGCGGGCACCGTCGCGTACGTTCGTGTAGGCAACACCCGAATCGACAGTGTTGATATCGCAGGAGTGGGCAACAAGGAAGGGGCGAAACAGGTCAGGGATTTCGAGGCAAAGCTGGGAACGCTGATCAAATCAGTTGGTTACCCGACGATAGCTGATCCAAAACTCATCAACTACCCGATGGTTTTGTTGATGCTTATCGGGCTGGTTTTGACCGTTGCAATGGTGTACGGACCGATAGCTGCGACGCTTGTCGAACTGTTTCCGACCCGCATCCGATATACGGCAATGTCGCTCCCGTATCACATCGGTAATGGCTGGTTTGGCGGCTTCCTCCCGACAACTGCGTTCGCGCTGGTAGCCGCAACGGGCAATATTTACGCAGGCGTTTGGTACCCCGTAGTCATCGCTGCAGTGTCCCTCGTCATCGGCTTTTTCTTTCTACCTGAGACTCGCCAAAGGCGCATCATCGACTGATGATGCCGGCGCAGGTGTAACTGGATCGTCCAATTTAAATTGAGCATTGCTTAACAAGGAGGAAGCTGGTTATCCAGACTTCCTCCGAAGTCATAGATAAAGTCGATTTCGATGCGCGTTTGCCGCATTTTGGTTGGAGCGAAGAATGGATAGGCGTTTTCTGACACTGCTCTGCGTTTCAATACCGTCGTTCATGATTAATCTGGATGCGAACATTGTTTCCGTCTCATTGCCGTCAATCGCCCAGACGTTGCACGCGGATTTTGGGGCGATCGAATGGGTAATCAGTGCATATACGCTTGCGTTCGCAAGCCTTGTCATGCCGGCAGGTGCGCTCGCTGACCGGTTTGGACGCAAGCGCCTGCTGGTCGTCGGTCTCGCCGTATTTACGCTGGCGTCATTGATATGCGGAGCGGCATCGTCGGTAACGTTGTTGAACTGGGCGCGAGCGGTGCAAGGTACCGGCGCAGCGTTGCAGTTGAGTGCGGCATTGGCAATCTTGTCCAACGAATTCCAGGGCAAGCACCGGGCAAAGGCGTTTGCGTTCTGGGGCTCGATTATCGGCATTGGGATCATGCTCGGACCGGTCGCTGGCGGCGTGATAACGCAGATTCTCGGATGGCAATGGGCGTTCTACGTCAATCTTCCGATTGGCGCGGCTATGATCGCGCTCACAATCTTCACTGTGAACGAATCGCGAGACCCGAAAGCCAATCGCATTGACGTAGTGGGCGTGGTGACTTTGGCATCCTTTCTTGGGTTGGCGACGTACGCATTGATCTCTGGAAATCATGCAGGCTGGTCAAGCCAACCTGTCTTGACGAGTGCTTTTTGTGCAGTTGCGGCCCTGGTTGCGTTCATCGTGGTTGAGCGGATCCAGGAACGACCGATGATGGACTTCACGTACTTTATCCGTCCGACCTATCTCGGTGCAAACATTGCGGCAGTGGCGTACGCGGCGACTTTTCTGACCATGTTGACCTACCTGCCGTTCTTCTTTCAGAACGGCCTTGCGTTTGGTCCGATGAAGGCAGGGGCGTTGATGCTGCCTCTTGCTGCCGGGCTTTTCGTTGTCCCTCGCCTGGTGACTGCGTATGTTGAGCACCGCGTCTCGGGGCGATTGCTTCTCGTCATCGGTCTCATTCTGGTTGGAAGCGGTCTTTTGATCGCATCGACACAGGTTGGCACGATGAGTTATCTAAGAGTCGCTGTTCCGATGATGCTTGCGTCCATCGGCGCCGGTATTCTGAACGGGCAGGTAGTCAAGGTGGGTATGACGGTGATTCCGGCGGATCGCGCGGGGATGGCATCGGGTGTTTCCGGAACGATGCGATTCAGCGGGATTGTGATCGGCTTTGCGGCATTGGGAGCTGTTTTTTTTTCAAGGAATCACATCAGGGGTCAGTCATGCAATACCGTTCGTCGGAGGCGATCTCTTGCGCGTGATATCGAGAGCCATTGGTAGCGGCGATATGACGGTTGCTGCCACGCTTTTGGAGAAACAAGGCATCGACGGAAGTGTTGCAAGGGAGATTGTTGGTGCGGGGCTTCATGAAGTAATGAAATATGCCTCGATGACCGCATTTGTGGCCGCGATAGCGTCACACTGGCTCATCAGCCCAGCCGAAACGGAGCCGCTCGGGACCAAGGAGACTCAGGTAATTGATTCTTTGATCGATTGAACAGCGTATTGGATTGAACATGAAATGAAGTTTGAGGCCCAGTTTCAAGACGTTTTAATGTGTCTCACAGTTCGAAGCAAAATCGCGGCGATAACTGCTTACCGTGCGTTTTCTACGTGAGAGGGTCTCGATGAACGGCGGAGACAAATTTAACCGGATCTCCTGTATCAGCCGGCCGTTCCAAACGGGCAGCTTTGCTTTTGTGAGCGGTGAGTCTTGCCACGCGCGCCTGAGCGCAAAATTGCAGGGCGCGCAGCCCTAGACTCACTTTCCTTTTGTGAGCGATAGTGAGCGCGCCACCTAAATATCGAACGTCAAAAAGGGGTTGTTCAGACCTTCCCCGACTTCCGTTTTATTGTTTGCAGGAACCGCTAAGGTCTGCAGTATTCGGCATGAGTTTCAGGTGCGAAATCCCTTCGGTGGCCGATCGTGGAGTCGACTGCGATTGAGGAGCCGGAGAGATCCCATGTGGTCAGATACGTCAAAACGCGACTTTGGCGCTGCCTTTGAGACCCAAAATATCGCGTGCTTCACCGGGCGTCGCGATTGCATACCCCAACTGCTCGATGATATTCCTGATCGAAGTGACCTGCTCGGCATTGCTTTTCGCAAGTTCGCCCTGTCGGAGCCACAGATTGTCTTCGAGACCGACGCGCACATGGCCGCCCGCGAGCAGGCCCTGCGTCAGCACGCGCGGTTGGCGCGCACCGGCGCCTAACACCGACCATTGATAGTCGTTACCAAACAGCCTGTCCGCTGTTCGCTTCATGTGCGCCAGATCCTCGGGGTGCGCGCCGATTCCCCCGCGAATTCCAAATACGGACTGGATAAAAATGGGTGCCTGCAACAGTCCGCGATCCATGAAATGTGCGGCCGTGTACAGGTGGCCGATGTCGTAACACTCGATCTCGAAGCGCGTGCCATTCTCGCGGCAGGACTCGAGAATGTACGCGATATCCTTGAACGTGTTGCGGAAGATCATGTCTTCCGTTCCTTCGAGGTAGGGTCGTTCCCAGTCGTGCTTGAACGCCTTGTAGCGAGCGAGCATCTCGTACATGCCGAAATTCATCGAACCCATGTTCAACGATGCAATCTCCGGCTTGAAGCGCAGCGCAGGCAACAGGCGTTCTTCCACACTCATCGACGGCGCACCGCCCGTCGTGATGTTGACGACCACGTCGGAGGCTTCCTTGATGCGCGGCAGAATCTGCTCGAACAGCGCGGGGTCCTGACGCGGAATGCCCGTTTGCGGATCACGCGCGTGCAGATGAACGATTGCTGCGCCGGCGGCGGCAGCATCGATGGCGGATTGAGCGATCTGTTCGGGCGTGATAGGCAGCCATGGCGACATCGACGGCGTATGTATCGAGCCCGTTATCGCGCAGGTGATGATCACTTTGGATGCTTGTGCCATTTGAGTGTTTCCGTTGTCTTGTCAGCGATGAAGGCGCGCAGTGCACGCCTGCGGTCATGCGGCCTTGCGGCGCGGCTCCGGCACGATGCGATTTTCGATGTGCCCGATACCGTCGATTTCGACGCGCACCACATCGCCTGCGCCGAGAAAACGCGGCGGATTCATCGCGAGGCCCACGCCTGCGGGCGTACCTGTGATCAGGATGTCACCGGGTTGGAGGGTCATCACCTGGCTCAGGTACGCGATCTGTCGGGCGATGGGATACGTCATCAGGCTCGTCGACGATTGCTGGCGCACTTCGCCGTTCACCAGCAGACGGATGGCAAGGTTCTGCGGATCGGCGATCTCGTCTGCCGTCACGACCCACGGGCCGATGGGGCCGTGTGTATCGAACGATTTACCCAGCGTCCACGTCGGGCTTTTTGCCTGCCAGTCGCGCGCTGTCACGTCGTTCGCGACGAAATATCCCCCGACGTGCGCGAGCGCATCCTCTTCGGAAATGTAGCGCCCCGCCTTGCCGATCACGACGCCCAGTTCCGCTTCATAGTCGAGCTTTTCGCAAACGTCGGGATGATGTACGTCATCGAAAGGTCCGTTGATGCACGAGACCTGCTTGTTGAACCACACTTGTGAAGGCGGAATGGGTACGCCGTGGCGGCGCGCTTCCGCTTCATGATCCTTGTAATTCATGCCCAGCGCGAGGAATTTGCCGGGATGAATGATGGGCGCTTCGAGGCGCACTTCAGACAGCGCGACGCTGCCTGCCTGTTCGACCGTGAGCTGCCTGGCGCGGCTCAACGCTTCGGGCGACGAAAGCAGTGTCGTGAGATCGTCGGGAAGCCATGCGTCCGTTACGTGAAGGTCGATCACGCGATCGCCTTCGATCTTGCCAATCGAGGTCTTGCTCTTGTACGTATATCGTGCGAGTTTCATGTTGTGCCTGAAATCAGGTTGAAGAGAATAATCAAAGAAAGTCGGCGGGCAGCGGCGGCGCCCATTGCGCGAGCGCGTCGGGGGAGAGCGGCTCGTGTCCGACAGGGGTTTCTTCGTTGACGAGATCGCCGTCGGTCCAATGTTCGATCTTGTTGCCAAATGGGTCGCGCCAGTAGTCGAATACCTGACTGCCCTGCACATGACGCCCGATGCCCCACGAATGTCGATGGCCTTTCTCAGCGAGAAAGCGATTGCCGTTCGCGAGGTCATCCCAATCGATGACCTCGAACGCGCAGTGATCGAAATCGATGTCTTGCGCGCCGAGTCCGATCAGTGCCACCGTGTGGTGATCGGTGAAAGTGCGACCCAGGCCGCAGTGCAAAAACGCTGCAACGGTCGCATCGGGCTTTTGCGCGTAATAGCTGTCGGACACAGCGAAGCCGAGCACGTCCTGATAAAAGCGCATCATTGCGGGAAAATCGCGCGTCTTGAGCACGACATGTCCGAGGCGCATCACATGTGAGGGCCCAGCGGCGATGCGATTGGTCACGCCGCGACGGGTCCGTTGCCCGGTTGCATTGAGCGCGAGCGGCGCGCGCACCGCACGGGGCGCAATCACGTCGCCGCCATGCAGCAGATCGATTCTGAAGCCGTCGGGGTCTGAGATCGTGACGATCGAGCCAGCATCGAGTTCGTCATTCGGCCGCACTGGCTGGTCGAACTTTGCGGCGGCCGCGTCGAGGTCATCAAGCGAATCGACGATAAAACCAACGCCGAGCGCGCGGTTGTCGCCACGTTGTCCGATCCAGGCGGGATAGCCGCCGCCATGCGTCGCCATCTGTAGCGTGTCGTCGGTGTGGCGGTGCGTGGTCAGGCCGAAGTCGCCCAGAAACGCTGCCTGCACGTTCAGATCGGGCACCTGATAACGCACATAGGCGATGTCGCGTACTTTGATCATCTGCTTTGTCTCCCGGCGCGTGAACGCCTGTATGTTGTCGAATGCCAAAAGTCAGTGGTCGGCGTTCGCGTCGTTCCAGCAATGTGTCGGATCGAGGGCGAACAGTGCCTTGTATTTGCCCGTATAGAACAGCAATGGCGGCCCGTCTGACTCGTGCACGTGCAGCACGTGCGCCGTGTAGATCTGGTGATCGCCGCCCGTATGAATGGCGGCAACGCGCGCGACGATGCGAACCAGCGCCGCGCGAAGCAGCGGCGCACCGTCGATTCGCTCGAATGGGTCGGGCAATGCCGCGTTGGGCTGTCCGCCGAAATGACGGCTGAGTGCTTCCTGCTCCTTGTCGAGAAAGCTCACGCCGAATGCATCGCCGCTGGCGACCGACTGTGCAAAGCGCGACTGCGAACGCGCGGCGACCAGGATCATGGGTGGATCGACGGACAGCGACATGAAGGCGTTCGCTGTCATCCCCGCAGGCTTGCCCTGATGCTCGAAGGTGACGACGGTCACGCCCGTCGCGAACTTGCCCATCGCGCGCCTGAATTGCGTGGCGTCGAGCGCAGAGGTAGGCTCGTCGATGTAAGGGAGGGTCGTGTCCATGACGTTCAGATCAGCGGCGTGTCGGCGGGCTGGCCACACGCGAGCCGCCCGTACATCTCGAAGTTGGTGGCCGGCACGACGATGCCATGCAGGGACGCGACACGCGCATCGTGCCACACGCGCGCAAACGGATTGCCGAGCGACGCGAGCGAGCCGCCCGATGCCGTCGCGAGCGAATCGACGCCTTCCCACACGAGCTTTTCCGCGAGACCGACGTCGCGCCGGACTTTCGCGCGCTCCATATAGGGCATGTACTCGCCGGATGCGGCATAGCGATCCATCGCATCGGCGTGCCGCTCGATGATCGCGCGCGCGGCGTCGAGTTTCGCCGACGCTTCGCCGACCTGCAGATGGGTGACAGCCGCTTCCGCCTGGCGCGTGTACCACGTGTACTGGATGCCGCGGCGCGGCAGCAATTCCAGGAAGGTGTCGAGCGCGGCGCTGGCGATTCCGAGCGCCGGAAACGTCAGAATGATCGAGAGCATCGGCATGCAGGCGACACGATAGAGCGGCTCATCGGCGAGATGGCTGGCGCCGTATTTGCCTTCTATCGCTGCGCTCATCGAGGCGACGCGCGAGTCCGGCACGAACAGGTTGCTGACGGCGACGCTCGAGCTGCCCGTGCCGCGCAATGCCATCACGTTCCAGTCGTTGAGGATGCGCAGATCGGATGCGGGAATGAGCGCGATACCCTGATCGACGACTTTGCCGCTCGCGTCGACAAGTGGAATGCCGAGCATGTCCCAATTCGCGTGGTAAATGCCCGAATTGAAGCCCCACATGCCTTCTTCGATCAGATAGCCGCCGTCGACCCTCTTGACGATCGCCTTGCGCGGCGACAGCACGCCCGCCACGCGGGCAGGTTTGGCGCCGCCAAAAACGTCGTCTGCTGTCTTTTCGTCGAACAACGCGGCGGCCGCCCAGGTGGTGACGTTCAGCAGCGCAGCAACCCAGGCGGTCGATGCATCGCCGCGTCCCAGTTCCGAAACGACTTCGAGAAAGGTCCGCACCGATGTCTGCTGACCGCCATAGCGTCGCGGCGTGGTCAATGCGAACAGGCCGCCGTCCGAGAGTTCGTCGATGGTCGCCTGCGGTAGTCGGCCCAGCTGGTCGACTTCCGCAGTGCGGCTCTTGAGCGAAGGCACAAGGGAGGTTGCATAACGGATCAGATCGCTTTCCGACGTGGTGGTACCGAAGAACTGTGGATTTGCATTCAAGGTGTCGTCTCCTGACGTAATACAAGACCGGGTTGGCTTCGTGTTTTTGATATTGTTATCAAATATGATGTAAACATCAATGTAGCGGTTCCCAGGGGTTTCCCGAACGACAGCGTGTTCTGTGGGCGCGCAAAGGGGCACACGTGCAGGAGTACGTGTGCGGCGTGGGTAGTGATGTGTCGAGTGCGCGCGGGTGCTGCGCAGAGCGAAGATGCGGCAGGGCGCTGAAGAAAACGGGAAGACGCGTCTGCCGCGTCATCCGGTAATGGCGGCGTGTGAGCCGCGAAGAATTGCTGGAGGGTGCGTTGCTAAACCGGGTGCGCCGTCACTTTACGTTCAATTTGCGCGACGCTTTCACGACGCGGGCCGCTTCTTCCTGGCTGACGCCGAGGCCGCGCAGCGCGAAAGCAACGAACTGGTCGATAGCCGTAGCGGGGCGGCGCTCTTCCAGTACCTGCCGAAGGATGCGTAATGCACCGCCCAGGATGCTGTCGGCGCTGGTCGGGACGTCGGCGGAACAGAACTGGCCGGACTTCACGCCAGTACGGATATCGCGTGCGAGCCGCTCCAGCATGTCTTCCATCAGATCGCCCACGCTCGAGGCGGTGTGAATCAGGAACCAGCCCCAGATCGGGTCGGTGATCGCATGGCGGAGCGTCCACTGGATATTGAATCCCGTGATCAGGACGATGTCTTCTTCGGTTGGACGATTCCGGTCCAGCATGTCGGCGACAGCCGTCACGTCTTCGACGAAGATGGCGCGCGCGACTTCTTCCTTGCTGGAAAAGTAGTTATAGAACGAGCCGAACGCGACTTGCGCTTCGTCGGTGATGTCGTTGATCGCCGTGCCTTCGATTCCCTTGCGGGACATCACGGCCCGTGCGGCGGTCATGAGCCGGGAGCGCATCCGCGCCCGCACTTTTTCGTTTGGCCGCCGTGTGGGCTGAGCGGGTGTATCCGTCGCGGCCGGCTCCACGACCGTGGAGCCCGATTTCCTTGGCCTGGCGGTTTTAGCTGCGACCGCTTTGCGTTGCGTCTTCTGTTCCGGCATCTCTCTCACGTTTCCAGGTAGTCCGCTTGCGTTCTGGCGAAGCCCTTCTGGCTTGCGAGGTCGATCTTACCATCGGCGTAATTCTCGTCGTCCCCACGCCGAGCGAACTGCCGACGCTTGCGGGAATACACCTAAACGCTTTTTATTGATGTAATCATCAAAAATGACAAGAATATCAACCGTGCGGAATGCCGGTCCGGCACGGATGAAAATCGCGGGTAAGAACGGCACAGGACGCGCGAATCGCTGCAGGCGGCGTTACATGCATGCAGACCATCGCCAATGAGGAGCAGGAGACAACAATGCTGAACAGACGGGAAGCACGCATGGTGGGCCTCGCAGCCCTCGGCGCGATGCTGGAGTTTTACGATTTCGTGGTGTATCTCTTCGTCGCCACGGCCTTGGGTGACGCGTTCTTTCCACCCGACGTCTCGCCGTGGACCCGACAGATCGAAACGTTCGCGATCTTTGCGATCGGTTATCTGGTGCGTCCTGTCGCAGGTATCGTCATGGCGCATTTCGGCGACACCGTCGGGCGCAAGAAGATGTTTATTTTCCTGATCATTCTGATGGCCGTGCCGACCTTCCTCATCGGCGTGCTGCCGACGTATGAGCAGGCGGGCATGCTGGCGCCCATCATGTTGTTGACGCTGCGCGCTTTGCAAGGTTGCGCGGTAGGCGGTGAACTGCCGGGTGCAGCCGTGTTTGCCGCTGAGCACGCATCGCCGACGCGGCTTGGCGCGACGAGCGGCACGCTGCATGGCGTCGTGCATCTGGGTCTTGTACTGGGCACGGGCGCCGCGGCGCTGGCGGCGATCATCGCGGCAAAGCTGGACATGCCGTCGCTCGCGTGGCGTCTGCCGTTTCTCGCGGGTGGCGTGTTCGGGCTGGCGGCGGCCTGGCTGCGCAGGCATCTCGAAGAATCGCCTCTGTATGCGCAGATGCGTCAAGTGGAGCGGAAACCCGCAGCGACGCCATTGAAGGCGGTGCTGACCGACCACGCAGGGGCGTGCCTGTTCGGTCTTTCGCTGATGTTCGTGATGGCGGTTCTGGTGACGCTCTTTTTCCAGTTCGTGCCTGCAATGATCGTCACGGCCTGGCAGGTGCCACGCCAGGATGTATTGCATGCCAATATCTGGGGCACGCTCGCGCTCGCAGTCAGCATGCCGCTGTGGGGGCGCGTCAGCGATCGTCTGGGATGGGCGCGGATGCTTGCAATCGGCGCTGTGCTGAACCTGCTGGCTGCCATCTGGTTCTTTCACATGCTGCCGGGTGTCGTGGCGGCGCACGACGCGCTGGCTCCGTTGTTCTGCGTGGAAGGCGCGGCGGTGGCCTCGATCATCGCCCAGGTTCCGGGGCTGACGGCATCGCTGTTTCCCACGAGTGTCCGGCAAAGCGGCTACGCCGTGCCTTATAACGTCGGCGCTGCGCTGTTTGCCGGCTTGTGTCCCGTCGTGCTGTCGTGGCTGGTTCGCGAGTTTGGATTATCCGCGCCGTTGTATCCCGTGATCGTGGCTGTCATCGTGAGTGGCTGTCTCGCGATCGGATTGCCGCGTGTGCGCCTGTATCTGGGAAGCGGCGCGTTACGCATGATGCCAGTCAGCACCGAGACAACCCTACCTGATTATAAAAAGGAAATGTGATGGAGACGAAACTGCAACAACTCATCGACAAGGCCGAGATCACCGAGGTCGTGCAACGCGAACGCGCATATCGCGATCAGTCGCGCTGGGACGACATGCAGAGGATGTATCACGACGATGCAGTGGTCGATCTATCCTGGTTCCAAGGCAGCGGTGGGGAGTTCGTCGCGGCATCGCGGCGCTTATACGAAGCGGGCCGTCATTCGGCGCATCAGATGGGGCCGACGCTGGTGTCGCTCAACGGCAAGCGTGCGCTGGCGATGACGGGCTGCGCCGTGTGCCTGCGTACGCAACTGGATGGCGTCGAACTCGAGTTGACGGCGCATTCGCGACTGCACGAAAGACTGGAGAGGCGCGACGGCGAGTGGCGTATTTCGCGGATGGGCATTGTGTATTTGCGCGATCTTCTGGTACCCGTCAGTCCGTCGCAGCACGTCGCACTCGACGAGGTGCGGCTTGCACGCTATCGCTCCAGTTATCGCTTTCTGTCATATCTGCTGGAGCAAACGGGCGTCGCACCACGCGACGATCTTCCCGGCGAAGATCGCCCCGAGACGGTTCAGCCGCTTCTCCTCGCCGACGAGCGTTGGCTCAAGGAAACCCGCTGATGTAGCAGCCTGTTTCGACGGCCGGTATTCACAACCGCGAATACCGGCGCCATAAACGCAATATAGAGCCCGATCGCTCCCGTTAAAACGTGGGGCAGGTATCGTCACGTTCGTTAGGATGACTATATGAATAAGCGGATGCTGGTGTTGTCGTTGGTGATGGTGGCAGGAAGCGGACACGCGCAGTCGATCGTCACGTTGTACGGTGCGGCGGGCGGCGGCGTCCGATGGGTGAACAACCTGAAGGGCGGCAGCGCGGTCCAGTTTTCGAGCATCGAGAGCAAGAACCGCTTCGGGCTTCGCGGCGTCGAGGATCTCGGCGACGGCATCAGTGCGATCTTTCTGCTGGAGAACAGCTTTTCGACGGGCACAGGCGCACTCGGCAAGACCGACACGCTGTTCGACGCCGCTGCTTATGTCGGTGTAACGGGCAAGTTTGGGCAGCTGACCTTGGGGCGGCAGCTGAACGTCGCAGAAGATCTGATTGTCGATCTCGACCCGAGCCGCGTGATCGGATCGACGGCTGCGATCACGCCGGACGCTTTGACGGGGACGAACTTCTTCGTCGGCGATACGCGTTTCAACAACATGGTGAAGTACAAGACGCGGATTGGCGGCGCAGGCCTCGGCGCGAGTTACTCGTTCGGCGGCGTCGCGGGCAACACGCGCGCGGGGAGTAATTACGCGGTGTCGCTCACCTATCAGACAGGACCGTTGTATGGCGGCGCGAGCTATCAAAGAACGTATAGCGCCGATGCGTCACAGTTCGCGCAAACCTGGCAGGCCGGCGGCTACTGGCAGATCGGCCCCGCGCGTCTCTACATGTCGTATTTCCAGTTGATGGTGAGCGGCGGCGAGGGCGCCAACAGTTCGCAACGCCGGGACAGCGTGCCGCAGGGCGGGGTCATGTGGCAGGTGACGCCCGCGCTCGTGCTGACGGCTGCGTACTACGACGATATCGCAAGCAATCTCGGTAACGTGCGCGGCGCGAGCGGGCACAAGAACACGTACTACGGCATCGTCGACTATTTTCTGTCGAAACGCACCAACGTCTATCTGGAGGTGGATCGCAACACGTTCACAGGCGCCTACCGCACGGAGCCGCTCAATCTCGCGCTGTTCTCGCGCAGCCCGTCGAGCACGGCGAGCACAGGCGTGACGATCGGCATGACGACCCGCTTCTGACACACAGGACCAACATGAAAACAATCAGACTTCTGACGATGACTGTCGTCCTCATTGCCGCATCGGCCGGCCAGCTGGCGATGGCGCAACCGGCATCAGCGGGGGGCAACGCCGCATCCGGCGCGGTGTCCGGGAAGGCGGCCCGTGCGGAGAACCGTCTTCTCGCGAAGCGTGTGCTCAAGGCGCTCGCTCGCACACGCGGCCTCGATTCGACGGGGCTGTTCGTCAAGGCGGTGAATGGCAATGTGATCCTGACGGGTGCAGTGCCCGACGCCAGCCAGATTCCGCTTGCTGTCGAAAGCGCACGTCGCGTCGATGGCGTAAAGGCGGTTCGCGACGACATCCGGCTGCAGGACCGGCCTTACTGACGCCAGGCGCGATCCACTCAAGCCTCATCGCTGATCATTCAACCCGGAGATAACGTATGAATCATCCCACAGCGTCCGCGCACGACGCATCACCGAAGCCGCAGAAAAAGATCGACGTCCACGCGCATTTCATTCCGTCGTTTTATCGCGAGGCGCTGATTCGCGCGGGGCAGCAGAACCCGGATGGCATGCCCTATTTGCCCGAGTGGACCGCGGAACAGCATCTGGAAACGATGGACAGGCTCGGCGTGTCGACATCGATATTGTCGGCATCGTCGCCGGGTGTGCATTTCGGGAATGACGAGGATGCGCGACGTCTCAGCAGACGCATCAACGAAGAGGGAAGGCGGCTTACCCAGGCACACGCGGGGCGGTTCGGTTTCTTCGCCTCCGTGCCGTTGCCGGATACCGGGAGCGCCGTTACGGAAGCGCTCTACGCGCTCGACGTACTGCACGCCGATGGCATCGTCGTGGAAACGAATCATCACGGCATGTATCTGGGCGATCCGCGTCTCGAACGGTTTTATGCCGGGCTGAATAGCCGGCGCGCGGTGGTGTTCGTGCATCCGACGTCAGCGTCATGCCAGTGCTGTGCGCGCCTCGACGAACGCTATCCGCGTCCGATGCTCGAATTCATGTTCGAAACCACGCGTTCGATTACGGACCTGGTGCTTTCAGGTGTGCCGCTTCGCTATCCCGAGATCCGATTCATCGTGCCGCATGCGGGCGCTGCGCTGCCTGCGCTAGCCGAGCGTGTCGAAATGTTCCGTCCGCTGCTACAGAAAGGCGATGAGGAAGTGCCGTCGATGCGCGACGCGATGCGAAAGCTGCACTTCGATCTCGCGGGCGCGCCAGTTCCGACGTTGTTATCGGCGCTGCTGCAAGTCGCCGATCCGGCGCGCGTGCACTATGGCAGCGACTATCCATTCACGCCTGCGCCCGTGTGCGAGGCATTGCTGGCGCGTATCGACGGGACAGATGTACTCGATGCCGCAACTCGCACGAGCATCTTCTACGACAATTCGATTCGCCTGTTCCCGCAGTATGCATAGCCGTTGAACGCGCGCGTGTCCGCTTTGGCTTTCTGCGATGGCCTCTTCCGGGTCGCGCGTAGTCGTTCACTCGGTACCTGACATTCGAGGCTACGATAGCGTGAACGGCGGCCAAGCGCGTCTCAACTGTCTCACCCTGGTTCAGGTACGGTTACGTGGGAGCGCGGCTGCGTCGTTTCGACACTCTTTGCTTCGAATCAAGAGAAGGTGATCGCTCTGTGAGCGACGGTGACGCTTCGTTCTTCGTTCCGGAAAATTGCTTCCTGTATACGATTGGAGTCATCTGTTTCGTCATCTTGAACTGGCGGTTAAAGTTTGCCAGATTTGGAAACCCCGATCGACTAGCGACTACCGATATTGGCAACGCTGTGTCTGCCAACATCCGACACGCGTGACCGATGCGCACGCGAGCAATGTATGCGCCTACGCTTTCCCCGAGGTGCTGAGTAAAGTGCCTCGTCAACGTTCGTTCAGACATCCCGGCGGCCTTCGCGAGTGTCCCGAGCTTCAGTGGATGCGTGAATTGCGTGTCGATCAACGACAGCACCCGGTTGAGCCGGTCCGGCCCGTATGCCGAAGTCGTGCCTGCGCGCGCGTCGAAGGCGCTTGGCGACGTTAGCGCTTCGCCTGGCAAGTCCGAAAGCAGGATGAGAATATCGAGCACAGCGGTCAGCCGTTCTCGCGCGTTGGCCGAGAGCAACCGGTCGAGCTGCGCGCGCATCTGCGTACCGGCGCCTTGCTGGAAACTCAGTCCGCAAGCGGCGCGCCGGAGAAGGTTGCGCAGGTCGGCGTACTCCGGGCACAGGTCGGCAAGCCGTTGCACCCACCCGCCATCAAACCATACGACGATAGCTACTTGCGGCTGTAAAGGGTCGATGGAGCGGTTCGACGACCATGTGTGAGGCAAATCTGGCGGGACAAGCACCAGATCGTCGTCGCCATAGACTGCGACCGAGTCTCCGATGTAGCGCTTGCCCTGGCTGTTCATCGTCAGAGTCAGCTCGTACTCAGGGTGGTGGTGCCGCTCGAATGGAATTCGAGGCAGGCGGCGGTTGTACACCCTGACTGAACAACTTGCGCCGAAGTCGACGTGTTCATAGGTGGCTTTCATGGACGGAAGAGAGTTTTCGTCGATTTACTTCCCGAAACGCTAAAAATTCAGTCTCCCGGGCTGGAATACGCGGAAGCCGCCGATGGTAAACCCGGACCGAACAGTCCTCGCCGACTCGACATGCTCGTAGGCCGGCTTTATGGCCGAAAACGCAAATGAATTGCCTGAATAGTATCACTACGGCTTGCGTACGCGTCTTATGCTACCGGACACGAAATGCAAACGGAGACGATCATGGCGCTGGAAATCGATGACTTGCCGGGCGCAATCCGGCAGGCAAAAAAGGAGCTACGCGCGGCATTGCCGAATTACCGCGAGGTCTTCGCCGAAGTCGAGAAAGCGATCGGCGAAGAGGCGAAGCGGATTGCCGGGCAGCGCGATCGTGGGGAAAACGTCATTCCCGAGATTCAGTTCTCCGACATCGCCGGGCAATGTGTGACTGCGGAGCAGATCGCGCTCGTCAAGTCACGCGGCGCGTGTGTGATTCGTAATGTCTTTCCCCGCGCGCTGGTGCAGAGCTGGGACGACGATATCGCCCACTACGTCGAGCGAAACCATCTCGACAAGCGCCTCGAAAACCGCGCCGAGGACAAATATTTCGGCCAGTTGGCATCGAGCAAGCCGCAGATCTACGGCGTGTACTGGTCGAAGCCGCAAGTGCTGGCGCGTCAGTCGGAATCGCTGACGGCCGCACGCGTGTTCCTCAACAAACTCTGGCGAAACGAAAGCGACGGACGTGTTCATTTCAATCCGGAGCATGTGCCCGTGTATGCCGACCGTCTGCGTCGGCGGCCGCCTGGCTCGGCGTCGCTCGGCTTGTCGGCGCACTGCGACGGCGGGTCGGTCGAGCGTTGGATCGAGAGCAATTTTCGCAAGGTGTACCGCCACGTGTTTTCGGGCAACTGGCGCGATTACGATGCGTTCGACGCCGCTTTCCGGACCGATGTAGAGGAGATCGCGTCGCCCGCCGTCTGCTCGATGTTCCGCACCTTCCAGGGCTGGACGGCCTTGACGCCGCAAGGCCCTGGCGACGGCACGCTGCAACTCGTGCCGATTGCGAATTCGATGGTGTACATCCTGCTGCGAGCACTTCAGGACGATGTCGCCGAGGACGATCTTTGCGGGGCCATGCCGGGGCGGGCGCTCTCGATCAAGCCGGAATTTCATGCACCCCTGTTCGAGGCGCTGTCGTCGATTCCCAAAATGGAAGCGGGCGACACCGTGTTCTGGCACAGCGACGTCATCCATGCAGTCGAAGACGAGCATAAGGGCGCGGGTTACAGCAATGTGATGTATATCGCCTCGGTGCCGGCGTGCGCCAAGAACGACGCGTATCTGAAGCGTCAGTTGCCGAGCTTCCTGAAAGGCGAAAGCCCGCCTGATTTCCCGACTGACCATTTTGAAGTCGATTTCACCGGCCGCGCGGCAACCGACGACCTGACGCCGCTTGGCAAGGCCCAACTCGGGTTCGATCTGTAATTGAAATGGGCACGCACGCGGGGTCATTCTGATTGCGCATGCGTCGCTCAAACCATAAAGAAAAATTCGGAGACTGCAATGAAACGATCACTGACATCGGTGGCGACGGCTGCCGCGCTGCTTATCGCCGGTACGCATGGTGTACTCGCCGCCGAACAGATCTCGGTATTGCACTGGTGGACCTCGGGCGGCGAATCGAAAGCAATCCGGGTGCTCAAGGACGATATGAGCAAACAGGGCTACGAGTGGAAAGACTTCGCCATCGCGGGAGGCGCGGGTGCGGCGGCCATGACGGCACTGAAGACGCAGGTTATCTCGGGCAACGCGCCGTCGGCCGCGCAGATCAAGGGGCCGCTGATTCAGGACTGGGCGGAGCAGGGCTCGCTGGTCACAATCGACCAGTCCGCGACCGATTGGAAAGCGCATACGCCTGCGCGTATAGACAGTTCCGTGAAGGCGGGCGGTCACTATGTGGCCGCGCCTTTCTCCGTGCATCGTATCAACTGGCTGTGGATCAACAAGGCGGACCTCGACAAAGTCGGCGGTAAGCCGCCCACGACGTGGCCGGAGTTCTTCGCGCTCGCGGACAAGTTTCGCGCCGCGGGCATCACGCCCGTCGCGCACGGCGGTCAACCCTGGCAGGATATGACGATCTGGGAGACGGTCGTGCTGTCACAGGGCGCGGACTTCTACCGCAAAGCACTCGTCGATCTCGATCAGAAGACGCTGACGTCACCGCAGATGGTGCAGGTGTTCGAGACTGTCCAGAAGATCCGGACATACTTCGATAAGGGGTATCACGGCCGCGACTGGAATCTCGCAACGGCGATGGTGATTTCCGGCTCGGGCGGCATGCAGTTCATGGGCGACTGGGCAAAGGGCGAGTTCGCCAATGCGAACAAGAAGGCGGATGTCGACTATATCTGCGCGGCGGCGCCCGGCACGTCGAATGCCTACACATACACGGCGGACACATTCGTGTTCTATCAGCAGAACGGCAAAAAGGATGCGACACCGGGACAGCTTGCGCTTGCCAAAACGATCATGTCCGTCGATTTTCAGCAGCAGTTCAGTCTGTACAAGGGTTCTATTCCTGTGAGGCTGGATGTGCCGATGGACAAGTTCGATAGCTGCGCAAAAAAATCACGCGCAGACGAGCAGGCGACGATTCAATCTGGCGGGTTCCTGCCGTCGTTGGCCTTCGGTGAACTCCAGTCGCCGGTTACCGCGGGTGCCATTACCGACGTCGTGACGAATTTCATGAACTCGAACGAAGATCCCAAAGAGGGCGTGCGCAAGCTGGCTGCCGCTGCAAAGGTCAAGTGAAGGGCGTTTGTACCATCACACAACGCGCAACTTCAACCATGAAAGAGGACAAGGATGAATCCCGTAGCGAAGCGTAAATGGCCACGTTCAGGGCTTGAGACAACCGTAATGGGCTTCGGCGCCGCGCCGATCGGCAATATCTTCAGGCCGATCAGCGAAGAGGATTCGGCCTCGTTGATCAAGGCGGCGTGGGATGCGGGCGTACGCTACTTCGACACCGCCCCGATGTATGGGCATGGGTTGAGCGAGGCGCGATGCGGGCAGGGACTGCGCTGGTATCCACGCGACCAGTTTGTGCTGTCCACGAAGGTAGGGCGAATTCTGAAGCCGCGCAAGCGCGCCGAAATCGACTTCGCGCCGTGGGTCGATGGGCTGCCATTTGAACTCGTTTTCGACTACAGCTACGACGGTACGATGCGCTCTATCGAAGACAGTCTGCAGCGTCTTGCGCTGGAGCACATCGATATCGCGTTGATCCACGACATCGATGTCTTCACCCACGGAGCGCGCCAGCCCGAGATGTTCGAGGCTGCGATGGCGGGCGCGTCGAAAGCATTGCTGAAGCTCCGTGATGAAGGTGTCGTGAAGGCGGTAGGGCTCGGTGTCAACGAGTGGCAGGTCGCGCACGAAGCCATTCGCCGCCAGGATTTCGACTGCCTGCTGCTGGCCGGCCGCTACACGCTGCTCGAGCAGGACGCGCTGGACGGCTTTCTGCCGCTATGCGAAGAGAAGCAAGTGTCGGTGATTCTCGGCGGCGGCTACAACAGCGGCATTCTCGCGACGGGCGCGGTGCCCGGCGCGAAATACAACTACGCGCCAGCGCCGGAACCCATTCTGGAACGCGTGCGCAAGATGGAGCAGGTGTGCCGGGATTACTCGGTCCCGCTCAAGGCCGCTGCACTGCAATTCGTCCTCGGCCATCCTGCGATTCCTACCAACATTCCTGGTGTGCGCACGGTTGCACAGCTCGAAGACAACCTTCAAACCTTCCGGGCCGACATACCAGCAGAATTCTGGGCCGAACTGAAGCGCCGCCAATTGATCCGTGAGGACGCACCGACGCCTCAATAGCGTTTGCCCAAGCGTGCTGTAGTTGCCGTCGCCGCCGACGGGTTTATCCTGATACTCTGCTCGAACATGCGTTCTGGCATCGCCGGCTTTGCAAGCCGATTGCCAATGCAACGTAAGTCAGTCTTCCGTCTGCGGAGCAGAGTGACATGAAAAAACAAGCGTCCACGCAAGAGGCAAGCACGGTCGGGCCGAATGGACCGCACGTCTTCAGTTTTGCTGCGAACGGCGATGGCTTCTTGCTCGACGGCACACCATTTCAGATCCGAAGTGGTGAATTGCATCCTGCGCGCATTCCCGTTGAATACTGGCGGCATCGCATCCAGATGGCGAAGGCAATGGGGATGAACACCATTGCGTTGTATGTGATGTGGAATTATCACGAGCCAACCGAAGGTACGTTCGACTTTCACACGGACAATCGCGACATCGAGGCATTCATCCGCCTTTGCCAGGCGGAGAACATGTGGGTGCTGTTCAGACCCGGTCCTTACGTGTGCGCGGAATGGGATCTTGGCGGCATTCCGTCCTGGTTGTTGAAGTATCCGAATATCCGGCTGCGCACGGACCGCGCTACGGATCCGCGCTACATGCACGCTGTCGAGCGCTATATCAACGAACTCTCGCCGCGCGTCAAACCCCTGCTGGCGGAAAATGGTGGCCCGATTCTGATGATCCAGATCGAAAATGAGTTCGGATCATTCGACAGTAATGCCGCGTATCTGGAGGAAATAAGGCAATTCTGGATTCATGGCGGAATCCATGGACCGTTCTTTACGGAAGACGGTCTCGTTCAATTGCAGCAGAACCGGTCGAATGTCGCCGGTGGCGCGATTGCATTGAGCAACGGCAACGCGGCGCAGATCGAAGCCGCGCGCAAGGCGTTTCCGTCCGTGCCGGCGATGGCCGGCGAGGTGTATCCGGGTTGGCTCACACACTGGGGCGAGCATGCATTTCAAGGCACCTCCGTCGATCTTTCCGCCACGCTCGATGAATTGATGCGCAAGAACCTGTCGTTCAATCTCTATGTGATTCATGGCGGCACGAGCTTTGGCTTTTATGCAGGCGCGAACGTGGATGCGGACTCGGGCGAGTATCAGCCCGACATCACCAGCTACGATTATGCGGCGCCTGTCAGCGAACAAGGTGTGGCCACAAAACGCTATATGAAGTACCGCAGCATCATTGCCAGATATCTGTCGACGCCTTTGCCGCCAGTGCCTTCGCCTATCGCAACGATTGCTGTGACGGACGCGAACGGGACTCGCCAGTTGATGCCGCAACGCTATGCATCCATCTGGGACAATCTTCCCGTTGCTCTCCCTTCCGCACAAACAACGCATCCGCAGTCATTTGAAATGTATGGTCAGGCGTTTGGTTTTGTACTGTATCGAAAGAGTCTTGTGCTCAATGAAAGCGGTTCTCTCGACATCAGCGATGTTCACGACTACGCGACCGTTTTTATCGACGATCGATACGCAGGAGGCGTGTCGCGCACGCGTATGCCGGAAGAACGCGCGTTGCCGCTGAAGGTGGTGTATCGCGAGCCGGTTACGTTGCCTGGTGCTTCATCAGTGGCGGATGAATCCCCAATGCTGGAGATTCTTGTCGAAGGCATGGGGCGGGTGAACTACGGGCATTCGATGATCGACCGGAAGGGCATTACCGGACCGGTCGTCCTGCATCGTGCCACGGGTGCGCGCGAGGTGCTGACAGAGTGGAAGGTCGTGCTCCTGCCGATGGATCGAACGTTTGTCGAGAACTTGCGCCCGCTGTGTTCAAAGCCCGATAAAGCGGGACTCTTCTTCATTGCGACACTGTCAATCGATACGATCGGTGACGTCTATTTCGACGTGAGCGAATGGACCAAAGGCATGGTCTGGGTCAACGGGCATAATCTCGGCCGCTACTGGAATATTGGCCCGCAGAAGCGGCTCTATTGCCCGGCGCCGTGGCTGAAGCCTGGCGACAATACGGTGTTGATCTTCGATCTGCATCAGTTGGAAGCAAAGCCGGTCAGTCTGGCATCGACTCTCTCATAGGCCGCCAGATGATATTGGTGACAATTCGATCGTCAGAACCTGAAATGGATCGAGGCGAATCGCTTGCGGGCGGTCCGCGCTCCATAGCGTCGGCACGTTCGCCTCACGGTCGAAAAACGGAAAGCGTGCGGAGAACGGGCCTTGAACACCATCCGGCAGTTCGAGATGCGTCCTCAGATCGAGCACAAAGTCGTTCGCGCGATCATCCGGATTGCGCAATGTGACGATCGCCTTAGATGGCGTCCACGCAGCCCATCCGTAGATTTCAAGCTCGTCCGGCGCGCCGCCGATCCAGTGGCAATCGCTCAGTACGTCAGCATTGGCGCGCGCCCAGCGGGCAGCCTGCGCGAGCACGTCCCAGTCATGCTCATCGAGCAGGGACGGCGTGACATACAGTTCCTGCAATTGCGTGCCGCTGCCGAAATACGATTGCACTTCATGCGGAAATGCATGAGTGGGATCGCTATTGAGACGGGTATTTTCCTGTGCGTAGATGATGCCGTGAAGCATCAGCGAATTGAGTGGGAACAGCGAACTTCGACACACGACATTCCGATACGTTTGCGCATCACGATACGTGATCCAGCGCTCGCGATCACTGCCTGTGCCGGCAAAACCATAATCCGCGCCGTCGCGCCAGATCGAATCGACATGGCGCAGCCAGAACGGCGACGCCAGTGTACCTGTCGAGAGATTGACGAACACATCGTGCTTGACGCGGCGCATTGCTTCGATGAGTTCGACAGCCGCGTCCCAATCGCTGTTGAAGCGGCTGCCTGGCACGACCGTGTTCGCGTTGCCCGTGCCGTCGAGCTTGAAGTGATTGACGCCGTGCCGCGTGAGCAGATCCATCGCAACTTCATGGAAGCGGCGATAGTACTTCGGGCCCGAGAGCGGGAATCCGTCGCCAATGGTCTCGTATCCGGCTGCACGGCCACGCGTCACGCGTTCCGTTCGCGGCGGCCCGTAGCCGCCCCATGGCGACAACCAGACGCCAGGCTCGGCGCCATATCGCGCGGTGGCGTCTTTCAAAGGCAGGAAACCATCGGGAAACGCAGGGCTGAATGACCAGTTGCCGCTGTAGTCGTCCCAGCCATCGTCGAACAGGAAGGAATCGAGTTGCACGCCGCGCTTTTCGTGCAGTTCATGGCCGATGGCGTGAATGCGTTCGATGGCCTGATTCTGCGTGTACGTCGTCAGAAAGCCGATGTCGTACCACGAGTTGTAGTGCAGAAACGGACGGTAGGGACGCGCCCGTTCGCGCTCGATATAGACCGCGAAGTCGCGGCGCAACTGGCCTTCGCGAAACACACCGGCGACTGTCGAATAAGCGAGCGTTTTCCCTTTTTCGAGCGGCAGCGCGCGGCTTACGGTGAAGCGGGCAACGCCGTCACGCACCTCGGCTTCCGACATCGGAAGCTCCAAGCCCAGGTAGAGATTGCCGTCGATAATCGGCACGGCTGCGAGGTCGCCGGCTTTTCTTGCATCGGACGTCTGCGCATGCAATAGCGAAACAGACGCGATCTGCTCGTCCTGCGATAGCGCAGTAATGGACAGACACTGACGAAGATAGCGCGAGTCCTCGCGCTGCTCCACACTCCATTCGACACGCAAACGACGCTCGTTATCACCGAGCGTGGCAATGACGCGTGTTCCAGCAACCCGTTCGGCTTTCCTCAGCGCATCTGGATTCGCAGGCAGTGCTTCTTCGCGCAGCGGCGCGACGAGTCGCAAACTGGCTGCGTCAAGCGTGCGGCCATCGGCAAAGGTGAGAACGAACGGTGCATCGATAACCGACGTGCGTTCGTGCGCGCGATCGACCAGGGAAACATCGCATAGAGAGCGGTCGGCAATCGTCCAGTGCAGCGCAATCGCGGAATTGCCGAACGCGTAACGATCGTCTTGCGTCTGAAAAACGGGAGGGCCCGCGTGCACGATGTCCGCCACGCGTCACTTGACGGTCTGAAGCACCTCGAATCCCTCGAACTCCGGATGCCCGAGATAGAGCGCACGCGTCTCGGTCCCCGCATTCCGGTGTGCGGCGCGAAACGCGTCCGACTGCGTCCACGCCTCGAACGCCGGGCGATTCGCCCACACGGTGTGACTCGAATACAGCACGTGGTCGTCGCGTTGCGGTCCCTTCAACAGATGAAATTCGATGAAGCCGGGCACGTCCTTCAAATGCGTGTCCCGCGTAGTCCATACTTCCTCGAAGGCGCTTTCCGAACCCAACGCCACTTTGAACCGGTTCATTGCAATGAACATGACTGTCGCTCCCGAATGACTGCGATGTCGCGAAGTTGCGGATGCTTCGAAAGTCTACCCGCGAAGTATACGCACAAGATCGCCAACGCGTGCATCCAGGAGCAAACGCAGTTAGCGTCCGCGCGCCCATTGCGCGAACCCCGCGCACACCACCAGCAGCGAGCCGGTGACGAAGAACACGGAATGCATGCCGAAGTGGACGGCAATCTGTCCACCGATCACCGGGCCGATCACCTGTCCGCTGAACTGCGCGGATTGCAGATAGCCAAGCATCTGACCCGTCTTGCTTTCATCCACGGCATGGCGCGCGAGCTTCGCGATGGCGGGCAACAGGCCCGCGAGCGACATGCCCATCAACGCGCGCAGCGCCGCCAGCTGCCACCATTGATGAACGAACGCTTGCGGCAGCATCACGAGGCCCGTAACGATCAGGCAACCAATGATCACATTCCACCCGCCGATCCGGTCCGCGAGCGCGCCGAGCCGCGCTGCCGTCAGCATGCTGCCGAACGCGGAGCACGCCATCACGACACCCGCGATGCGCGCCAGTTGATCCGGCCCGACGCCGAGGCTGCCGACGTACACGGTAATCACCGGCTCGATCGACATGTTGGCGAGCAGCACCATCATGGCCGTCGCGAGCAATGCGCCGATTACCGCATAGTGAGTGCGAGTCGAGTGCGCGGCCGTCGCGCCGCTGGCGGCTTTGCGCTTCGAATCGGTAGCGGGGCGGAAGTCTTCCTTGACGACGAAGATCGTCAGCAGCGCCGCCACGGCGATCACCGCGCCGCCCGCGAAAAACGTGCCGCGGATGCCGAGCCAGCCCGGCAGAAAACCGCCGATCAGCGGTCCGACCAGCGCGCCTGCGAGCGCGCCCGTCGACAGCAGGCCGAGCGCCCAGCCGGCGCGCTCGCGCGGCGCCTGCGTGCCGACCATGACGGTCGATGCCGACGCGTAGCCGCCCACCAGACCCGCGATCAGACGCAGGCCGACGAGTTCGTACACGTTGTGCGCCATGCCGATCAGCGACATCACCACGGCCATGCCGACGGCGGCGCGAATCAGCATCGGCTTGCGGCCATAACGGTCGGCCAGACGTCCCCACAGCGGCGCGGTGACGGCCGTGCCGAGGAACGTTGCGCCGAACGCGACGCCGGACCACTGGATGACTTCCGCCTGCGATTCGACGCCGAGCTGCTTCACATAGAGCGGCAGAAACGGCAGCAGCATGCTGAGGCTGACAAGCGTCGTGAAAGAGCCGAATACGCAGACAAACAGGTTGCGCATCCAGTGCTGCTGATTGCGCTCCGTGTAGCCGGGTGAGGCGACTTCCGGCGCGGTGCGCATCGCAACGGTGGTCGTGGGCTGGTTCATGCTGAGATTCCTTCGATCAAGTGTTGCAGGAAAGCCTTAACTGTTCTTCGGGTCGCCGCGCAGCGCGGCGAACAGGTCGAGGGACAGCGCAAGTGCGAGCGCCGCCGCGCCGATCGCGAACAACATCTGATAATTGCCGCCGTTCTGCGTGAAGAGGAATGACATGCCGTAGGCAGCGCCCGCCTGCAACACTGCGAAGCCGGTGGTGGCCGTGCTCCATGCGCCTTTTTGCGCGGCAGGATGATGTGCGAGCAGTTCGTTCACGCGGCCGAGCGCGAGCGGCACGATGCCCGGCACCGAGGCGCCCATCAGCACGCTGGACACGATCAGCAGAGGAGGGCTCGTGCCGATCAGCGGCAAAGCGACAGCGACGATCTGGATCACGAACGCGACACGCAGCGCAGGGCCGAAGCCCGCGCGGTCGGCGAGGTGTCCGCTCAACAGCGGACCGGCGATGGCGCCGAGGCCGAACAACACCCAGTATTGCGCGCCCGTATCGAGCCCCTTGCCGAGACCGCGCGACACGAAATCGACGAGAAACAACATGTGCGGAACGAGGCCGATCGCGTTGAGCGCGTACTCCGCGTACAGCGCGCGCAAGGTGAAGCCGCTGTGCTTCCGGTGCTTCGTATGATGCGTGGGCGCTGCGTGAGCCGGCGTGTCATGCTTCGGCCAGCCGTTCCATGCGGCAAGGGTCAGCAGCAGTGCAATCGCTGCGAGGCCGAGCCAGGTTTGCGTGACGCCTTCGCGAAGCAGCAGCGGCACGATCGTGCCGGATGCCGCGATGCCAAGGCCGATGCCCGCGAAGATCGCGCCGCTCACCAGGCCGCGGCGCGACGGCGGCACATGCGCGAGCACGGTCGGCGCAGCCAGCACCATCAGTGCGCCGCCCGAAAGACCCGACGCGAAGCGCCATACGAAGAACCACGAGAACGACAGCGGAAACGCGCACGCGACGAAGGCAATCGTCGCGAGCAGCATCATCACTCGCAATACGTGTGTCGCATTGGCGCGCTTCGCGAGATAGCCGCCGAGCAGCGCGCCCGCCAGATAGCCGCCCAGGTTCGCTGCGCCGAGATATGCGGCCGTCGATGCTGCAAACCAGTGCGCGTCGATGATGGCAGGCAGCAGTGGCGTGTACGCGAAGCGCGCGAGGCCAATCCCGACGAGACTCGCGCTCGCGCCTGCCACAGTGCCGCGCGCAATGTTGAAGGTGGGTGGCTTCGTGATCCTGATCGCTGCGTCCTGCATGGTTATCTCCGTGCTGCTGTCGCGACTGCCTGCTGCGACTCCTCAAAATTAAACATTTACTTCAAGTGAGGGCTAAATAATATGGCATCCGAACTAACTAACAACGAGGATGCCATTCAGGGGATGTTCGATCTCTCAGGAACCGACGTTGCTGCCGCCGTCGACGTGCAAGATCTCGCCCGTCACGAAACCCGCCGATTCCAGATAAAGCACGGCTTCCGCAATATCCGTCACTTCACCGAGATGCCCGATCGGATGAAAGCGCGCGAGGGCTTCGTGGCGTTCGCGCGGATGCATCGGCGTTTTGATGACGCCGGGCGCGACGGCATTCACGCGAATGCCCAGCGGCGCATATTCGATTGCCAGCGATCGCGTCACGGCGTTCAACCCGCCTTTGGTCAACGCGGCCATCGCTGCGGGCAGTCCAGCGCGCGGCCGGTCCACGAGGCTCGCCGTGATGTTCACCACATGGCCGCTGCGTTTCTTTTTCATCTCCGACAGCACGCGCTGCGTGATATGAAAGAAGCCATTGACGTTGGTCGCCATGACGGCGTCGTAGTCTTCGGGCGTGTAGGCGTCGAAGGGCTTCGCGATGAAAATGCCGGCGTTGTTGACCAGCGTATCGATCCGGCCAAAACGCTCCAGCGCGATCGCGACGACCTGCTGCGCGGTCTTCGCATCGGCGATGTCGCCTTGCACGGTGGCGATGTCAGGATCGTCGCCTGGCTTGATCGAGCGGGACGTCGCGACGACGCGGAAATTGCGGTCGCGATACGCTTTGACCAGTCCCGCGCCAATGCCTTGCGACGCGCCCGTGACGATCACCACTTTCTGTTCGGCACCCATTCACCTGCTCCTTTATCCAGTTGGGCCGCGCGGCCCGATGTCGATGGAGCAAGTCTAGATTGAGTCGATCACAGAGAGAATCCACGCGACACGGCAGACATTCTTCCGTAAAACGGTTCAATGTGCGTCGGTGATGCGCTGTAACTGCTTGAAATGCCGGCGCAAACGCGGCGTGGCGAAATCGACGAAAGCGCGCACTTTCGGTACCGAGAGTCGCCCGTGCGGGGTCAGAAGATGAACGGGTAACGGCGCGTGTTCACTGTCGCGCAACACGATGCGCAGCTGTCCGTCCTTCACCTGCTGCGCGACGTGGTAGGAGAACATGCGCGTGACGCCACGCCCTTCGACGGCGGACGCCACGGCGGCGTCGATGCTGTTGACGATCAGACGCGGCGAGAAATGGACGACCTGCGCGACGGTCGAGCCCTCGGCAGACGGGAAGCTCCACGAGTCGACGCCGAAGTGCGTCATCGAAATGATCTGATGCTGTTCGAGGTCCGCTGGCTCGCGGATCTGCGGGTGTTTCGACAGATAGCGCGGCGACGCCGTCACGACGCGCCGCACTTCGCCGACGGGAATCGCGATCAGCGTCGAATCGGGCAGATGCGCGATGCGCAGCGCGACGTCGATGCCTTCGTCGACGAGACTGACGGGGCGGTCGAGCATATGCAGGCGCACCGACACGGCCGGGTACTCGTCGATGAAGTCGTCGAGGATCGAGCGGAGCATGTCCTGCCCCGCGGCGACGGGCGCGGTGATGTTCAGCAGGCCGCGCGGCGCGGAGCGCTCGGCCGCCACCAGCAGGTCGGCTTCTTCCAGATCGGTCAGGATCCGCCGGCACGCGGCGGCATAGCGTTCGCCCGCCTCGCTGAGCTTGATGGTGCGCGTGGTGCGGTGCAGGAGCGGCGAGCCGACGTGCGCTTCGAGAAAGGCAATGGCGCGGCTCACCGCGGCGGGCGAACGGCCGAGCCGGCGGCTCGCGCCCGCCAGACTGCCTTCGTCCAGCGTCGCGACGAACACCTTCATTGCGTCGATGCGGTCCATGGTGCATTGCTCGGGGAAATCGTCGGCGAGCGACGTTGCCCGGAAGTGTACAGCGGCGCGCGTGTTCAGGCCCTTCAAAGGCCGCGCGGTGCGTCCGCTAACGCTGCGCCGTCATGAGCCAGCGGCGCAAAGCGACGGCGTCCTGGAAGTGCGCCTGCGCGTTGGGGGCGCCGAGCACGACGATCAGCACGGGATGGCCGCGCACCATCGTGACGACGATCAGGCAGTGTCCGGCTTCGTTGGTGAAGCCGGTTTTCTGCAGCCCGACGTGCCACGACGCGCGATGCACGAGCGGGTCCGTGTTCCGGTAGATCAACGGACCGTCGCCGCCCAGCACCAGCTTCTGGTGCGCCGTCGAATACTGGCGGATGACGGGGTAGCGGTACGCGGCGCGCACGAGCCGCGTGAGGTCGCGCGCCGTCGATACGTTGTGCGGCGACAGGCCCGTCGGATCGACGAAATGGCTGCGGGTCATACGCAGGCGCTGCGCCGTGTGGTTCATCGCGCGCACGAAGCCTGGCCGCCCGCCCGGATAGTCGCGGCTCAACGCAAAGGCCGCACGGTTTTCCGACGACATCAGCGCGATATGCAACAGCGTGCTGCGCAACAGCAGCGAATGAACGGGCAGGCGCGAGCGCGACCATTTCAACCGGTCGACGTCGGCATCGGTGACGCGCAGCGGTTTGATCATCGGGCGTTTTGCGTCGAGCGTGACCATCGCTGTCAACAGCTTCGTCAGCGAGGCGATGGGCCGGCGTTCGTCGGCGTGTTTCGCGTAGAGCGTACGGCCCGTCGTCATATCGACGACGATAGCAGCGCGTGCCTGTACGGCGGGTTTGAAGGCGGCACGCTTTGCGTGCGCAATCGCGGGCAAGAGGCTCGCGATCAGCAAAAGCGTGAGGAACAGATGAAGTTTCAGCACGTCGGTGAGGGGTTTGCTGCGAATGAATAGATGCGCTCACTCAAAGCAGCGCGGCGAGACGGTCGGCGTCCTTTGCGAACTGCGCGCGTTCGGTCGCATCGAGCGGATTGTTGCCCGGAAGCGCGACCGTCAACGGGTCCTTCGGCACGGAATCGACATGCACCTCATAGTGCAGATGCGGACCCGTTGCCCAACCTGTCGATCCGACATAGCCGATCACCTGGCCGCGATGCACCTGTGCGCCACGATGCAGGCCCTTCGCAAAGCGTGACAGGTGCGCGAACACGGTCTGATACGGCGGCGGATTGCGCAGCACGACCACTTTCCCATAGCCCGTCTGCCGCCCGATGAACGCGACCGTGCCGCGTGCCGTCGCATGAACGGGCGTGCCGGCGGGCGCGGCGAGATCGACGCCGTCGTGGCTTTGCCAGCGGTGCGTGACGGGGTCGAGCCGGTGCAGCGCGAAATCGGACGACACGCGCTCGTAGGCGAGCGGATAGCGCGTGAAGGTGGGCGTCGTGCTTGCACCATCCTTCGTGTAATAGAACGGCTTGCCGTCCAGATTGCGATAGAGAAACAGATCATGCGATGTCGTGCCCGTTGCGATGCGCACGGCGAGCGGCGTGGTGGAAGGCGCTTGCGCCGTTGCTTCGGCTTCCGGCGGATCGACGACGAGGCTGATCGTGTTGCCCGGCTTGAGATCGCGGTGAAAGTCGATCTCGCCGGAGAACGCGTGCGCGAGCAAGGCCGTGGTGCGGCTGTCGAGACCGAGACGCTGCGCCGCTTCCGCAAAGCTGCTCTTGACGGTCGCCGATCTGACGACGGGTTGCGGCGCGGCTTCAACAGCAGAGGCAGGCGATGCAGGCTGCGCGTGACGCGTCGTATCGACGGCTTCGCGGTTCAGCGAAGCGGATTGCGCGCCCGCTGCGTCATCCTGATCGGCGGCATGCTTCGCGCGGTTCGGCGAAAAGATCAATGCTGCGCAAACGGAGCTGACGGCGCACACCAGAATGACTTTGCCACTACGCGCCGACGGCGCAACGAATGCGGGAAAGGGCATGATCGAAAAAGCAGAGCGAGGGGTACAGCGAAGGCAATTGCGCAGAGCGACTAACGCGTGCGCGATCGAACTGATAGACGCGTTGCGTCCAGAGGTGGAGATGAAGCGGGTGTTGCCGTTATTCGAGCTGCAAACAGAGCGCAGTAAAAATGACGGCAAACCTGAAGGGCATTTCGAGCGGCATGTAAAAAGTGCGGCGAGGCTGCCGCGCAGTGACAGGCGACGGAGCGGACACGTTAGCGGCCAACACTTAAACGAAACTTAAAGGGGCCGTTGACGAACATCAATGCTGCACGATTACGCTTCGCCCTGTTCGTCTGCGCCGATCACGACATGACTTGCGGACTCGAATCGATAACGCGGCACATCGAGATTTTGCGGCGCAGGTTTGTCCTTGAATACGCGGCCTGCGAGGTCATAGGTCGAGCCGTGACATGGGCAGAGAAATCCGCCTGGCCAGTCGTCGGGAAGACTCGTTTGCGGCCCAGGCTGGAAACGCGGACTCGGTGTGCAGCCGAGATGTGTGCACACGCCGACCACCACGAGCAGATTGCCATGCTCCGCACGCGAGCGGAACTCGTTGTTGCAGTAGGGCGGCAGCGGCATCGAAAAAGGCCGCGTCGTGTGCGGGTCGGCAACGAACTGATCGGCGGCGCGCACATCGGCGAGCATCGCGTCGGTGCGATTGACGATGAAGACGGGCTTGCCGCGCCATGCCGCCGTCAGCATGTCGCCGGGCTGCAGACGGCTGATGTCGACTGTGACAGGCGCGCCCGCCGCCAGGGCGGACGCCGATGGCTTGAACGATTCGACGAACGGCGTAACGACGGCTACGCCCGCGATGCCGCCCGCCACCGACGTCGCAATCATCCATCGACGGCGTGCTTCGTCGACGGACGCATCGGCATCGGCGCTCATGATGTGCTCCCTTCCTGCTGCGTCGGCCAGACGAACATGGCGCGAACGTGTCCCGACGCGTTGACGTCGACGACACGCTGCTGGGTCTTGCCGTCATGGCGCGCGGTGATCTTGTAGCGCCCGTCCGGAAGCGATGCGAGCATGAAGGGTCCGTGCGAGGTCGCGTTCAACAGCGTTTTGCCGTGCATGTCGGCGATATGAACGGGAATGTCGGCGAGATACTCATTTCCCTGACGCGTTGCGCCCGTAAATTCGAGTACGAGCGGGTAGTCGTGCATGGCGTCCTTGAGCGCAGCGGATTGATCGCTGCCCACGCCACCCGAAAGATACGTGACCTCGCCTTGCTGATGAAGCTGGGGTAGATTCGTCGCCGCAAAAGCGACGCTGGTTGCGGATTGCGCGAACACGAGCGCGATGGCAACGAGACCTGCTTTGGTGAATGTGTTCATGACGGTTCTCCATCTGGAAGATCAAAGCCGTTTATTGCGGATGTTCTGGAGCGCATGCCCAGCGACGTTCAACGAACGTTTCGCCTTCGCCTGCCATCGCCGGAGCGGATGCATCGTGAGCGCAACCTGGCCCGTCGACAGGCAAGCCGCGTGCGCGACACAGAGGACGAACGCGAACGCGTGCGCACAACGCGACATCGCAAGGGTTTGAGATTCAAGGCATTCACGATGCGACCTCAAAGTCTTCGTGTCTGCAATGTAGGCAACGCGAATTAAAGGAGAATTAAGGCGCGTGATACAGACGAGTACGGGGAATACCCGTCGTCGGGAGAGAGGGCGAATAGACGACGCCGCGCAGTTGCTGATTTCGGTGACGGCCGGCTTCGGTGCCGAGCCTGCTCAGCCCATCAGTTCGGAAATCTCGATCAGGTTCAGATCAGGGTCCCGCACATAGACGGAGCGGATCTTCTGTGTCGCGCCCGTTCGTTCGACAGGCCCTTCGATAATCGGCCAGTTGCATGCGCCGAGATGCGCGATGACCTGATCGAGCGGCACCGAGGCGATGAAGCACAGGTCCAGCGCACCCGGCACGGGCAAATGCGCCTTCGGCTCGAATTCGCTGCCGCGTACATGCAGATTGATCTTCTGGTTGCCGAAGCGAAAGGCGATACGGCCAGCGCCGAATGTTTCCAGTTGCATCTGCATGACCCGCGTGTAGAAGGCCGTCGTGGCTTCTGCATCGGTGCAGGTCAGCACCAGATGGTCGAGATGGTCGATCATGACGAGGTCCTTTTTCTGGAAGTCAGCGTACGCGCGCATTTGCACGCGCATGCACGCGCGCCACGTACAGCGTGAGCGTGCCGCATACGGCGAGCATCGCGAAGCCAAATCCGGCGACGGACGGCCATGCGCCGTTTTGCCAGAACCAGCCGCCCCACGATCCGAGCACGCTCGAACCGAGATAGTACGCAAGCAGATACAGCGAGGTCGCGTGACCCTTTGCGCCGTCGGCGAGTTGTCCGACCCAGCCGCTCGCGACCGAGTGCGTGATGAAAAAGCCGATAGTCAGCACGATGATGCCGAGCACGACAGGCACGAGCGCATGCATCAGCGTCAACGCGAGTCCCAACGCGGCCACCACGACGCCCGTCATCAGGACAGGCCCGCGCCCGCAGCGATCGGCCAGCGCGCCCGCGCCGGATGCGGCGACGATACCGAACAGATACGAGCAGAAAATCAGGCCCGTTTGCGTCGCGCTGAGATCGAACGGCGGCGCCATCAGCCGGAAACCCGCGTAGTTGTAAACGGTCACGAACACGCCCATGACGAGGCATCCCGTTGCGAAGACGGCGGGCAATGTCGCGGCCGTCAGATGCTTGCGCCACAGCGCGATGTGATGGACAGCCGTGAGGTCCGTGCGTTTGACGAAATTGCGTGAGCCTGGCAACAGCAACACGAACGCGACAGCCGCCACCACGTCGACGATGCCGATGGTCAGCATCGCCGTGCGCCACGACAGATGATCGCTCATGTAACTCATGCCGACGCGGCCGATCATTCCGCCGAACGCGGTGCCGCCCACATAGAGCCCCATCGAAAGCCCCAGCCCGCGCGGATCGATTTCCTCCGCGAGATACGCCATCGCGACGGCGGGCACGCCGCCGAGCGCCAGCCCTTCCAGCGCGCGGGCCACGAGGATGCTGTGCCAGTCCGCTTCGAGCGCGGCGCAGACGTTGAAGAGCGCGGCCAGCGTCATCGATGCGAAGATCAGGCCGCGTCTGCCGAAGCGCTCCGATAGCGCGCCAGCGCAGAGAATCGAGAATGCGAGAAAGCCGGTCGAGAGCGACAGCGCCAACGAACTTTGCGCCGCGCCGACATGGAATTCGCTGGCGAAAACGGGCAGCAACGGCTGCACGCAATACAGCAGTGAGAACGTGGAGAAGCCCGCAAGAAAAAGCGCGATGCTGATGCGGCGAAAGTCCGCCGAGCCGGGCCGTACGCCGGATACGACGGTGGTATGGGAAGGTGTGCTGGATGTCTGGATGCGAGCGGGCGTCGCAACGGATGAGTCGGAGTTCATGGACGAGATCTGCGGTCGGCTGTGACGCAGGAATTGTCCTGCGTCACAGCTATACTGTCCAATATATGAAACTGGCTAACCCGATATGTTTGAGCACTAGCATGGAACTGCGTCATTTGCGTTATTTCGTCGAGGTTGCGAGCGAGCGCAACTTCACGCGCGCCGCTGAAAACCTCGGCATTGGACAGCCGCCGCTCAGTCAGCAGATCAAGAGCCTGGAGCGCGAACTGGGCGTCGAACTGTTTCGCCGCACCCCGCATGGCGCGGAACTGACGGGCGCGGGCGAAGCGTTTCTGATCGAGGCGCAACGCGTGCTGGGCGGCGCGCAACGCGCGGCGCAAGCGGCGCAGCGTGCGGCGCGTGGCGAGACCGGAAGGCTGCGAATCGGCTTCACGGGATCGGCGGCGTTCAATCCCGTTGTGCCCGCGCTGATCCAGCGCTTCAAGAGCCGCTATCCGACCGTCGATCTGACGCTCGAAGAAGCGAATACGCCTGCGCTGCTGCAGCGCCTGCTCGATGACGGGCTCGATGCCGTGTTTTTCAGGCCCGGGACCACGTCGCCGGAGAACGTGCAGACCCATCGTTTCGCGGACGAAGCGATGAAAATCGTGCTGCCGTCGACGCATCCGCTTGCCGCAAAGAAGCGTCTGCCGTTGACGGCGCTGGCCGACGAACCGTTCGTGCTCGTGCCGGGTCCGGCGGGTGTCACGCTGCACGACGAAATAGTCCGCGCGTGCGGCGAGGCGGGTTTCAGTCCGCAACTCGCGCAGCCCGCGCCGCAGGTGTCATCGGTGATCAACCTGGTGGCGGCGGGCCTCGGTGTGTCCATCGTGCCCGCCGCGATTGCGCAGGTTCAGGTGAAGGGCGTGCGTTACGTCGACGTGCAGGGTGCGAAACTGCGGGCGCGACTTGCGCTGGGATGGCGTGAAGGGGACGCCTCCGCGACGCTCGGCAACCTGGTTGGCTTGCTGTGACAGGCTAGTCGGCCGACTCGATCAGCCGCATGCGGCGCTCGAGTTCGAAGATATCGACGGCGGACGCGAGGTACGTATCGCGGCGGTGATGTTCGGCGCGGTCCAGCAGGTCGATGATGACCCGGAAGAAGTATGCGAACATGGCGTGCTCCTGGTGCGTTGGCTCTGGGGCAACCCTGTGCATCGAGCGTGCCATTTCGACGAAGTCCTTGTCCGGTCGGCTTGCGGCTTATCTGGCCGCGACCAGCGGATGCTGAAGTGTTCGGGTAGCACCAACTTTCGCCCGACAACAGTTTGCTTTCGCCATGCTTCCATGCGGATAACCGCTTTGCGAATGCGGCCGCATTTCGACAGCACACATTTGGCAGGCACGACTTCGAGCACGCAGAAAGCCGGTTCATGAACATTCGACGCAAGGAGAATCCGATTGACGCCGCAGGAAAGACTCGAAGGCTTCGACGACAACATCGCATCGCTATTGCAGCAATGGAATGCGCCCGCCATCGGCGTCGCTGTCGTCGTCGATGAGGTGCCCGTCCTCACACGCGGATATGGCTTTCGCGACTACGACAAGCGCCTGCCGTTCGATGCGTCGACGCGCTTTCCCATCGCGTCGAACACGAAGCTGTTCGTCGCGCTGGCCGCCGGCATGCTCGTCGAAGAAGGCAAGCTCACGTTCGACACACCGCTTTGCGATCATCTGCCGGAACTGCGCTTTCATAACGACATACTGACGCGATCCGTCACGCTGCGCGATCTGCTCGCGCACCGCACGGGCATCACGCGTCACGACATGATGACCTACGGCGCAGCGGCGACGCCGAAGCAGGTATTCGAGCGCCTGCATCTGATGAAGCCGAGCGCCGGCTTGCGCGAAACGTTCATCTACAACAACGTGATGTACTACGCGGTGGCGCATGTGATCGAACGCTTGGGCGGCATGTCATGGACCGATCTGGTCCGCGAGCGCATGCTCGAACCGGCGGCCATGCGCGATACGTCGTTTCTCTATTCGGATCTGCTCGACGAGCCGAATCTGGCCATCGGCTACACCGGGTACCGCGACCGCCGCGAACTGCGCAAGCTCGATACCAGGCGGAAAAGCGATCCGCCGTGGCCGTCCGGCAGCATGGTATCGACGCTCGGCGACATGTCGCGCTGGTTGTCGCTGCTCGTCAACGACGGCAAGATCGACGACACGCAGGTGATATCGAAGAGCCTGCTGCGCGAGACGATGGCGCCCGCGATACCGCTGCCGAACCCGGCGCCGGAGCTACACGGCTGGTGGGAATCGCTCGGCGGCGCGTACGGTTTGGGAAGGCAAACGGAAGTCTATCGCGGGCATCTGTTGGCCTCGCATGGCGGCGATATCCCCGGCTTTCATTCGAAGGTCTCGGTCATGCCGAAAGAGCGGATCGGCGTGAGCGTGTTCGTGATCGGCGACCATTGCGCGGCATTGCGCGACGTCGTGCACTATCAGCTCTATGAGCGTTTGCTGGGCCTCGAACTCACGCCCTGGAACGAGCGTCTGCTCGAGCTGCTGGAACCCGCGCGGCAAGCGATGTCGAAAGCGCGCAGCAGCCGCTACGAAGACCGCATCGAGGGCACGAAACCATCGCATCCGCTGGAAGACTACGCGGGCGACTTCGCGCATGAGGCCTATGGCACGATCGCGATTGCGTTTGAGAACGACCATCTACGCCTGAAGTTTCGCGATCACGATTTGCAGTTGAAGCACTATCACTACGACCGCTTCGACGCCGAAGTCGAAGATCCCGAGGACGACGCACGCTGGCGCATCAATTTTCAGGCGACACACGAAGGCGATATCGACCGCTTCGTCACGAAGATGGTCGAGAACGAAGTCGTATTCGTGCGCAAGGAATTCGCTCATGTGCCTGCAGTATTGCAGAGCTTTACGGGAGCCTATGAAACGGCCGTCGGCGGTCGCGTCGACGTGATTCAACGCGATGACGGCACCTTGTGGCTGCGTGTACCCGGACAACGCGATGAGCGCTTCATTGCCGCGCGTGATCGCGTGTTTCGCATTGCGTCCGCGCCAGGCTCGACGTTCGAGTTCATCGAGCGCGACGCACAGATCGTCTCGCTCGATCAGATGACCGGGGCGGGGCGTTTCGTTCTTCGCAAGGTGTGACGGGTCTATGGACGAGGATCCTGCTTCCCGGGAACAGCCAGCGTCCGGCCGGTCCCGCGTCAGCACGCTTCGGCAGATACCCGGCAGCGTCTGGGTGTTGGGCTGCGTGAGCCTGTTGATGGACATCTCATCGGAGATCATCCACAGCCTGCTGCCGATGTTCATGCTGGCGAGCCTCGGCGCGAGCGCGACGACGATCGGATTGATCGAGGGCATTGCCGAGGCGACGGCGCCCATCGTCAAGGTCTTCTCCGGCGCGCTCAGCGATTACCTCGGCAATCGCAAGTGGCTCGCCGTCGCGGGCTACGGGCTGGGCGCGCTGAGCAAACCGTTGTTCGCGATTGCGCCGACCCTCGGCCTCGTCGTGACGGCGCGCGTCATAGACCGGATCGGCAAAGGCATTCGCGGCGCACCACGCGATGCGCTCGTCGCCGATGTCACGCCGCCGGACCTGCGCGGCGCCGCGTTCGGATTGCGGCAGTCGCTCGATACGGTGGGCGCGTTTCTCGGGCCCTTGCTCGCGGCCGCGATCATGCTGGTCTGGGCGAATGACTTCCGGCTGGCGTTCTGGCTCGCCGTCATTCCGGCAGTGCTGGCCGTTGCGTTGCTGACGGTCGGCATCAAAGAACCCGCGCGCGAGGCGGGCGCGAAGCGCGTCAATCCGATCCGGCGCGACAGCATTCGTCAACTCGATAACACCTTCTGGTGGATCGTCACCGTCGGCGCCGCGTTCGCACTCGCGCGCTTCAGCGAGGCGTTTCTCGTATTGCGCGCGCTGGCCAGCGGTGTGCCCGTTGCGCTGGTGCCGCTCGTGATGGTCGCGATGAACATCGTGTATTCGCTATCGGCTTATCCGCTCGGCAAGCTTGCCGACTCGATGAGCCATGTCAGGTTGCTGGTCGTCGGGCTCGTGATACTGGGCGTGTCCGATATCGTGCTTGCGCACGCGCTGCACTGGGGCATTCTGCTCGCGGGCATCGTGCTGTGGGGCCTGCATATGGGCATGACGCAAGGGCTGCTCGCGACGATGGTGTCGCACAGCGCGCCTGCGCATTTGCGCGGCACGGCGTTCGGTCTGTTCAATCTCGCGAGCGGACTGGTGACGCTGATCTCGAGCGTGATCGCGGGCGCGTTGTGGGACACGATAGGCGCGGCTGCGACCTTCCATGCGGGCGCGGCATTCTGCGTGGTCACGATCGTGCTGCTGCTGGCAAGTCCCGCGCGACGCGTCGGGCCGCGCGGTTAACCGGCGCGGGCGAGCGAGGCTTACATTGCCTCGCTGTGAAATAACTTTGCTAACCCCGCGCGGCATGCAACAGGTTGTCTGCCTGAAAGATTTGCGGATAGATTGGCAACCGGATTGTCAGTCAAAGTTATTACCGCGTTAGCGATAAACGAGGTTTTATCGATTCATGCTTTCATGATGCTATAAAGCTTGCATAATTATTCGTAACAATAAAATCAAAGATGTTCTCTTTGTAATGCCTGTGAATGAAAATGGAAGAAGTAAGGCTTGGGTTAATAAATAGATATATGTATCAGTATGTTGCAGCGTTTTTGCTTGGCATAAATGGGTGGCGTCAACGTTGTAATCTCACATCGTTTTCGAGCGAGTATTACCGCGAGAAACCTAAAGCAATATTTGGAGGCGTCGTAAACCCCATCGAGTAGTGGCGCAAAGCAATGAATAAAACGCGCTGCCGCTCATGTCGATCTTTCCAGAACCGAAAGGGGTTGAAATGCTGAACATCAATACGAACATCATGTCGCTGACGGCGCAGAACAATCTGTCGGGTTCGCAAAATGCGCTCTCGCAGGCGATCAACCGTCTGTCGTCGGGCAAGCGCATCAACACGGCCGCTGACGACGCGGCGGGCCTCGCGATCGCAACCTCGCAGACGGCTTCGATCAATGCGTTGACGCAGGGCGCTGCAAACGCGAACAACGGCATTTCGATGGTGCAGACCACGAACGGCGCGCTGCAATCGATCGTCGACAACCTGCAACGCATCCGTCAGCTGGCAGTGGAAGCAGGCGACGGTTCGCTCGACTCGAACGCGCTCGCCAACCTGCAGGCCGAAGTGTCGACGCGTCTGACGGAAATCACGCGCGTTGCGCAACAGACTACGTTCAACGGTCAGGCAGTGCTGAACGGTGTCGGCTCGGTCAACTTCCAGATCGGCGCGTTCAATGGCCAGCAGATCACCGCGAACTTCGGCACGCAGAGCTGGGACTCGAACTCGCTCGGCATCAGCGGTTTGAGCGTGGCGACGGCTTCGGGTGCACAAGCCGCCATGAGCTCGATCGATAACGTGCTGACGAGCGTGAACACGTTCCAGGCCACGCTCGGCGCCACGCAGAACACGTTCCAGGCCGCCATTTCGACGACACAAACGGAAGCGACCAATATGAGCGCCGCCGAATCGCAGATCACCGACGCGGACTTCGCGACGGAAACGGCCAATCTGTCGAAGGCTCAGGTGTTGCAGCAAGCGGGCATCTCGGTGCTCGCGCAAGCGAACTCGATGCCGCAGCAGGTGCTGAAGCTTCTGCAGTAACGGGAACGGCATTGTGCATCCTGTGTCGGGCGAGCGGGATGCACGGTGTTGCCTGATGGGATCATCTTTAAGTTCGCCAATGCGCTTAAGGTCTCGACGATTCGAGCGACGGGTAAAGGCGCGCAAGCATTGCATCGAACGTTGCTTCCGATACGCGCCCCAAGTGCTTTTCCAGCAATCGCCCGTTGGCGTCGTAAAAGAGCGTGGTCGGATAAGCGGTGACATTCACGCTTTTCGCGAGCGCCAGTTGCGGATCGAAATAGGCGTTGTCGATGTGCAACTTGAGGTCTGCCAGAAATGTCTGGACCGTGTGGCGGTCTTCGCCCTGATTCACGAAAACCAGATCGAGTTCGGGATGTCTTGCCTGCTCGCTGGCCAGCACGGGCATTTCCCCTCGACAGGGTCCGCACCATGTCGCCCACAGATTGACGACAAGTGGTTTGCCGTTATTGCGCGCAAGTGGTTGCGGCATGCCGGCTTCGTCGGATAGCGATATCGCAGGCACGTGCGAGGGCTGATCGGATCGTTCGGCGACTTCGCCAGCGATGCCCCACGCGATCAGCCCCGATATCGCTGCGATGGCGAGCGGGCGTCGTATTGCCGATCGTCGTATCGCGGCAATGCCCGCGACGGCAATGCCCGCCACGATGCCCGGTATCACTGCGAATCCCGCGTCCCGGATATCGAGCATTGGCAGGAAGTTGCCGCGATAGCTCGGCAGATATTGAAGGACGAACGCCACCCGCGCGACGACCAGGCCAATGACTAACGCCGTCAAGAGGGCACGCTCGACTTCCGATCGCTTCTCGCCAGCGAACCTGCTGACGAATAACGCTACGGCAATGCCGATGAACAGTGCAAGAGGGCCGGCGGGAAGCGCCAGGGGACCGATATTCATTCGTTTGTTCCAGGTGCGTCATTGCGTGTCTAATGACCCGCAATATAGCGCCTGGCGTGCAAGTTGATGAATACCCTTAAGGCTCAGGAATATGCTCGTTCGTCTCGTTTCGGGCCGCTCGTGCTCTCGCGATCAGAATGCGAACTGTCCTTCCGCGGCGAACGTGGAGAGGGGATTGCGCGGACTTGGCGTTTCGCGCTTCTGCAATCCTTCCGGCAACGACGACTTGTCACCGGCACGGCCGATCGCGATCGCCGCTTCGACGGCATAGTCGTCGGGAACGGCCAGTTCCTCTCGGATGCGCTCGCGTTCGATCCCGGCAAGGCCATGAGCCTTCCAGCCGGACAGGCTCGCCTGCAGCGCGAAATAACCCCATGCGGCACCCGTATCGAACGAATGCGACGCTAGCGCGACTGCTTCGGTTGCGCCCGGCGGCGTGAATGACCGCTTCGACAGTACGATCAGGATAGCGGCGGCGTGTTGCGCCCAGCCTCGGTTGAACTCATTGAGAAAACTGAGAAAGCGGGTCCAGTGCTCTGTATCGCGTCGCGCATAGACGAAGCGCCATGGCTGCGAGTTATACGAAGAAGGCGCCCAGCGTGCTGCCTCGAGGAAAGTCAGCAGCGAGGAGTCCGGAATCGTGTCCTGCGCGAAGGCGCGAGGCGACCAGCGTTCCAGAAATTGCCTGTCGATGGGATGCTCGGCCGTACGTGAATTCGATGAAGTCATGATCGTGATGTGTCGCGTTTGCTCGTCGGCGTGTCGTGTATCGGGATATTCCGGCTCACGACCTTAAGTCGACACATGCACGAATCCAAACAATGTTTGCGCATATCGAAAGCAGCGAATGGACGATATGAGAAGCGCACAGCGCGAAGCGGAACGCATCGTAGCAGCCTCAATTTACATATATGCAATCGTCGTTTGGAAGACGTGATGGGCGTCGCTAGCATGCAGGGACTTTCTGACTTCCTGTTCGACATCCATCATGTCTACCGTTGCGATTCCATCCACGCCGCTGGACGCGTCCATTCCACACGAGGCCGCTCGTCCCGCTGTTATCCGGTCCGCCCAGGACGTATCGCGCATCGTCAACGCGGGCGCGGTGAAGGGCAGCAATGCGCGCATCGTGATCGCGATTGCGCTTGGCGGTGTTTTTCTCGATGCCTATGATCTGACCTCGCTCGCGTACGGCATCAAGGACATCGCGAAACAGTTTTCACTGACACCCGTGCAGGTCGGTTTCGTTTCTTCGGCGATTACGTTCGGCGCGATTCTCGGCGCGTTGTTCGGCGGCTATCTGACCGATCGGATCGGACGTTATCGCGTGTTCATGGCGGACATGCTGTTCTTCGTCGTCGCCGCGATTGCGGCCGGTCTCGCGCCCAATGCATGGGTGCTCGGCGGCGCGCGTTTCCTGATGGGGTTCGGCGTCGGGCTCGATCTGCCCGTTGCGATGGCGTTTCTGGCGGAGTTCTCGCGGGTGGCGGGAAGGGGCAATAAAGCGGCCAGCGTCGCTGCGTGGTGTCCCGCCTGGTACGCCGCGACGAGTACATGCTATCTGCTGATTCTCGGGCTGTACGCGATCCTGCCCGAGCACCAGCTCGGCTGGCTGTGGCGGCTCACGCTCGCATTCGGCGCGGTGCCCGCTATCGTCATCATTCTGGTGCGCAGCCGCTATATCAGCGAATCGCCTGTGTGGGCAGCGAACCAGGGCGACCTGGAAGGCGCCGCGCGCATCCTGAAGCGCTCGTATGGCGTCGATGCCGTCGTCGAACGCGCGACTGCGCCCGTCGCACAACCGCGCCGGGCTTCGTGGCGCAACTATGGCGTGCTGTTCAACGCCACGTACCGGCGCCGCACGATTCTCGCGGCGGTGATCGGCAGCGCATCGTCGTTCGGTTATAACGCGATCATCTTTGGCTTGCCTGTCATCATCACGAGCTTTTTCGCGCAAGGGCCGCTGACGACGATCGTCGCGTCGCTCGCGCTCAATCTGTTGTTCGCATTCGTAGGCGGCCTGATCGGCGTGCGGACTGCGCCGACAATCGGTGCATGGAAAATGACGGTACTCGGTCATTCGCTGCAATTCGCTTCGTTGATCGGACTCGCGCTGATCGGTCGTCCGAGCGGCACGGCGCTCGTGGCGGCAGCCATTCTGCTGCTGGGCGGCTATCTGTTCGGGCAGGGCTTCGGGCCCGGATCGCATTCGATGACCTACGCATCGCTCAGTTACCCGACTTCGCTGCGCGGTATCGGCGTGGGGTTCAATCAGACGCTGGTGCGCACGGCGTCGACGATCTCGCTGTTTCTGTTCCCGGTGCTGGCGGGCGCACTCGGCACGAAGGTGTTCTGGGTCATTGCGATCGCTCCACTGACGTCGCTGCTGGTGCTGCTCGCGATCCGCTGGGAGCCGTCTGGCTACGATATCGATGGCGAGGACTATGTGAGCGCACCGACCGTCACGGAGCGCGCAGGCGCCTGAGTGGCCAGCGCATCCATTGGCCGTGCGTTGCAAAGCATTGCACAAATGCTTGTTTGTGCAATGTCTCGCCTCTGACTAGATTCAATGAATATTGCTACGAGCAGGAGGGCGCATCATGTCGATGAACCTCGCATCGCTTTATCGTCAGGCCGTATTTCATCCGTTCAACGCTGTTCGTCAGCGGTGGCAGGCGCGACCCGTCGACGCCGCTGCGACACAATCGCCACCCGATGCGGGCGAGCGCCTCGAGCGTATTGCCGTCTATGCGCGTGCGGGCTACTTCAACATGGGCTACACGTTCGAGATGTTTCATGTGATCGGTGAAATCGCGCCGGACTAATGGAGTCGCGGAGTCGTGCGCATGGATGGAGCGTAAGCAATGAGCGATATCGTCGTCGAACAGCCAGCCGTTGTCGAAGCCGCGTTGAACTATCTCGTCGCAACGGGAGAAAAGCCCGCCACGTATGCCTACGAGCCGCCTGCAGGCGAGCCGCAGCGCAGCGGCGTGTATCGGACGCAGCGCGTGAATATCGTCAACGCGCGCGTGTCGCCGCCGCCCGGAGGTTTATCGCTGGATCGCAATGGCTTTGAACTGCGGCAGCACGCGAGCGCGCTCAGCGATTTCTCGGACCCTGCCGCGATCGAACGCGTCTACTACCCTGAGGCCGAAGCATTGCTCAGACGCTGGACGGGTGCGCAGCGCGTCGTCATCTTCGATCACACGCTTCGTGACGGCCAGGCGGCGCGAGCGAGCGGTGTGCGCGAGCCTGTCAAATTCATTCACAACGATCAGACGTTCGTCTCGGGTCCGCGCCGCGTGCGCGATCATCTGCCGCCGGATGAAGCGGAAGAACTGCTGAAGGGAAGAGTGGCGATCGTCAATCTGTGGCGTCCCGTCGGATCGACAGTCGAATCGTCGCCGCTCGCATTGTGCGATTCGCGCAGTATCGCGCTGAACGATCTCGTGCCGTCGGATCTGATCTATCCGGACAAGGTTGGCGAGACCTACGCATTCGTGTTCAATCCGCGGCACCGCTGGTACTACTTTCCGTTGATGTCGCCGGAAGAAGTCCTGCTGCTGAAGATCTACGATTCCGCAGGCGACGATATCGCACGGCTGACGGCGCATACCGCATTCGACGATCCGTCGTCGCCGCCCGATGCAAGGGCGCGGCGAAGCATCGAACTGCGCTCGTTGCTGTTCTTCTGAACTTGCGCTCGGGGCGTAAGACGATCCAGCCCGCAAAACCACAACGGTTACATAGACCGCGTTGCGCTCGAACAAGAGGGCGCCAAGGCCCCGGCCTGTTCTCCCGCCACCTCACTCGACGGGCGGAATCGCACCTTCCGACAATGTCTTCAGCAAGCGCGCGCGGCGGCGTTCCAGATCTGCGATCTGACGGTCGATTGTTTCGAGACGTTTGCGCTGCACGTCGCTGATCTGATCGCACGAACGGGCGCCTTCGATCAGCAGCATGCAGTCGGGAAAGGCGCGGATGTCGTCGATGGTGAAGCCGGTCGCAATCATGCGCTGGATCTGGCGGACCTGCGTCGTCGCCTTCTCAGGAAACATACGGTAGCCATTGCTCGCGCGCACCGACGCGAGCAGGCCGTGCTCGTCGTAGTGGCGGATCGACCGCACGCTCGCACCCGTGATCCGCGCCAGCTCGCCGATGGACAACAGCTTCTGTGATGGCAGTTTGCTCATTCGAAAAGGATAGCAGATTCTGCTTGACTCTCACATCAGTGTGAGGGTTGAGACTGAAGGCTGTCTATCCAGAAGAGGTTGTCATGTTTGCGCGAATGTTCCGTCATGTGCTGCTTGCCGCTGTCTCAACCGGTACGCTATTTGCAGCTTCATTCGATGCCGTTGCTGCTGCTTCGAGCTACACCGTCACGTCGGCGGACGGCGTGAGGATCGCCGTTCAGGAGAGCGGCAATCCTGACGGGCCGCCCATCGTCTTCATTCATGGCCTGCTCGGCAGCCGTCTGAACTGGGACGCGCAGACGCAGAGCCCGGAACTGCGCCAGTACCGCATCATTACGTATGATCTGCGCGGTCATGGACTGTCCGACAAGCCTTCGGGCAGCGAGCCCTATCATGATGGGCGTCGCTGGGCCGACGATCTCGCGGCGGTCATCAAGGGCTCGCATGCGAGAAAGCCCGTGCTGGTCGGATGGTCGCTGGGTGGCGTCGTGATATCGAACTACCTGGCGGCGTATGGCGATAAGGATCTTGCAGGCGCCGTGTATGTGGACGGCGTAGTCGAACTGGCGCCGGGTCAGATCGTGGCGCATCCTGACGTGTATCGCGACATGACTTCAGAAGATCTGAAAACGCATCTGGATGGCGAGCGCGCCTTCGTTGGCTTGTGCTTCAACCGGCAGCCCGATGCGGAGAGTTTCGCACGGCTGCTGGCCAATGCCGCGATGGCGTCATGGGACATGCAACGCGCAGTGCCTTCGATGACGGTGTTTGCGGCCGAGGGACTGCGCAACGCACATGTCCCCTTGCTGTTCATCTACGGTGGCCGCGACGCGCTCGTCGATACCCGACTGACGCTCATGCGCGCCGCTGAACTGAATCCGCGCATTGCCAGCAAGGTGTACCCCGAATCGGGCCATGCGCCATTCATCGAGGAACCTGATCGCTTCAATCGCGATCTGACCGACTTCGTCCGGGCCGTATCGCGGCGCTAAACGACGCATAAGGAGGTGAGCATGACGCAGGACAATGCCCGGACTGCCGCAAGCAGTTTTTTTCCCGGTTTTTCGACACTCGACGTCGATGCGGACGACGTGTCATTCAGCGGCGTGACGGGTGGTTCCGGGCCTCCCATCCTGCTGCTGCACGGCTATCCGCAAACCCACATCGCATGGCGAAAGATTGCGCCGACGCTCGCGCAAACCCATACCGTCGTCGTGCCCGATTTGCCGGGATACGGCGACAGCCGCACGCGACACGATCAGCCGCGATGGACCAAACGTCGCGTTGCGCAAGCGCTCGTGGCGTTGATGGATCGCCTGGGGCATGAACGGTTCGCCGTCGTCGGGCATGACCGTGGTGCGCGCGTCGGATACCGGCTGGCGCTCGATCATCCTGCGCGCGTCGCGGCCTATGCGTCGCTCACGGTGATTCCCACGCTGGACGCCTTCGCGGGCGTCGACAAGACCTTCGCGCTGAATGCATGGCACTGGTTCTTTCTCGCGCAACCTTTCGATCTTCCAGAGCGCATGCTGGATGCGGAAACCGACGCATTTATCGATGCGGCACTGTCGAAGATGGCAGGCGGACTCGACGGGATCGATCCGCTGGCGCTCGATGCCTATCGAGCCGCGTTTCGCAAGCCCGAAGTGCGTCATGCGATTTGCGAGGACTATCGCGCTGCGACGGTAGAGGATCTTCAGTACGACACGGCCGATTTCGAGGCAGGGAACAAACTCACATGTCCGGTGCTCGTGCTGTGGAGCGAGCGGGAGCAGCGGGCAGGAAAGGCGCTGCCCACCGATGTGTGGTCGAAATGGGCCTCGCAGGTGACGGGAAGGGCGCTGCCCGGCGGTCACCTGCTGCCTGAGGATGCGCCGCAAGAAGTGCTGTCGGCCCTCGTGCCGTTTCTCGAGCCGCTTCGAACGTAAACTTGCAAAACGCAAGTGATGGTGCTACTTTGTCACTTGCATTTTGCAAGTGGAGGCGGAAAACCATCCGCCCCATGCGCGCGAACATCCCAATCACCACATGGCGATCATGAAGGAACGAACCCAAAGCACGTGTCCGCTGTGCTATTCGCTCGATGTATTCGGCGACAAGTGGACCTTGCTGATCATTCGGGATGTGCTGCTGGGCGAGAAGCGAAATTACCGGGATTTCGCGAAATCGTCGGAGGGCATCGCCACGAACATTCTCGCCGACCGGCTCAAACATCTGGTCGAGCAAGGCATGTTGATACGCGAGGACGATCCCGGGAGCGGCACGCAGACGCTGTATCTGCCGACGGAAAAAGCGCTTGCCTTGATGCCGGTGATCGATGCGATGACCAAGTGGGGACTGGAACACGGCCCGGACCGGCTGAAGCCGCCAGCGGGCTGGAGTCTCGAATAGCCAACACCTTTGAACGGAGTGTCGTGATGCGTTACCGCGTTTTCGGTCGTACGGGTCTCAAGGTTTCCGCGCTGGCGCTGGGCGCGGGCATGTTCGGTACGGGCTGGGGTTACGGTTCGGAACGGGAAGCGTCAAAAGCCATGTTCGACGCCTATCGTTCGGCTGGCGGCAACTTCATCGACACGGCGGACAGCTACCAGTTCGGCCAGTCCGAGTCGATGCTCGACGAGTTCATCCAGGCCGAGCGGGACGACATCGTGCTCGCCACCAAGTTTTCGCTGGGCGCGTCGCCGTCGGCGGGGCTGCAAGGGACGGGCAATAGCCGCAAGGCGATGATGCAATCCGTCGATGCCAGTCTGCGGCGCCTCGGCACCGATCGCATCGATCTGCTGTGGGTTCATATGCCGGACGGCGTGACGCCCAGTGAAGAGATCGCGCGCGGCCTCGACGACCTGGTGCGCGGCGGCAAGATCCTGTATGCGGGACTATCCGATTTTCCGGCGTGGCGCGTCGCCACGGCTGCGACGATCGCGGAACTGCGCGGCTGGGCGCCGATTTCGGCGCTGCAGATCGAATACAGCCTGGTCGAACGTTCCGTGGAGAGCGAATTGCTGCCGATGGCCGCAGGATTCGGTCTCGGCACGGTCGGCTGGTCGCCGCTTGCGGGTGGCCTGCTGACGGGAAAATATCGTCAGGGCGAGACGGGTCGCAAGCAGGGGCTGGGTGCCGTGATCCACGACGAAAGCGACGCGCGCAAGACCGCTATCGTCGACGCCGTGCTTGCCGTCGCTGGCGAACTGGGCGTGTCGCCGGGGCAGGTAGCGATTGCCTGGGTGCTCGCCAAAGGGGTGTTGCCGATCATCGGTCCGCGTACCGCTGAGCAACTGGCCGACAATCTGGGGGCACTGTCTGTGAGCCTCGATCCTGCGCACGTGGCCCGGCTCGATGCAGCGAGTGCCATCCCGCTGGGATTTCCGCACGACATGTTGATGACCGAGCGCAACCGCAGCCGTCTGGCAGGCGGTAAGGCGGATCTGGTGGACTATCCAGCATGGCCGCTGCGGTAGCGCGAAGCCCGCATCAGGTCCGTCGCGCGTTTATGTATAATTGCGAACGATTCTCAATAACGCGCGCGGGCATCGTCGCTGAACCACTATGCAAAACTTTTTCTGTAAGGATCTGATCGAGCGCTTCGGTTACGGCATGGCCGTCTACATCGCGGCAAAGGCCGATGCGATGCAGCGAAGCATCGATGCCATCAATGACGAACGCCGCGCAGTTGGCCGCCGCTTGCTGGAGAACGCGAGCATCGACGAGGTCGTCTCCGTGCTGCGCAGGAAGGGCAAGCTGCCGGCTTGACGCACGCGCATCCGTCCGTTGCGTGAATGACGTGTGCAAATCTAGATCGGACTCGATGCGATACCGTCCAGCAAGGTATCTCGCAGCGCGTCCATCGCAGGGTCGCGCAGGTTTCGAGGCCGTGGCGCATCGACATGTATTTCGCGCGCAATGCGGCCCGGCAGATCATCGCCGGGTGGCGACAGCAACAGAACACGATCGGACAGGTGAAGCGCTTCGTCCAGATCATGCGTGACGAGCAGTATCGTCGTTCCGTGTGCGTGCGCGAGTGCAAGCAGGACACGCTGAAGTCGCGAGCGTGTGATGGCGTCGACGGCGCTGAACGGTTCATCGAGCAACAACAGGTCCGGCTCCGCGAACAGTCCGCGCGCCAGCGCGACGCGTTGTGCCATGCCGCCCGACAACTGTTTCGGCAGCGCGTCGCGCACGCCCGACAGTCCGACTTCTGCAAGCAAGGTGTCGACGCGCGGATCATGTCCCTGTCGAGGCCCGGCAGCGAACGCGATATTGTCGGCGACACTGAGCCAGGGCAACAACCGCGGTTCCTGAAAGATGACGCCGATCCTGTCGGACGGACCGCGCTGCAACTGCTGCTCCAGCAGCACCGAACCCTCCGCGTGCCCGTGGAGGCCCGCAATCGCCCGCAACAGCGTGCTCTTTCCACATCCGCTCGGCCCGACCAGACTGACGATCTCGCCGCGTGCCAGATCGAACGATACCTGCTCGAATACCGTGCGCCGCCCGAAGCGCCGCGCGAGGCCACGCACTCGCAGCAAAGGCGCGGACGATGGGCTCATGGCGCGTCTCCTGAAACATGGCGCGCATCGCGCCACGACAACGCGCGCGTTTCGATGAGCTTGAATGCGCCGTCGCTCAGTTTACCGAGCAGCGCCAGCAACAGGATCGCGCCGAACACGAGATCGGGTCTGCCCGTTTCGCGGCCGTCGCTGAGCAGGTAGCCGAGGCCGCGCGTCGCGGCGATCAGTTCGGCGGCAACCATGAACATCCAGGCGAGGCTCAGTCCCGTGCGCAGTCCCGTGAAAATCTGCGGCATCGACGCGGGCAACAGAATGCGCGTGAACATCGCGCGCGGGGTCAGACGGTTGAGTTCGCCGAATTCGATCAGTTTGCGGTCGACGCCATGAATGCCAGCGACCACACTCAGTTGCACGGGAAAGAACGCGCCGATCGCGATCAGCGTGATCTTGGGCGCTTCGTCGATGCCCATCCACAGCAACAGGATCGGCACCCATGCGAGCGATGGAATGGCGCGCAGTGCCTGAAACGCGGGGTCGAGCAGCGCATCGACGCGACGGCTCAATCCCATCGCGGCGCCGACCAGCAACGCGAGCGCCGAGCCGAGCGCGAAGCCGGCGTACACGCGCGCGACGCTCGCGCCGATATGTCGCGCGACGCGTGCGCCCCCCAGGTCCCACAGCGTTTGTGCGATCGTGCTGGGAGCGGGGACGAGATGCATCGGCAACACGGACGCGCGCACCAGCACTTCGATCACGGCGAGAAAGACGACGGGCAACGCATAGCCTGCATAGCGCCACAACCGCAAGGCATCGTGCGGCCGCTTGCGCGATGCGCGTTCGCGCGGCGAGCGCGCATGTGAATCGCGCGTATCGAGCGCGAGTGTCTGTTCAGTGGCAGCCATGATTCAGGAGAGTCGTGTTGCGCGCATCACTTCGCGCCGTTGCTCGCGATGACGGGCTGCGCGATGTTCGGATCGATCAGCGCGTCGATGACCTGATTGAGATCGGTGCCGCTTTTCACCAGCTGCTCGTCGACGAGAATCGGCGCGGCTGCCTTGAGCGCGGCGATCTGTTGCGCGCCGGGCTGCGGATGACCGAAGTCGTTGCGGCTGAGTTGCAGCTTCGCGACCGCGAGCGATACCTTCGATTCCTCCGAGACGATCTTCGCCGTATCGTCGGGATGCGCGGCAATCCACACGCGTGCTTGTTCATAGACCTTCAATACGCGGGCCAGTTGCTCCGGATGCTCGCGGATAAAGTCCTCGCGTGCGTTAAGCAGGCCCCACGTATTGAAATCGACATTGCGATAAAGCAGGCGCGCGCCGTCGTCGATCTGCGCGGCCGCCATGTGCGGGTCGAGTCCGGCCCACGCGTCGACCTGACTGTTCGCGAGCGCCGTGCGGCCGTCCGGATGCTGGAGATTCACGATTTCGACGTCATCGCGCGAGAGGCCCACGGTATGCAGTGCGCGCAAGGTGAAGAGGAACGGATCGGTGCCCTTGGTGGCCGCAATCTTCTTGCCTTTCAGGTCGGCAAGGTTCTTGATGGGCGAGTCCTTGCGCACCACGAGGGCGGTCCATTCAGGGCGGGAAAACACATACACCGCACGGATCGGATTACCGTTTGCCTTGCCGAGCACGGCAGCGAGACCCGCGGTCGAGCCGATATCGATGGCGCCGCTATTCAGGTACTCCAGTGCGCGGTTGCTTCCCAGGCTCAGTACCCATTTGACCTGCGTGTGATCGGCGGCGAACGCCTGTTCCAGCCAGCCATTGCGTTTGATGACGAGGCTCTCCGGCGAGTAGTACGCGTAGTCGAGCTTCAGCTCGTTGAGCGGCGCAGCCTGCGTGCTGCCGAAATAGCAGAGCGCCAGCGCGGCGGCTGCCGTCGTCATGATGTTGCGCAGAACGTGCGCGCGGCGCGCCCGCGCGAAGAATGCCAAGCCCCGGATCGATGCCATCGATTGTCCTTATGGTCGCGTGTGATTTGAGCTTCAATGTAACGAAGTGAATCGCATCGGGGAACCAATTAAAGTTCAGAATCAAAGCAGTCCTGGCGCTATTGCAGAAGCGCATTTCTGTTCCGGCAGATAATGTGCTGCACGATTCGCGTTGGCGGCATGCATCCAAAGCAGAAATTCGCATAAGCATTCAAGCACTCGATAGTATGTGTTGCCGTCGTGGCTTTCTTAAACTTGCCAGTCATCTTTCCGGCCTTGCTCATCATGTCGACATACGTTGAATCCAATCCCGCTTCGCAGATCCAGACCGCGCAGGCGCTCGCGCAGCAATTTGCCGCGAGTGCGGTCGAACGCGACGAAAAGGGCGGCACGCCCAAGGCCGAGCGCGACGCGATCAGGGCCAGCGGCCTGCTGGCGCTGTCCATTCCCCAACAGTACGGCGGAACAGGCGCGAACTGGACCCAGACGCTCGATGTCGTCAGGACGTTCGCGCGGGTCGACAGTTCGATTGCGCATGTGTTCGGCTTTCATCATCTGCTGCTTGCGACCGTCCGGCTATTCGGACGCCCGGATCAATGGGAGCCGTGGTTCGAGCAGACCGCGCAGAAGAACTGGTTCTGGGGCAACACGCTGAATCCGTTGGATACGCGCACCGTCGTGCAACGCGTGGGCGACGGGTACGAATTCTCAGGCAGGAAGAGCTTTTGTTCGGGTGCACTCGATTCCGACATGCTGGTCGCGTCCGGGCTGGACGCCGTCAGCCGCAAGTTGCTGATCGCGGCCATTCCCACGTCCCGTTCCGGTATCACGTTGAATCACGACTGGAACAGCTTCGGACAGCGGCAGACGGATAGCGGCAGCGCGCTGTTCGAGAACGTGCGCGTTGAAGAAAGCGAACTGCTGCTCGAGCCGGGTCCGTTGAGTACGCCCTTCGCGTGCCTGCGTCCGTTGTTGGCGCAACTGATTTTTACGCAGATGTTTCTTGGAATCGGCGAAGGCGTCTTTGCGGAGATGAAGCACTACACGCGCCATGAATCGCGCCCGTGGTTCAAATCGCCTGCGGAGCAGGCGAGCAAGGATCCTCATACGTTGCGTCACTACGGCGAGTTCTGGGTTGGGCTGGAAAGCGTCCGTCTGCTGGCCGGGCGCGCGGTGCAACTGTTCGACGAGGCCTGGGCGCGTGGCGCCGAACTCGACGAAACGACACGCGGACATGTTGCCGTTGCGATCGCCACGGCCAAGGTTGCCGCCACGCGCGTCGGTCTCGACCTGACCAGCCGGATGTTCGAAGTGGCGGGCGCGCGCGCTACGCATGGCGCGCTGCGGCTCGACCGGTTCTGGCGCAATCTGCGCACGCAAACGCTGCATGATCCCGTCGACTATAAGTTGCAGGAACTCGGCGAGTGGGCGGTGAACGACGAATTGCCCACGCCGTCGTTCTATTCCTGAGCATTCGATGCCATTGACCGAATTCGAAACCTGAACCTGTCATAAGCAATGTCAAATTCGATAGTAGGCCAGGCTCGCACGGGCTGATCCAATACGGGATTGGCCCTGTCCGCAGCGCGCCGCAACGGCGCGTCGCGAGCGTAGGGCTTCATCGTTCGTATGAGCCAACATGTCTACAGTCGAATCCTCATTGGCGGCAACGCAATTGCCGCGGCGTCCCGACCCCGCGCGCGTGAAGCGCATTACCGACGACTCCGAGGCGCTCGAAGCCGCTCATGCGCTAGCGGGCGTCTTTGCAACAGGCGCGGCTGAGCGCGATCGCCAGCGCATCCTGCCGTGGGCCGAACTCGATCTATGGTCCGAAAGCGGACTGGGTGCGATCACGGTGCCGCGTCAATACGGTGGCGCGGATGTGTCGTTCGCGACGCTGGCTGAAGTGTTCGTGATTCTCTGCACGGCCGATCCCGCGCTGGGCCAGATACCGCAGAATCATTTCGGCGTGTTGGGCGTATTGCGCGAAATCGGCACGCCGGCGCAGAAAGCGCGCCTGTATGGCGAAGTGCTGACGGGTCATCGGCTCGGCAATGCGGGCCCGGAACGGCGTTCGGCTTCTGCAGCCACGGTGCTGCAGGGCACGACGCGGTTGCGCGCGACAGGAGACGGGCTGCGTCTGGACGGCAAGCGTTTCTATTCCACTGGCGCGCTGTTCGCTCATCGCGTGCCGGCGCGTGCGACGGACGATGCAGGCCGTGCCGTTCAAGTGTGGGTGCCGCGCGATGCAGCGGGTCTCACGGTGATCGACGACTGGAGTTCGTTCGGTCAACGCACGACGGCGAGCGGCACGGTGATCTTCGAGAACGTCCCCGTCGATCCGCAGGATGTGCTGCCGATCTGGCAGCTAGCTGACCGACCAGGCCTCTTCGGTCCAACCTCGCAACTGATCCAGGCGGCTATCGATCAGGGCATCGCCGAGGCCGCTGTCGCCGATGCACTCGCATTCGTGCGCGAGCGGGCGCGGCCGTGGATCGACTCGGGTCTGGAGCACGCGACGGACGATCCCTACATCATCGCCGACGTCGGCCGCCTGCAGATCGATTTGCACGCCGCACGCGAGGTGTTGCTGGAGGCGGGCCGAACACTCGATGCAGTCGCCGCCGCGCCCATCGATGCCGAGGCCAGCGCGCGGGCTTCCGTTGCGGTGGCCGAGGCGAAGGTGCTGACCACACGCATCGCCCTTGAAGCGAGCGAAAAGCTGTTCGAGCTGGCAGGTTCCGCTTCCACACGCGCCGTCCATCATCTCGACCGTCATTGGCGCAATGCGCGCACGCATACGCTGCATGACCCGGTGCGCTGGAAGCTTCATCTGCTCGGCAACTATCACCTGAATCATGTGCTGCCTGCGCGGCATTCGTGGAACTGAAGCATGAGCCTCGATATCTCAGAAGAGACGCGCGATACCGCGCTGGCGGAACGGACGAGTCCGGACCGCATTACCGACGATGCGCACGCGCTGCGTATCGCGAAGCAACTCGCTGAAGCCTTCGCGCCAGATGCGGCGGCACGCGATCGCGAGCGGCGCTTGCCGTGGGCGGAACTGGACGCGTTCGTTGCGAGCGGCCTGTGGGGCATCACGGTGCCGCGTGAATTCGGCGGCGCGGGCGTGAGCAGTGGGACGCTGGCTGAAGTGACCGCGACGATTTCAGCCGCCGACGGCTCACTCGGGCAGATTCCGCAAAACCACTATTACGCGCTCGAAGTATTGCGAGTCGGTGGCAGCCGCGAACAGCAGCGCTTTTTCTACGATCGGGTACTGGCAGGCGAGCGCTTCGGCAATGCGCTGGCTGAAACGGGCCACAAGGATTTCAAGCGACGCACGCGGCTTGCGCGCACGGCGGCCGGCTGGCATATCGACGGCCGCAAGTTCTATTGCACGGGTGCGCTGTACGCTCACTGGATTCCCACGCTGGTGATCACGGAAGAGAAAGGACGCGACATCACGTGGCTCGCGTTCGTGCCGCGCGATGCCGACGGCGTCGAAGTGATCGACGATTGGGATGGTTTCGGTCAGCGTGTCACGGGCAGCGGGTCGGTGCAGTTCAGTCATGTGCGCGTCGAGCCGGAATGGGTCGTGCCGTTTCAGGCATCGTTCGAACGTCCGACGACGATCGGACCGCTCGCGCAGATCATTCACGCGGCCATCGATCTCGGTCAGGCGCGCGGTGCGTTCCAGGCCGCGTTGCAGTTCGTGCGTGAGCATTCGCGACCGTGGATCGACGCGAAGGTCGAGCGTGCCGCCGACGACCCGCTGACCATCGCGCAGATCGGCGATCTCGCGGTGCGCCTGCGCGCGGCGGAGGCCATGCTGCGCCGCGCGGGACGCTTCGTCGATGCCGCGCAGTCGCAACCGACTGAGCGGTCGGTGGCGGAGGCATCGGTTGCCGTTGCGGAGGCGCGCGTGCTCACCACGACCGTATCGCTCGATGCGGGTTCGCGGCTGTTCGAACTCGCCGGCACGTCGGCGACGCTCGACGGTCTCGGCCTCGACCGGTTCTGGCGCAATGCGCGCACGCATACGCTGCACGACCCGGTGCGCTGGAAATATCACGCCGTAGGCAACTACATTCTCAACGACAAGCTGCCGCCCCGGCATGGAGCTTTGTGATGGCGAGGAAACAGATTCTGCTCAACGCGTTCAACATGAATTGCGTGGGCCATATCAACCATGGTTTGTGGACGCATCCGCGCGACCGGTCGACCGACTACCGGCTGTTGCCGTACTGGACCGATCTCGCCCGCACGCTGGAGCGTGGATTATTCGATGGTCTCTTTCTCGCCGATATCGTCGGTGTGTATGACGTTTATCAGCACAACGTCGACGTGACACTGCGCGAGTCGATCCAGTTACCCGTCAACGATCCTTTGCTGCTCGTTTCGGCGATGGCTGCCGTGACGGAACATCTGGGCTTTGGCGTGACCGTGAATCTCACGTATGAACAGCCGTATCTGCTCGCACGCCGTTTCTCGACGCTCGATCATCTGACGCAGGGACGCGTTGGCTGGAATATCGTCACGGGCTATCTGGACAGCGCGGCGCGTGCGATGGGGTTGAGCGAGCAGCTTCCTCACGACGAACGTTATGAACGCGCCGACGAATATCTCGAAGTGCTCTACAAGCTGTGGGAGGGCAGTTGGGAAGCGGATGCCGTGCGGCGCGACAAGGCCGCACGCGTGTATGCCGATCCCGCGAAGGTTCATGAGGTTCGGCACGCGGGGCGCTACTACAACGTCGAAGGCTACCACCTTGCGGAGCCGTCGCCGCAACGCACGCCTGTGCTCTTCCAGGCGGGTAGTTCCGGGCGTGGCCAGCGCTTTGCTGCGCGACATGCCGAATGCGTATTCATCTCGCCGCCGAACCGGAATGCTGCGCGGGAGACGGTGAAGGCATTGCGGGAGCAACTGGTGCTGGCCGGGCGTCGGCCGGACGACGTCAAGGTGTTTGCCGGGGCGGCTGTGGTTGCGGGTGCTACCGAGCGCGAGGCGCGTGAGAAGTACGCGGATTATTTGCAGTATGCGAGCCGCGAGGCGGGGCTAGCGCATTTTGCTGCCAGTACTGGCATTGATTACGCTCAATATGATCTCGACGCGCCTGTTGATTACGCGCCAGGCAATGCCATTGAGTCGGCTACGCGGACAGCGAAGCAGCATGGGTGGACGCGGCGCAAGCTGCTCGAGATGTTTGAGCTTGGCGGGCGGTATCCGGCGATTGTGGGCAGCGCTGCCCAGGTCGCGGATGAGCTGGAGGGGTGGATCGAGGAGACGGGGATCGATGGGTTCAATCTGAGCCGGACTGTCGTGCCCGAGAGTTATGAGGATTTTATCGATCTCGTTGTGCCGGAGTTGCAGAGCCGTGGGCTTTATAAGACTGCGTATGGCGAGGGCACATTGCGGAACAGGTTGTTCGGGGAGGGGGATTATTTGCCTGCAAGGCATGCGGCGGGTGGGTTCAGGCGGTTCTCGGCGTAGCCGTTGCCGTTCGGTTGTTTTGGGTTTTTGGGCTTTTCGCTGGCATCTGCGTTGTGGTGTTTGTCGTTCGGTGTTCTTGTCTTTGTGCTGGCATCCGCGTGATGTTATTGGTTCGCAAGCGTTGCCCCTGTGCGGGGCGGCACCTACTTTTCTTTGCCGCCGCAAAGAAAAGTAGGCAAAAGAAAGCGGCTCACACCGCCAGTTCTAGTATTTGCCTGAGGGCCCCCACAGGTTCTTACGCTTCACACGGCAACCATGTGACCCACGTTCGTTGCCAGCGTTCTTGCGGTGCGCCTCACCCGCTTCACTCCCCCGCGCTACAGCATGCCGTACCAGACAGTCCACGGCCGCCCAGGTGGCAAACTGTGTGTAGGCCGTAGTACCTCACACGCATCACTTCGGACCGATTGCGCAAGCGTCCCACGCTGTAAGAGCGCCAGGCTATACGAAGCGACAACCTACACACAGTTTGCCACCTGGGCGGCAGATACCACTCGCTGCCGCTTGTTTTGGTGCGGGTGCCTGAAGCGGGTGAGGCCTCTATTCAAAGGGTTAGCAACGAGCGCGAACAGAAATGCTGCCGTGTGAAGGATGGGGACGTTGGGGGCCCGTGGATAAGGACATGGGCTGGCGGTGTTAGCCGCTTTCTTTTGCCTACTTTTCTTTGCGGCGGCAAAGAAAAGTAGGTGCCGCCCCGCACAGGGGCAACGCTAGCGAACCAATCACATCACGCGGATGCCAGCAAAAATCCCAACCAGGAAAACCAGCTTGCGCAGCAACCCCATATCCCGGATGCCAGTGAAAACAAAAACAAACCACCCGCGTCGCAGACAAACAAAAACACACCCGGCTACCAGCGATCGAATAGAAACCATATGACCACAAGTTAGAACGCAATCGCCTGCCACGGCGGTAGCATACACGTCCCCAACGAACGCACATCGAGCATCGATGCCCACCCCAACCGCAGTCAAACCATTCCCACGCTTCGGCATATGGGCCCTCGTCCACGGCAGCCGTGCCGCGCTCCAGGACCCAAACGAGCCCTACGACGCCTCCTGGACCCGCAACAAGGCATTAGTGCTGGAAGCCGAACAGCTAGGCTACGATTCAGTGCTCGTCGCACAACATACCGTCAACCCCCACGACCCATCGCTCGATCAACTCGAAGCATGGACAGCATCGGCCGCGCTCGCGGCATTGACCTCCCGCATCGAGATCATCGCGGCAATCAAGCCCTACCTCTATCATCCCGTCGTACTGGCCAAGATGGCTCAACAGATCGAGCACATCAGCGGCGGGCGCTTTGCAATCAATCTGGTGAACGCATGGAACCGTCCAGAACTCGAACGCGCTGGTATCGGCTTTCCTGAACACGACGAACGCTATGCATACGGGCGCGAGTGGATTGAAGTCGTCGACGCGTTGCTGCGCGGCGAAACGCTGAACCATCACGGCAACAACTTCCGCATCGACGAATACCGGCTTCGGCCCGCCGATCCGTTTCGCGCGCGTCCGCGTATCTACGTCGGCGGTGAGTCGGAGCCCGCGCGCGAGCTGGTGGCCGCGCACGGCGACGTCTGGTTTATCAATGGCCAACCCTTCGACGATGTCGCGCGTCTGATCGCCGACGTGGCCTCACGTACGCGACGGGCGGGGCACGCACCGCTGCGCTTCGGCCTGTCGGCGTTCGTCATCGCGCGGCGGACTCAGGCCGAGGCAGAAGCGCACCTTGAACATCTCTTTGAGCTGGCCGAACTGGACAAGCCGCTGCGCGAGCGGCAGAAAGCGAATATCGATCCGAACGTGGTGATGATCCAGACCTTCGCGCAGTCGCCGCGCGTCGGTTCCAATGGCGGCACGGCCGCGGGGCTGGTCGGCGATTACGACACGGTGGCGAAGCGGATCGCGGAATTTCACCGTGCCGGTATCGAGTTGTTCATGCTGCAGTTCCAGCCCTTTGAGGCCGACATGCGCGGCTTTGCGGAAGAAGTCGCGCCGCGCGTGCGCCGTCTGCTGTCTGCCTGATCGCGCCGGGGTAGCGGCAGGCAGCGATCAGAAGAAGGCGCCTGTCGGCGGCAGATGTCCGTTCAGCAGATGCTTTCCGAGCAGGCTCTCCTTGTAGAGCCGCGGATTATGCGACGCAATGACCTTGATGTTGCGCCAATGCCGGTCCAACGCTGCCACGCGCGAGACGACGGAGCCCGATCCGAGATCGATCAGCCAGCTGGCTATCTGCGGCGCGAGATCGTCGATCACGACCTTGGCCTCCGACGCCGCCATCGTCGCGGCAAGCGTAGCCTCGTACTCGTCACGCAAGCCATGGCGGTCCCACGCACGTTGGAGCGCGCCGACCGCGCGGTCCGCAGTGGCTTCGATACTCGCGGCATACGCGCGGATGCGGCCAAGCAGCGCTTGCAGCACAGGCTCGTCGGCAGGATGCGCGGCTTCGCCATGATAGAAGTTGCGCTTGCGCGCGCGCAAAACCTCCACGGCGTCCAGCGCGATTCGGCGCGCGATGCCTGCAATGCAGTTGGTGAGATAAACCTGATGAAAGGTATATCCCCAAGGCGCCGCATCTTCGGCGCGTGGCGGGTCCTGCGGATAAACATGCGCGGCGGGCACGCTCACGGCGCGAAACTTCGCAGTGCCCGAGCCTGTCAGTCGCTGACCGAACCCCTGCCAGTCGTCGTCGTTGCTGACTCCGTCGCTCCTCGCGAGCACATATTGCACGGTCTTTCCCGCACGGCTCTCGACAGCGAGACCGATGAACGCATCGTTATACAGATTGCCCGTCGCGTAGACCTTGTCGCCGGAGCCGAGATAGACCTGCCGCGCTTCGTCCCATTCGAGCCGGCTCAGCACGCGGCCCGGCCGGGCGCCTGCGGCCGGCGCATCGGTTTCCGTGAAACTGAGCCCGATGGTTTTATGCTGTGCCGCCAGAGCGAGCACATGGGCGTGGAATGGGTGGTCCCGGCGTCTGAGCGCCGCTTCGACTTGCCACAGATGATTACGAAACGCATGCGCAATGTTCGAATCTGCTGCGGCAATATCGCGGGCTACGACAAGAAGCTCGCTCACGGTCGACCCCTGACCACCTGAATCTGCCGGCAGGCGCAGTGCACCAAAGCCATGCGCCTTGAGCGTCGCGATCTCGTCGTATGGCAAACGGTGCGTCCGTTCGCGCTCCGCCGCAGTCGACGCGATATCGCCGATGATCTCCGCCAGGCCAAGGGCGGTGGACAGGGGCGAGACAAGCTTCAGTTCGCCGCCGCCGAACGTTGTATCAGACATCCGTCAAACCTTGATACTGTAATCCGCGACCTTGATTCGCGAGTTGATGATCTTGCGTTCGGCAAGCCAGTCGGCGGCGCGTTGAAGCTGCGCGACGAAGGCGGCATCGTCGGGCTCGTGGAACTGGTTGACGCGTTTGAGGCTCGCCAGATAGTCGCGCACCTGATCCGGATATTTCGCCTCCCGCTGCACGAGCTGTTCGGCGTCGACCGGATGTGTGGACTGCCACGATCCCTCGACGTAGTAAGCATCGATCACCGCGCGAATCAGTTCGGAGTTCTCTTCGGTGAATTTACGGCGCGTCACCAGCGAGCTGTAGTCGATCAGGAATTCGAGGTCGCGTCCTTCGTTGAAGATGTCTTTTGCGTCGTTCGAAAAGCGCGCGATATCGACGGCGGGCGACCACATCGACCACGCGTCCACTCTGCCTTGCGCGAATGCCGGTGCTGCATCGGGCGGATTGAGGTAGACGAACTGAACCTTGTCGCGGTCGATGCGATTCTTTTCCAGCGCGGCAATCAGCAGAAACTCGCCGAGTCCCGAACGGTTGACGGCGACCTTGCGACCGACGAGGTCGGACACCGAATTGATGCCGCTCGACTTCTTCACGATGAGGGCCGTCGAGCGCGGCGAATAAACGTCGAACGCATTGAACACGATGGGCGAACCGGCCAGCATCGCGGCCATTGCGGGCGTTGTCGATCCCCAGAAGCCAAAGTCCGCGCTGCCGCCGACTACGGCCTGGATCGACGGAGCGTGGTTCGGGAACGGGCCAACCCATTCGACCTTGATTCCCTTGGCCGCGAGCGTCTTCTCGAACACGCCGCGTTGCTTCGCGATGTCGGGAAGGCTGCCGTAGCCCCAACCGATTCGAACCGTGTCGGTGTTGCGTGTCAGCTTGCGCGGCTCGGCTGCGCGAGCGGGCAGTACGCTGCCGGCGGCGAGGCCGGCCAGCAGTCCACCTGCCGCGCGCAACAGCTGGCGGCGGCCAGATGAGTGATCGTTCATTGTTGTCAGGTCCTTGGTGTGATGCAGGAAAGCGATCAGTGAGTTCGCACGCCCAACTCTTCGAGCAGGACAGAGCGCAATTCCTGTGACGTGTGGTTTTTCGGTTGGAAGGAAGCAGCGATGCGTCCCGCGCGCATGACGAGGATCCGGTCGGCAAGCGTGAGCGCTTCGTCGACATCGTGCGTGACGATCAGCACACCTGGCTGATGGCGGGCAACGAGTTCCTTGACGAGCCCGTGCATCTTGATCCGGGTCAGCGCGTCGAGCGCCGCGAACGGTTCATCCAGCAGCAGGAGCGCTGGGTCGCGCACGAGCGCGCGCGCCAATGCCACGCGTTGCGCCTGACCGCCCGACAGGTTGCGCGGCCAGTCGTCCTCGCGGCCGGACAGACCGACCTCAGCCAGCGCATGGGCCGCGCCCGTCCGTCCAATGGTCGTTTCATGGCCGAGCGCGACGTTCTCCGACAACGTGGCCCAGGGCAGCAGGCGGTGCTCCTGAAACACGACGGAATGCCGCTCGGGCGCGCGGATCTGTCCCGCGTCAGGCTGGTCGAGTCCAGCCAGCGCCCGCAACAGCGTGGTCTTGCCGCATCCGCTTTCACCGAGCAGTGCGACGAACTCGCCCTTGTGAATGTCGAGATCCAGCGCATCGATGACGACCCGCTTGCCGTAGCGTCGCTGCAGGCCACGTACCGATACCGCCAGCGCGGATCTGCCGGCGCGATCCTCGACGAATGCCGAGGCATGTGAATCCGGGAAAAGCGCAATGCTCGCGGTCACTTGTGCACTCCTTTGGCATAGTTCGCGTGCCACGACAGGAAGCGGGCCTCGAGTGAGCGCACCAGTGCGTCTGCCGCGACGCCGATGACCGCGTAGACGATCATGGTCAACACGATCACGTTGGTTTGCAGGAACTCGCGGGCATCCATGGCCAGAAAGCCGATGCCTTTGGTCGTCGCGAGTGTTTCGGCAATGACGAGGGCGAGCCACGCATGAGCGAGCGCGTAGCGCACACCCGTGAGGATCGAGGGCATGGCGCCCGGCAGGATGATGCGTCGCACGGTAGCGGGCCAGCTCAGCCCGATCACCTTGGCGAGTTCCATCAGCTTCGGGTCGATCTGACGGATACCGAGCATCGTGTTGATATAGATGGGAAAGAGGACCGCGAGTGCGACAAGGAAAATCTTCGCGACTTCGCCGACGCCGAACCACACGATGACGAGCGGCAGCATCGCCAGGAAGGGCACGGCGCGCACCATCTGGATCGAGCGGTCGAAAAGCGCCTGAGCGAGCGGCGAGAAGCCGACCATGATGCCAAGCGCAAGGCCGATGGCCCCGCCGATGACGAAGCCGGCTACGGCACGCAAAAGCGAAACTCCGAGGTGGACGAAAAGCTCACCGTCTCTGGCCAGATCAAACGCGGTTCCGAGCACACTGCTTGGGGCGGGCAGCACCTGTGGCGTGATCGCGCCGATGCGGCACGCCGCCTCCCAGAACACCACGAACAGCGCTGGAATGAGCCATGAAAGCCACCGGTACAGCGCGGCTCTGGATATGCCCGATCCCGTTCTCGTCGAAGAGACATGGCTGTTGGGAGAAGAAATTAGATCAGCCACGTGAGTTCCATGATAGCGAAGGAAAGAGGGCGCTCGAATGCGATGCCAATGCGCGAGATTCAATGTCGTGACAGAGGAAACGTCTAAAACGATATGTGCATCTCGTGAATGCGAGCTTGCTATTAAAAGCGCATTCGCGTCATGATCACAAACGCTTTTTTATGCTTTGCTTTTCAGTTTCAGAGTGAATATGCAATAGCGCTTTTCGAAACGAGGGCAGGCTCCGTGTCCTCCCCGTCGGCGATCGCGGAAATCAGATTTCGTAGCGCGTTATCCACGTCCCTGCGAAATCGTGAATCGATATTGGCTAAAACGCGGCGCCGCTGCTGATGATGGGTCGCGAACCTTGCGCTGCGGGTCGCAGGCGCGAGTTCGTCTCGAAGCGCAATGAACTTGAACGACCGTATCGGGATGTGAGGGCCGTCAGCCGCTGCCGAAGCTGCCCTGCGGAATGAAGCGCTGACGTCGTGACTTATGCGGCCGCCACGGGTTTGGGATGAAACTGCGCATCGGCGGTTTGCGTGCAATCAGGTGTGACGTCCTCGACCATTCGGATCAGACGCGCTTTGTCTGCCTGATAGAGGTCCGAGTTCATCCGGCTAGCAAGAAGCATCCACACGAACAGCGCCTCGTTTGCGGCTGCGGCAAAGAAATCCCGTTCGCTTTCCTCAAGTCGCGACCGCTTTTTCTTCGCGGCTTTCAGGTGAGTGGCAATGCGCTTTTCCATCACCAGCGTTAGCGCTTCATAGTCTATGGTGTTGGTGTTCATTGCCTTGCTCGTCTCCTGTCTGGCAGTCGCGGCAATGATAGAAGGGAATCACGGCCTGACTTGACAGTGCGTCTCAGTTTGCATGCAAACAAAAAGCCAGAACGCAGCAGATCGAAGTGACGCCCGCGTTTTTCCCTCGGACGGCACAGCGATTGCACTGATCGAGATCATCACGACGCTATGTCGCTAATCGCCGGGCGCTACATCGGAACCAGCAGACGCAGCATCGCCCGACGATTCGTGTCATGCTGGGGTCATCTCGTCCCCGAAGTGCGCCGTCTTTTACTGGAACCACAATGGATCGGGTGATTACGTATAGAGGGTTTGAAATTCATGTCACGTTGACTCCCTCGGGCGAAGATTTGTATGAGGTGACAATGCAGATCAAAGGCGACCACAAACTGAGCATCATCGGCGAGAGGGGAGAGGTCGTCAAACTTCGACATGGTCCCTTCACCCGCCGATGGGCCTACCTGATCGGAGAGGTGGCTGGCCAGGCAGCAATAGACGTCCTGCGAGGAGCCTCGGCCGCGACAAGCGGCTCATGATTGGCATACAGGAATTCAAATGAAACGATGGATGCTGGCGTACCAGGGATTGGTGTGGCTGAGCGCGGCGCTGCTTTCAATCATCGGTTTCGCGTGAGTGACGGCGCGCATGCCTCGGGCACGAACGGGAGAGGTCGGCCGCAATCGCTGTGGATTCGTTTATCGATCAACGGAATGTGGGCATTCAGGAAGGGAGCACAGCATGGACACGGAAAAGCCCATCATCACGCCGGAGGAATTCGTCGATGAAGTCAACCGCCGCCTGCCGGATCACGATTGCTATACGCAAGGCTTACAGATGTTTCTCGTTCCGAGAGGCGCGATGCCCGATGAGGCCATTGGAATCGACTGGGAGCCGCGAGATGCACGCAATGGCGTGATCGCAGTCAGTGAGGTCCATCGAGAGGTTGCAAGCGAGTTTTCTGTCAGCAAGCACCTCGGGCGCCGGCACTAGGGAGCGACGCTTTGCTCCATGCGTGAATGGAGCAGCAACCGGCCGCACGAGCGGTGCGCATGCATTCGGCGAATTTCGTCGATCACGAGATGGTGTATCTGTTTTGAGGGCCGCCGGTATACACCGTTCTTGCGATCTCCAGGATTTTTTCGCGGTTGCGGTCGAATGCGGCGAGCAACGAGGATTCGTCAGAATCCCTGTTGGGGTTCAGTTTGGCCAGCACCACATCATCGACCTGGAAGACGATCTCACGAGCATTGTCATAACCCCAGAAGCACACACAATGTCTTGACGCGTCGTGGATCCGGGCCGGATTGGGGAAGTTGATCACCACGCTGGCTTTTGCCATTTATTCACCCTTACAGACATATCGCCACTTGCTCGCGTTGACATCGAGACGGGCATCCATCTCAAGACGTTTCTGCGCGCGTTCGTTTTCTGCCTTCTGTTGTGCGGAGACACGCGCTGCCTGCTGGCTGGCGTAGTCGCTTTGCTTGACGGGCGGGGCCGGGTACACCTTGGTTTGCTTTTGCATATTGATTCCAGAAAGTAGTTGCAGAATGTTTTTGATGCTGTGAGACGAAAGACTTTATGGCATTGGCCGCTTCATTCCCTCCGCCTCGATTGCAGCGTTGAGTTCCTCGCTCGCCTCAACGGGTTCCATTGACTCGTCGAGAGAAGCTGTCGCCCGTTCTGTGACAGACCTCGCTTCATCCAAAGCTGCGCCGGATGCTTCGTCGTCGTCGACAGGAGGCGCCAGCATGTCGGTGAGCATCGCGTCCAGTTCGGGCGTGTCCCAGGGCGCGCTGTGTTGCTTTTGCCGCTTTATGTAATGTCGTACTTCCGCGTCCTGTTCGGCGGTCAGTGGGAGGCCGCGAAACGTGCTTTGAGGCGTGGCTTCAACCATGAGAGCCTCCTTGAGTCACATGCTTCGAGTGTAATCCTATTGTTCGACGAGCGCGAACTGTTGGTGATCGTGCAGCGTATTCCCTTCGTTTGCAGACCAGCGTATCGGCTTCAAATGCGCAATCTATACCGATTCCAGCGCAATACCCGCGATTTACCGATGCTATACGTGCCGCGGTATCACCGGAGATGCGATCCGAAAGAATTGAGGAGTTTTGACTTTGTAAAGCAGTGTATGCTGAATAGCAGATCTGTCCGACGGGCGGATAGGGAAGAAAAGACATGAATGGACCGCGATGCCTCACGGTGCGGCACAAGAGCGTTTATCGCTATTCCGAGCCCGTGAGCTTCGGCGAGCACAGAATGATGTTTCGCCCGAGGTCCAGCCATGATTTGCGTCTGGTCAGTTCGGAATTGCGTATTGTGCCGACGCCTGAGCGTCTGCACTGGATGCACGATGTCTTCGACAATTCAGTCGCAATCGCGACTTTCTCCGAAGAAGCGTCCGAACTCGTATTCGATAGTAGCGTCACCCTCGAGCATTACGAAGCCCCCATGCCCGAGTATGCGATCGAACCGTATGCCGCAACGTGGCCATTCGTGTACACCAACGACGAAGCATCGGAACTGGTCAACGCGCGAAGCCGGCGGCATCCCGATGCGGATGTCGACAAATGGGCCCAGTCTTTTATTGCACATGGCCGCGACACGTCGACGATGACGTTGCTCAGAGACATGACGGCAGAAATAAAAGAGCAGTTTCTTTACGCCCGACGCACGGAGAAAGGCGTCTACCGTCCGGCTGACACGCTGAGTTTTCGTAGTGGAAGTTGCCGGGATTTCGCGGTTCTGATGATCGATGCCGTACGTTCTCTCGGCCTCGCCGCGCGGTTCGTCAGTGGCTACATTTTTGTTCCGGATCATGACGCAACGTCAGGGGGCGGTTCCACTCACGCGTGGTTGCAGATATTTTTGCCTGGCGCAGGGTGGGTGGATTTCGACCCGACCAACAGCATTATCGGAAATCAGCATTTGATACGGGTCGCCGTGGCCTGGGACCAGCACCAGGCGTTGCCCTTATGGGGAACATGGACGGGTGCACCCGCATCGTTCCGGGGGCTGGAGGTCGACGTCAGTGTCACTGAGGACGGCTGTTGATTTTTTCTTCGAGGGGCCGCTGCAATGATGCTTCGCGTAGGCTACAGACTGATTTACGAGTGCGAGCAGCATACGCCAATGATGCTGATGCTCAACACGCATTACTCCTGTGCGCAAAATGTGCTGTCAGCGGATCTTCTCGTTGTTGATCCGCCTGTTGGCATTGCTCAGTATCGGGATGGTTTCGGTAACCTCTGCAGCCGGATCGTCGCGCCGCCGGGCCGGATCGAGATGTCGACGACCGCATTGCTCGATATCTCCGATCAGCCCGAGGAAACAGCACTGCCGGGTCATCAGCACCCCGTCGAGGAATTACCTGACGAATGCATGGTGTTTCTGCTGGGTAGTCGTTACTGCGAGACCGATTTGTTGTCCGACGTTGCCTGGGAGCTGTTCGGTGACGTCCCGCCGGGCCGCGACCGCGTGCAGGCAATCTGTGATTTCGTCCATCGGCATATCGTCTTCGGCTATGAGTTTGCCCGATCGACGAAGACTGCATGTCACGTCTATCGCGAACGACGCGGCGTGTGTCGAGACTTCGCGCACCTGGCCGTCACGTTCTGTCGCGCGATGAATATTCCCGCACGGTACTGCACGGGGTATATCAGTGACGTCGGTGTGCCGCCGCCGCATAGTGCGATGGATTTCGCGGCCTGGTTCGAAGCGTATGTGGGCGGAAGCTGGCAAACATTCGATCCGCGCAATAACGTGCCACGCATTGGGCGGATATTGATGGCCCGAGGACGGGATGCTGCCGACGTCGCGATCAGCAACACGTTCGGTCCGGCAAAGCTCGTCGAGTTCACGGTGCATTGCGCCCCTGAAGAGGGCTAGACGGAGGGACAACGGGACATGTAGCGCGGCTCCCGCGCGCAAGTATCGTCATCCGTCTATGAAGCGCCGCAGGGAGCCGGGTGCAGTCGCCGACTGCGCACCATAACGACTGTGAAGCTCGTGCATGGCGGCAAGCGCAATGTACGCGGAGCGAGTCATGTGGCGCTCCTTCGCGTCACCATCGATTTGCCGTAACACATCTTCGAGCAGACTGATCTGTACGCCGACTGCTTTCGACGTCACGCGCGCGAGATTGATGTCGATAAACATCCAGATGCCTTCCCCGTCGTCCATATCGAGTTCGTGCAATTCCGACGTGCTGCTGGTGGGCGCAGGTATGAGTTGCTCGCTTTGGTCATACATCAACTCGACGACCTTTTGCGCATTGTGCTTCAGTTCGCCAAACGACTTTCCTTGCGCTTCGGCCCGAGGGAAATCCGGAAAACTGGCGCGAAAGCCAGCGTCGCCATCGCGGCATACGTAAACGGGATATTGCATAAGTGCTCCTCAAATGATCTTGGCAGCGTGCAATCTTGCGGATCGGAAACGGGAAATAACAGGAAAGCGAGGGAACGAATTGACGATGCGCGTAAAGCAGAAGAAACGCAAATTAAATCGCGAAGTCTGGCGGGAACGTCCATTGCGCTAATGTTTTCCTTTACCTGCTACCAGGAACTCCCGTGATTGGGAGGCACACTCATGAGAAATCCATGGCTGAAAAAGAACCCGTTTCTGAGCATGTGGCTGAGTGGCGCGAACGCCGTGGCTGGTTCCGCGCGCGGCCGCGTGGCAGCCGCTGCGAAGCGTGAGACGGTCAACTTCTGGACCGCCGCGCTGACGCCGCCAAAACCGAAGAACCGGCGGGCGCGTCGTTGATCGATGCCGTACTTCGTCAACTGGTCGGAATGCCCGGAGGGAATAAACGGCGTCAGCAAATAATTCGCGACAGCCGTTATAAATGCGCACAGAATGAGGGGATAACGTTGCCGCACCCGCGGCTGTGCGAAATGGGAGAATGATGATGGCAAAGGGTCAACTGCGCGGTAATCGCGAGGCAAAGAAGCCTAAACAACCGAAAAAGCCGGCCCCTGCGGCGAGTCTTTCCAGCTGGAAGACCGCACCGAAGGCAACCGCACGAGTCGAAGAAAGCGCAAACAAGAAATAATCTGTGGCTCCTGGCAAGAAGAACGTGGGCGTTCTGATGCATTCGCCGGGAGTGGATTCTCGCAAGCACTCCCGGTTCCCCGCACCTTATTCCTATCACGATTCAACTTTTTCCTCCTGACTTCGCGACGCAGTTTCGCGCTATCGAAAAGGCGTAAATGCCCGCCGACCTTATGTTGCCTTCATAAGGAAGTCATCATGAGTAGCCAGTCCTGCCCTGCCTATCGCGGCTACAGCATAGATGTTGAAGTCACGGCCAACAACGTCGTCTCGCTCAGCGGTCGAGAGCTTCGCTACTCAGTGTCGTGGTCGATCATCTCACTCAACGTGCTATCCACACCGATTGCGAGTCTTCCTGAGCGACTCGATTTTTTATCGCCAGATGACGCTTTCTCATACGGCGAACGGCGGGCGCGAACGTTTATCGACGGTTCCTTGCTGTCCGATGTTCAATGAACTGATGTGAGGCGACAGCCCGTTCAACCTGGACGAGCCTGGCGCTGATCCTGCCCGGGCCGCAGCGGCGCGGGAGGAACGACTGTCTCGACGCGACCGGTCTTTACGTCATAGACGAGACCTGTCACCGTGAATCCGCCCGGCAGATTCGGGTTGGCTTTCAGCGAGGCCACGTCGAGCGCCACTGCCTTGTACGGATCGGTGATGGCGAGATCGTCCAGCTTGTCGTCTGCCACGCCCATATACTTCGACAGCAATGTCGGCGCGTGATGGTAGCAACCATTGATGCCGCAATCGGTATGCTGAAGCACGATCAGCTTCCAGCCTTCGCCGACGGCTTCTCCCGCCGCGCGCGACACCGCGCCGAGGATCGCCATCGTGTCGAGCAGCGCCGGGTTCACGCGTCCGCCCACGTTGCGGATGATGGCCGCTTCGCCCGGCGCCAGCTTGAGCACGTCCATGGGATCGACGCGCGGATCGACACAACCGATGATCATCGTGCGTTGCGACGGCAGCATCTCCAGATCGGCATTAAAGCCCGTTCCCGCGTATTCAGCGTTACGGTGAGAGAGCGTTTCGAAAAAGTCCATGACTACCTCTATCGTTTGTCGTGAGAAATTGGGTAAGGCGGGAATTACGCGCGTTGTGGCAACCGCGTGGACATCTTCGCCTGCAAGCCTTTCGGATCTGCAGTGAAGGCTGCGTGAATACCGCGAGATTGATCGCCAGCGACGATCTCGTCGTTGGTGCCTGCCTGAATCGCATCGAGCGCATCCGTGACGACTTCCTGCGGCGTCATGCGCGGCTCGGGCAGTTTCGCGCCCATTTCCGTTTCGGTCTGAACGGCAAGAACGCCGACCACCTGCGTACCCTGTGCGCCGAGTTCAGCGCGCACGCTGCGGGTCAGCGACAGGCTCGCCGCCTTGGAGGCCGAGTAGGTCGCGGCCACGGGCAGGCTGATCAGCGAGAGCATCGACAGCATGTTGAGCAGTGCGCCACCACCGTTGCTGGCCAATACGGGAGCGAACGCGCGGGTTAGCGCCAAGGTGCCGAAATAATTGACTTCCATCTCCTCGCGGGCAAGGTCGATGCCGGACGCGGAAATGGCGCCTTCGAACGCGGCGTAGCCCGCGTTATTGATCAGGAGCGTCACGTCCGATGCAATGACTGCGGCAGCCGCTACCTGATCGGGGTCGGTGACGTCGAGCGGAAGCGGTACGAGCCGTCGATCGCCATCTTTGAGAAGCGCTTTGAGCGATGTGGTGTCACGCGCGGCGACATAGATCTTCGACACACCTCGCTTGAGCAGTTCGGCGACGAATACGCGCCCAATGCCACGATTTGCGCCGGTGACGAGCACGACAGATTGAGAAAGTTGCATGATGATGACCTTTCGAATTCGATTGAAAATAATGGTGGGTTCCCGTTTTCGAAGAAGCGGTTGGGAACCCGTGGACGTCATTTGCCGTCGAGCTTGTCAGCGTGAAGGCGGGCGAATTCGCCAACGGTCATCGACCTGCGGCCCGTCAGCTTTTCGACGTTGTCATCCGCGCCGGACATACGGCCATTCTGGTAATCGGCCATTGCGCCGCCCAGATGCTGGACGATATAAGGCGGTACGCCCATCGCTTCGATCGAGCTGCAATATTCATCAATCGGCAGATCCTGAAAGACGATCTTGCGACCGAGCGCCTCGGACAATTCCGCTGCCATCTGCTCGTGGTCCATTTCGACGGGACCGGAAAGCGGGATCGTGGTACCGATATGGCCTTCCGGATTCTTCAGCAGCGCGGCAATGGTGCGGCCCTGATCGTCGGCTGCGATCGGCGAGTGACGACCCTTGCCGACGGGCATGCGCAGAATGCCTTGTTGCAGATACGGAAGTTGCCAGGGATAGAGCAGCCACTCGAGGAAGTAAGTGGGACGAAGGTGAATGACGGGCAGGCCCGACCAGTTGAGAATTTCTTCCGCGATGAACGTGTCGCGGCACGAATCGCTGGTGGACTCGCGGTTGGCTGAGCGCTGCGAGAGGTTGATGACGGTCTTGACGCCTGTTTCTTTGGCGGCTTGCGCGAAGTTCACCGTGGCGTTGATCAATCCGGGCTGCACGGGCCAGACCAGATAAGCCGCGTCCACACCTGTCATGGCGTCGCGAACGGTATTGATCTCGAGAAGATCGCCGACGACCACTTCAGCGCCGAGCGCTTCGAGCGCCGCCGACCGGTCGTCTTTACGATGCACCATCGCACGCACACTGAGACCGAGCGCGATCGACTCACGAACCGCGGCGCGACCCGTATCGCCCGTGGCACCTGTAATCAGAACTTTCTTGGACATGGTTAATATTCCTTAGTAAATAGAGTTGAATGATTTCGAAGCTGTACCGTCGTGACCCACGCGAATGGCATGCATCACAGAGACCAACCTGGTGAATCGCTTTCTTGCAATCGGCGATTGGCTTCCCTGGTTCTCAATATCGTGTATTGCAGCGAAGCGCGGTAGCCGTCGTTTGAAGCTATCACCTATCCTGGAACAGCATGAATCGGTTCGAGCGCCGTCCGGAGCGTCTGAACGCGCTTCCGGACGTCCCGCACCGGATTAGTGCGTTGAGGTTTGCAGCGGGTACTCGATGACGAACTTCGACAGATTCGCGTGGATGAACTGCTCGACCGTCGTCAGCGGCTGGCCGATGATTTCCGTACCGGTGCTGTCGGTGCCTGCCAGCAGTCCTTCCTGCTGATCGATCGTGACGGCTTCGAAATGGCGACGCATCGCATCGGCATGCTGGAGACCGAACAGTTCGAGAAACGTCGATACGGTGACATGCTCATAGGGAAGAGTTTTATCGAGCACGCGGCTCACTTCGGCGGCGAGTTCTTCATGGCTGTATTCGACGGGCCCGTGAAGCGCCAGTGCCTTTCCGACGTAAGGGGCCGCATTGTCGACAATGCCCGCGATGATGCGCGCAATGTCGCTACCGGCGATGGGTGCGAAGCGGCTGTCCTTGTTGTAGGGCATCACATAGCGGCCATAGCGGATCTGTGGCGCGATATACAGCAGCCACTCGGCAAAGAACGTGACACGCAGATGCACCGAAGGCACGCCGGACCAGTTGAATATCTGCTCGGAGAGCCAGTGGTTTTGCGTCGCCTTGCTGCGCGCCGCGGGACGCGACTGCTTATGCGACATGTTCACGATCAGTTCCAGATCCTGCTCTTTTGCGGCCTGTGCGAAGATCACTGCCGCTTCGACCAGCCCTTCGGCGAGTGGAAAGCAGAAATAGGCGCGCTGGACGCCGGCCATGGCGAGGCGAATATCGCGCAGGCTCATCATGTCGCCGAATACGACCTCGGCGCCCAGATCGCGCAGCCGCTGCGCGCGATGGTCATCCTTGCGCACAAGCGCGCGGACATGAAAACCCTTCTCGAGCAGACGCTCGACGGTCGGACGGCCGGTGTCGCCAGAAGCGCCGGTCACGAGGACTGTGGTCATGATCAATTTCTCCAGATACGAAGCCGCAGCGGGTAAAAGTAGCGGCGGACTTCGGTTGCAGGGCGGTGAGGACATCGGAAGCCGGGCCCTTGCATGGTTCCGATCAGGGTGCGGCAATCAATGCCGCGCCATGTCGACAATTTGGCGTTTTCGCTTCAATTCCGGTAGCCACTGGATTCGGCTAACATTTATGCTGGAGTTGCATCGATGCGAGCCGGAGCGGTCAATCGGCCCTGTGGTCCGCTTGAGAAAGGAGGGAGCTTGAAGGACGTCCTTACGTTCAGGCTTTACACCCGCGTCGCACGGCTCGGCAGCTTTTCGGCGGCTGCGCGGGAATGCGGACTGGCGCAATCGCAAGTGTCGAGAATGATCGCCGAACTCGAAGCGGGCCTTGGCGCCCGCTTGCTGACGCGAACAACGCGCGCCGTGGTGCCGACGGAAGCCGGTCTGGAATTTCTGGCCCGCATGGAGCCGATCCTGGCGGCCATCGACGACGCGGAGAACAGTGTTCGTGAGACGGGCGAATTGCGCGGCGTGCTGCGTGTCGCGATGCCTTCGACGATGGCCATCTGCGTGATCCTGCCGCGCCTTTCCGCCTTTACTGAACGTCACCCGTCGCTCAGAGTCGAGGTCATGCTCGACGACCGGTGGCAGGACATGATTCGCGAAGCAGTCGACGTCGGCATCCGGGTGGGCAGCCTGCCGGACTCCGCGGGTACGGCCAGATTGATTGGCACGATGCACCGCGTTGTCGTGGCTTCGCCTGCGTATGTCGAGCGGCACGGGACACCGGTGTTGCCGGAAGATATCGCCAGGCATCGCATCGTCGGCGGACCGGCCGGGGGGCACGTGTCTTCATGGCAATTCGAGCGCGATGGCGAGACGACATCGGTCGACGTGCAGCCGCATGTTTCGACCAACGACACCGCGGGCGCGCTTGCAGCGGCGGCTTCCGGGCTTGGAATCGTGTCGACGACATCGTGGGCGTGTCGATCGCAAGTCGAAGATGGAACGCTCGTGCACCTGCTGCCCGACTGGAAGATGGCGGAACTGCCTGTGCATGCCTATTTCCCGATGGGGCGTGCCAGCCGTCTCGCAGCGCGTGCGTTTGTCGAGTTCATCGCGACCGAACTAAAAAATGAACCACTCGACTTTATTGGCCGGTGCCTTGTAGTCGGGGCTAACGCGGAATCTGGAAGAAGATGAAACGACGACTACTTGCTGCACTCGCAGCCTGCCTGGTCACGACTTGCGTTCATGCGCAAAGCAATGCGTCTGGCCCGTTCGTCACGCCCTCGGGAACGCTGCAATTCTCGCGCGCAGATCGTGACTTCTTGGGGATGCTCGACAAGGTTATTTTCGATCGCTTCGGCGCTAACACGCTCACGCATTTCGATGAGGTCGACGACGCCAGTCAAACTGTCTCTCGCGCGCTTGTGCAGACCGATTCCGGGCCGGTGCTGTACGACTTTCGCCATCAACCGCCGCTTGTGCAGCGCTCGAACAAACGCATGACGGTCAAGCGCGTGTTCTGGCAAGGTGACGAAGTCGTGATGCAAAGCTCACAGGGGTGGTTCCGGTTCAAAGGTGGCGTGTTGACGAAACTTCAGTCGTCCAGGACCATTTACCATTGATTGCGCGTAAACACGTGCTCGCGAGCCACGGCTTGATACGAGGTAATGCCGAGCCGGGGAAATGAGCTGCCAATAACTAGAATAGACGGGAGAGAGCATGCGATCACCAGATGCGGGAGCATCGTCATTTATTGGCGATACGTTATTTGAACGCGGACTGAATACACCGCCATGGCTAATGATTCCTTTGGCGCTGCTCGCTACTGAACTATTACCGCTGCCGCTCGACTTCATTGCCAATGTGCTTTTTCCGGGCCAGCCGATTGGCGGTCCGGGTCTGGGCTCACACGGTATCGTCTCTGCCCTCGCTCTCGGGTGTCTGATTGCACCTCTGGCCGAAACCGCATTCAACCAGTGGGGATGCATTACGTTACTTCGCAACAAGCTCGGTGCAGGCCCCTGGACCGCGATCGTGCTGTCCGCGGCACTGTTTGCGGCCATGCATACCTATAGCTGGAAATACGTGCTCACTACGTTTCCGATTGGTATCGTATTGGGTTATGTATTCGTCGTCGAAAAGATGCGTCGGGGCCAGGCCTTCTGGATGGTCGCGTTGATTCATTCGTTGCGAAACGCCATTTCTATCGCAGCTCTCTATTGTCTGCGGTGATGACCTGAACCGCCCTATGCCGTCGTACTTGTGAGCACGCGCACACACCTCACATGGCATTGCCATACAACGGCAGAATCTTCGCTTCAAGCATCGCAATTGCCTGAACGGCCAGTTGTGACAACGTGTGCTTGCTGCTGGTCGCTATCGCGAGGCGGCTGAAGAGTGTCGGTTCAGTGATTCGCATGACCTGGAAGCGGCGCTTGAGCGCATCGCTTGCAGTCGCGTTCAGCGATAGCACCGCGTACCCGATGCCCTCGGTAACGAGGTCGAGAATCGACGTGACGGCATCGACCTCCAGTTCGATCCGCAAACGCACGCCTTGCTCCGCCGCTGCCGATTCGACCATCCGCCTGATCGCATGCATGCGGCCGGGGATCACGAGCGGATAACGCGCAATCTCACGCAATGGAACGGCGGCAAGAGGCGCAAGAGGCGCAAGGGGCGCATCGCCGGCTGCGTCGCCCGTATCCGGGCCAATCAAAAACAACTCTTCGGTAAAGATGGTTCGCTTGTCGATCAACGGCGTATCGAACGTGTCGTACATGACCGCGACATCGATCCTGCCCATCATCAGCCATTCGATCAGATAGGTGGACAGACCCTGCGCCACGGAGATGGTGGCGCCTGGGAACGTCGTCCGAAAGCTCTTGACGAGTTCGTGCGTCGCGACCTTCGCGAAACTGGGTGTGATGCCGATGCCGAAATGACCGCCGGGCGCGCCATGCAATCCGTCGAGGTCCTGCGACGCACGTTGCACTTGCTGAAGGATGCCTTTCGCGTGTGCGAGCATCCGCTGACCGGCGGGCGTCGGCGTCACGCCGCGTCCGTTGCGTTCGAGCAGCGTGTGGCGCAATTCGACTTCCAGTTGCCGCACGAGCCGGCTCAGAGCGGGCTGGTTGGTATCCAGCGTGATCGCAGCGCGCGTGAAGCTTCCAAGTTCAGCGACCTGAACGAATGCCTCGAGCTGTTTCAGTTCCATTGAGAGGTATGTGAATTTCACATATCAGCTAGTTGGGTATGGCAATTGTAGACAGAACCATGCGCCGTCACAATCCGCTCACCCAATGGAAATCCGCGCTGCACGCGGAACACGCACAAAGAGACGACGTTCGATGAAATCCTGTTTGCCGCCCGATCCCCATCCCGTTCAACCTGCCCATGCGCTGCCCGCTGGCGCCTGCGACGCCCATTGCCACGTATTCGGCCCCGCGGATGTCTTCCCGTATGCGCCGGACCGCAGCTATACGCCGCCCGACGCGCCGTTCGAGCGTCTCGCCGCGTTGCATGATTTTCTCGGCGCGAGCCGGGGTGTGATCGTGCAGGCCAGTTGCCACGGCACCGACAACACGGCGATGCTCGACGCGATTGCGCGCGGCGAGGGGCGCTATCGCGGCGTCGCGATCGTCGACGGCAATGTCACCGACGAACAGCTTGCTCATCTGGACGCACACGGCGTGCGCGGGGTGCGCTTCAACTTCGTCGCGCATCTGGGCGGCGCGCCGGATCTCGACGTATTCGACTCCGTGCTGGAGCGTATCGAACGGCTCGGCTGGCATGTGGTGCTGCATCTGGACGCGCAGGACATCCTGCAATACGCGGAGCGGATCGCACGTATCAAGGTGCCGTTCGTGATCGACCACATGGGGCGCGTGCGTGCCGAAGCCGGGCTGGATCAGCAGCCGTTCAGGCAACTGCTCGAGCTCATGCGCAATCCGCTCGCATGGGTTAAGGTCTGCGGCGCAGAACGCGTGTCCGCAGGGCGGCGACCTTTCGACGACGCAATTCCCTTTGCACGCACGCTGATCGAAGCGGCGCCGGACCGCGTGCTGTGGGGCACCGACTGGCCGCATCCGAACATCAGCAAGGACATGCCGAACGACGGCGAACTGGTCGATCTGCTGTTCCGTTTCTGTCCAGACGCTGCGCTGCGCGAGAAGCTGCTGGTGACGAATCCCGCGCGGCTTTACGGGTTCTGAGAGCCCCGGCGACACACGATGCGTTGAACTGCCACGTCCGATGGCAGACAGACGGGGAAGCAGGATGCCCCCGTCCTTTCGCTAACAATCCATGGTCAGGAGACACGATGATTCAGATGTTCTGGCAAGCCCTCCGTCGAGGAGCGACGTCATGAGTAATGGTGCAGTCATGACGTCGCGCACGACGGCGACGAAGAAGCCTTTCTATCGCGCGCTGTATTTTCATGTGCTCGTCGCGATTCTGCTCGGCGTGCTGCTCGGCCATTTCATGCCGACGCTCGCTGTGCAAATGAAGCCACTCGGCGATGCGTTCATCAAGCTGATCAAGATGGTGATCGGCCCGATCATCTTTTGTACCGTCGTCACGGGCATTGCGGGCATGGGCGACATGAAGAAGGTCGGTCGCGTGGGCGGCAAGGCGCTGCTGTATTTCGAAGTGGTGTCGACGCTGTCGCTCGTAGTCGGTCTCGTCGCCGGGCATCTGTTTCATCCCGGCAGCGGTTTCAACCTGGACCCGGCAAAGATCGATACGAAAGCATTGACGGGTTACACCACGGCCGCGCATCAGCAGAACACGGTCGAGTTTCTGATGCACATCATTCCCGACACGGTCTCGGGTGCGTTCACGTCTGGCAATGTGCTGCAAATCCTGCTGGTCTCGGTGTTGTTCGGCGCGGCGCTTGCGGCGGCCGGCGAACGCGGACGGCCGCTCGTCACGATGATCGAAGGCTTCGCGCATACGTTCTTCGGCATCGTGCACATCATCATGAAGGTCGCGGCAATTGGCGCATTCGGCTCGATTGCCTTCACGATCGGCACGTACGGCATTGGCGCGGTACTGCCGTTGCTGAAGCTGATCGGTGCGTTTTATCTGACGCTCGTCGTCTTCGTGCTGGTGGTGCTCGGTGCCATTTCGCGGCTGCTCGGTTTCAGCATCCTGCGTTTCATGGGTTATATCCGGGAAGAAATCCTGATCGTGCTTGGCACGAGTTCATCCGAGGCCGCGTTGCCGCAGATGCTCGAAAAGCTGGAACGTCTCGGCTGTTCGAAATCGGTGGTGGGGCTCGTCATTCCAGCGGGCTATTCATTCAACCTCGACGGTACGAACATCTACCTGACGATGGCCGTGCTCTTCATCGCGCAGGCCTTCAATGTCGATCTCAGCCTGACGCAGCAACTGACGCTGGTTGGCGTCGCGATGCTGACGTCGAAGGGCGCGAGCGGTGTTGCGGGCGCCGCGTTCGTCATGCTCACGTCGACGCTGCTGGTGTTCCCGCTGATTCCGGTATCGGGGATGGTGCTGATTCTCGGTATTCACCGCTTCATGGGGACCGGTCTCGCGATCGTCAACACGATCGGAAACGGCGTCGCGACGCTGGTCGTGTCCGCATGGGAACACGAACTCGATCGTTCGAAACTGAACGCCGAAATGCTGCGCCGACGCGCGGGATGACCGGCTAGCCAAACGAAAAATCGCCTGAGTGTTTCGTGGTCTGCGTGTGCGTCGAGCACACGCAGCGGGACAACTCGCGCCTGAAAAATACAAACCGTCTGGAGACGCAGTTGAAGTCAACTAGAAAAAGTAATCAGCAAAACGGGCTGGGTTTCAATGTCCGTTGTATTCGTTGTGCCGCAGCAGCGTGGCTGGCGGCCGCGGCGGGCGTCGCCCATGCCGACGCTTCGCAGGCCGCAGCGGGCGCGGCGACGATGACGTCGCCGGGCGTTCAGATGTACGGGCTGATCGGGATGTATATCGACAGTTCGAAACTCAGCACGACGCGCGCGAGCACGGTTCAGATGGGCGGCGGCGGGATGACGACATCGTTCTGGGGCATGCGCGGACGCGAGGATATCGGCGGGGGGAATGCGGTGGTCTTCTCGCTCGAAAGCTTCTTTAGACCGAACACGGGGCAAAACGGGCGCAATACGACGGATGGTCTGTTCTCGCGCAACGCGTATGTCGGCCTGACGGGCGCATTCGGCACGGTGAAGCTTGGCGAGCAGACCAACCCGACCTATATCAACCAGCAGTTCGTCAATCCGTTTGGTTCGTCTGTGGTGTTTTCGCCGTTGATCGTGCAGTCGTACACGGCGAGCTACAACAACACGCAGATCGGCGACACGGTCTGGCAAAACGCTGTCGAATATGTATCGCCCAGTTTTGGCGGACTCACGGGCACCGCGATCTATGGCGTGAGCAGCACGACCGGGCATCAGGGGCGGGACAATCTCGGCTTGCATCTGACCTACGTGAACGGACCAGTGACGGCCGTATTCTCCGCACAACGGGTTCGCTCAGTTGCCGTTGCGCCGTCGACGGGACAGTACCTGTATCTGGTGGGCGCCGCCTACGATGCCCGCTTCGTCAAGGTGTACGGCGCCGCGCAGATGACCAGCAATAACGACGTGGAAACGGGCTCGCATACATACGAGTTGGGCGTGTCGGTTCCGCTGTCGCCGTCGAACGTGATTCTCGCCGAGTGGGCCCGCACGAAACACAGCGCGCCACTCGATCGCAGCGATGTACGCAATACGGGCACCCTCGCGTACGACTATATTCTTTCGAAGCGTACCTATGTGTATGCGGTCTACTCCTATGACAAGCTGACGGGCAATCCTTCCGGCAGTACTTATGGAGTCGGCATGCAGCACAGTTTCTAGGCTGCAGTCATTTCGCGGAAGGCGCAGGCTTTAAAGTGAAAGCCTGCGCCGATGGTCAGGCATGTACCCATTCGCGACTCGACTAGCGGAAGCCGTAGACCAGGATCTTTCTCCCCTCGAAGTACTCTTGCACACCTTGCTCGCAGTTCTTTGGACACATGACATTGCCGTCCCCGCTCTTACCTGACACGGTGACTGCCCTGTAGACAACGGATTCGACGAGCGTCCCGTCGGAAGCAATGACGATGTTCAGATCGGTCTCGACGCCGGCCGGCACGGCGCCACCGGGCTTATAGACGATTTTCATGGTGCCGGTGCAATCGGGGTTCACCGTGTAAGAACCTTCCTGTTTCGGATTGAATGATGTCTGTCCCCCTTTCGGCAATCCGCCGATCATGCCGAAGTCGGTGCGGTCGAATTTGCCCGCACCGTCGAACGTCACCAGGGCGACGTCGTCGAGGATCGAAGGGGCGGAGTACGGATGCAACACACCATCGTCATCTTTCAATCCAAGTATCACGCCGTGACCGATAAACTCGAACGCTCCCTTTAGCGTTGCGTTCGAGCAAAGGCCGCCGTGTCCGTCGTGGTCGCCGGCCTGCACGGCACCACTGAGCAAGAGAAGTGCAACGGCTGTCGCCGATAAAATGCTTGCATGCTTGATCTTCATGGTCATCTCCTTGTTACCGGATCGGGCGCGTGAGATCACGGCGCGCAGTGGCCCATTGCTGGTTGCAGTAGGCGCCCAATTCAAACAACTGAACTTGAAAATGGCCGCAGTGATACTGCGCTGCCGCCATCTGCGGAGCGAGCTATGAGAGAGAACGATGGGCCGTCAGTGCGGCCAGGTGTTCTGGAGTAGGAAGCAGGAAAGACTTAAGCGTGGGCCAAAGTAATGAATGGCGAAACGCTTCACCAAGCGGTCATTTTTTCACTCGGTGTCGGCAGACACGTGCAGAAAGGGTGCACGAAATTCCGCTCGATGATGACTTCGTGGGTCGGCTATGCTTTAAGGTCGCGTAGCTGAATTGAGTGTAATCCACGATATTCGCGGGTGCCAGATGGATTTGGCATAAGCGGGCCAGTGCTTCGCAATAGTCGGCGTCTCGAGAAGATGTGGCGCGCGTCGACTATGGCGCGCCACACCTGGACCTCAGAAGTTCTACTCCGCTGCTCTCGCCGGCACGTTCGACAGAAGCGGCCCCAAACCTTCAGCGAAGGTCAGGTGCGAGATGACGGCGTCGCGCAGTTTCTGATACGGAAGCGCCGCGAGCATCGCGGTCTGCATCGAGGCCATCACTTCGCCCGCTTCCGCGCCGAGCATCGTGAATCCCAGGATGCGATCATCCCTGGCACTCACGAGAACCTTCATAAAGCCTTGCGTCTCATCCGTCGCTTCGGTTCGCAGGACATGGCTCATCGGCAGTATTGCCACCCGAACCGCGATACCGTGACGCAGCGCATCGCTTTCATTCAACCCCACGCGCGCGAGCGGCGGATCGGTGAAGAGCGTGTAGGGAACCAGCCGGTCGCTCGTCTTGCGATCGCCGCCAGACATGTTGTCGCGCACGATCCTGAAGTCGTCCACCGAAACATGCGTGAACTGCGGACTGCCCGCGACTTCGCCGATCGCCCACACGCCGGGCGCCGAAGCCTGCAGGCGCTCATTGACGCGAATATATCCGCGATCGTCGAGCGCGATGCCTGCCTGCTCCAGACCGATGCCGGCCGTGTTCGGAACCCGCCCTGCCGCGACGAGAATGTCGCTGCCGTCAATCGCCAGTTCGCCGGAAGCGGTGCGCAATACGATGCGCACATGCGTTCCGGAACGACCTTCCACACTGACCGTTTCCGCATTCAGCACGACATCGATGCCTTCCGCACGCAGAATGCGAAGCATCTCGTCGCTGACGTCCGCGTCTTCGCGCGTCATCAGCCGTGCACCGCGCTCGATGATCGTCACGCGGCTGCCAAAGCGGCGATACGCCTGCGCCATCTCGATGCCGATGTAACCGCCGCCGAGCACGACCAGATGCGTTGGTGCGTAGTCGAGGTCAAGCGCGCCGATATGCGTCAACGGCTCGGCGGCGCGCAATCCCGGCACATCGGGAATGGCAGCGTGCGTGCCGACATTGACGACCGCCTGATCGCCGCTGAGCGTGCGTGTGCCGCCATCGTTGAGTTGCACCTCGATCGTCTTCGGGCCAACGAACCGGCCAACGCCCATGATGAGTTCCGCGCCGCTCGATGCATACGCCTGCACATGAAATGCCGCTTCGCGTTCGACCATGCTGCGCTTGCGTTCGCGCACCTTGGCCATGTCGACGGCGACGGGGCCCGTCGTCGTACCAAAGTCGGCGGCATGTCGCGCCAGATGCGCAACGCGCGCGCTCCAGATTTCGTTCTTGCTGGGCAGACAGGCGACGGCGGGGCATGAACCGCCCACCCACTGCCGCTCGACCACGGCGACGCGTTGTCCCGCGCGTCCCAGATGCCATGCCAGAAGCTTGCCGCCCTGGCCGCTGCCGAGAATCAACGTATCGAAATGTTCAACTTGAGACATGACATTTTCCTATTCATTTGCGAGTGAATGTGGCCGGTGCGGCAGTGACCGCGCTTTCCGCCTGACGGCAATGAAGAACCGGGCGGCGCGTCTCACCTGACGCATCCGCCCGACTACGCATGCGTTACTTGACGGGCGGAAAATCGACGGCCGTGTCGTTGATGCGGTTGAACGTATTGGTGAAAATCGTCATCGCGATTGCCAGCGAAATTTCGGCTAGCTGCGTGTCCGTGTAACCGGCAGCGCGAATGGCTGCGAGTTCGCTTTCGCCGATCGTGCCGCGCGTGGTCTGCAGGTTCAGCACGAAGTGGATGAGCGCATCGCGCCTCGCATCGCCTGTCGCCTTGCCCGCGCGAATCTGGCGAAGCGCGTCGGGCGAGAGGCCCGTCATCTTCCCCAACATGACGTGCGCGGCTACACAGTAGTCACAACCCGTCTGCTCGCTGACGAGCAGCTTGATGGTTTCCAGATCCTGCTTGCTGAGACTGCTGGATGCCAGCGCGTCTTCGGCATCCAGCGCGCCATTCAATGTCGCGGGTGCGAGATGACCCAGCGCCGCGAACAGGTTCGGTACGCTGCCGCCAGCGATTTTCCGGACCCGTGCATAGACTTCGGCGGTAGCGCCCGTGGCGTTCGTGACAGCAGGGATAGCGATGCGACTCATGATCGACCTCATTCAGTGGTGGTTAGGAGCCTCCACTTTAGGGTCGTCACATGATCTTGTTGAGCTTGTAGATTAGCAATATCATGCTCGAAAGTATCAAGTGAGGTCGATATGTCACCACCCCTCGACTGGCTCAGCCGTCTGCTCGGCATGATGACGGTGCGCGGCCAGCTGGAACTGCGATGCGCTTATGGCGCGCCGTGGCAGGTCATCTACGGCGATTCGGATGCCGGGGAGATGCCGTATCACATCGTGCTCGGCGGAACGGCGATTCTGGAAACGCCGGGCACAGGCAAACCGCAGCATCTGGGTGCCGGCGATATCGTCATGTTGACGCACGGCTCCGCTCATGTTCTTCACGATGGCGGCGGCGCGAGGCCGAAGCCTGCACGTGAACGCGAAGCCTTGAATCTGATCATCAGCGAAAACAAAGGCACGGGTCAGCGCCTGGATATGCTCTGCGGTCGAATCGTGCTGGCGCCGCCCCATGACCGCTTTATTCGTGCGTACCTGCCGCCGCGGCTCGTGATCCGGACATCGGACGCAAAGGGTTCCGCTCACGGCGAGACGCTGACCCAGCTAAAAGCGCTGATGGCGCTCATGCAAGCGGAGTCGGGCGCGGACAACCTGGGCGGCTATGCGATGCTCAATGCGCTGTCGACGGCGCTGTTCGCGCTGGCGCTGCGCATGTCCAGCGAATCCGACGAAGCGCCCACGGGGCTACTGGCGCTCGCTGGGCATCCGCGTCTGGCGCCTGCGCTTGCAGCCATATTCAACCAGCCGGCCCGGCCGTGGACGCTCGCTGAGTTGTCCGGGCTCTGCAGCATGTCGCGCGCGACCTTGCTTCGCCACTTCCACGACAAGGTGGGCCGCTCGCCCAACGACCTGTTAGCGGATGTCCGCATGGCGCTGGCCGCCAACGCGTTGAAAAAGCCCGGCGTGTCCACCGAGGTCGTCGCCGAGAGCGTCGGCTATCAATCCGTGGCTGCGTTCAGGCGCGCCTTTACGCAACACCTCGGCATGACGCCAGCCGACTGGCGCCGTTCGGAGCTGGAGAAGCAGCGGGGCGGTGCATGACTTGAAGCAGGGTTGGGATGATCCCGCGCGACGGTGCAAAAGCATTGGGACGATCGCGCATCTGACGGTGCGCTACACTGGTTGTTCAGGCGCTCGTTGCGCACCTTGTACCGTTCCCGATCCCATGAATTCCCGCTCCAGCGCGATCTTCACCGCGCTTGCCGCCGCAGCGCTGTTTGGCGCTGCGACGCCGCTCGCCAAGGCCCTGCTCGGGTCGATGTCCGCATTTCTGGTTGCCGGCCTGTTCTACCTCGGCAGTGGCATCGGGCTGGGTACTGGCATCATCGTCCGGCGATTGCGAGCGTCCGCCGGGGAAAGCGACAGTCACGGCATCAGCCGGACCGAACTGCCATGGCTGCTCGGCGCCATTGCTGCTGGCGGCGTCGCCGGCCCTGCGCTGCTGATGCTTGGGCTGTCGAGTACGCCGGCTGCGACCAGTTCGCTGCTGCTGAATCTCGAGGGCGTGCTCACGGCCGTGATCGCATGGGTCGTGTTTCGCGAGAACGTCGACGTCCAGGTATTTCTTGGCATGGCGGCGATCGTCGCGGGTGGTGTGATGCTGTCGTGGCAACCGGGCGGGGCAGGCATCCCCGGCGGCGCGCTGCTGATCGTCGCAGCCTGTCTGTGCTGGGCGATCGACAATAACCTCACGCGCAAGGTTTCGACCAACGACGCGATGGTGATCGCCTGTCTGAAGGGGCTGATTGCCGGGCCGGTGAACCTCGCGATTGCGTTCGCGACGGGCGCCTCGCTCCCCGCTGCGGGCATGGTCGGTGCCGCGATGGCAACGGGACTTGCCGGCTATGGCGTCAGCCTCGTGCTGTTCGTGATCGCGCTGCGTCACCTCGGGACGGCACGCACTGGCGCGTACTTTTCCGTCGCGCCGCTGTTCGGTGTGGCGCTCTCGCTCCTAATCTGGCCCGAACTGCCGCAGCTGTCCTTCTGGATAGCCGCGGCCCTGATGGCGCTGGGTATCTGGCTGCACGTCCGCGAGCGGCACGAACATCAACACACGCACGAGCGGCTGGAGCATACGCATCGGCATCGACATGACGAACATCATCAGCACGAGCACGACTTTGCCTATGCCGGTGATGAGCCGCACACGCATCCCCATGTGCATCTGCCCATTACCCATTCACACGCGCATTTCCCCGATGTTCACCATCGACATTCGCATTAGTGCGGAGAAGATCGTGAAATGACGCTGATCAGGCGCGCTGTCGTGCTACCCTTGGCCGGAGCCTGACCGGTTCCTGTGACACTGGCCCACCCCGGCAACGACTGGCAATGGTGCATGCACAACCCACCGGAAACAGACCCGCCGCTCGCCGGCCGGTCGGAACTGATTCTCAACGTCGACGACAATGATGCCGCGCGGCTTGCGAAAACGCGCGTGCTGACCCGTGCGGGCTTCGACGTGCTCGAGGCATCGACGGGTGAGCAGGCGCTATCGTTTGTCGTATCGCGCAAGCCCGCCGTCGTCCTGCTCGACGTACGGCTGCCGGACAGCGACGGTGTGCACGTGTGCAAGCGGATCAAACAGAATCCCTTGACGCGGTCGGTACTGGTCCTTCAAACCTCCGCGGTCCTGCTGACCGCCTCCGACAGAATTCGCGCCCTGGACAGCGGCGCGGACAGCTATCTCACCGAACCCGTCGAAGCACCTGAACTCGTCGCCAACGTACGGGCGCTGCTGCGCCTCTGGCGCGCCGAGCGCGCGCTTCGCGAGGCGGACCAGCGCAAGTCCCAGTTTCTCGCGACGCTTGCTCACGAATTGCGCAACCCGCTCGCCCCAATGCGCAACGCGCTGGAACTGATGGAACCGAGATTCCAGCCGAGCCCCGCCGCAGCGCGGGCGGCATGGCAGACGGTAGGGCGACAGGTCGAGCACCTGTCGCGGCTCGTCGACGATCTGCTCGACGTGTCGCGTCTGGCGCATGGGCGACTCACACTCGAGCGCACATCGATCCATGTGGGATCGGCCATTGCCGCGGCAGTCGACGCCAACCGGCGCGAGATCGATACGAGGCGGCAACGGGTTTCCATATGTCTGGAGAATGAGGCCTGCGCCGTATTTGGCGACGACGCTCGGGTCGTCCAGATGCTCGACAACCTCGTGTCCAATGCGACGAAGTACGCGCCAGACGAAAGCGAGATCGAAATCGACGTCGGGCAGTCGCAAGGCATGGTGTCGATCAGGGTCCGTAACCAGGGCGTCGGCATTTTGCCGGAAGAACAGGAAGCGATCTTCGAGCCATTCATCCAGTCGCGGCGAAGCATTGCTGCGTCGCAGGGCGGTCTCGGGATCGGCCTGTCTCTGGTCCGGGCGCTTGCCGCATTGCATGGCGGAACGGTGTCGGCCCGCTCGAAGGGAGCGGGGACGGGTGCCGATTTCGTGCTGCGTCTGCCTGAATTCGTGGGTTCGACGTCGCTCGTGTCTCCACAGGCAGAGGGCGCGTCGATGGGCCACGCTCGCGCTCGACACATCCTGATCGTGGACGACAGGCTCGACAACGCCACGGCGCTTGCCGCGTTGCTCGAATCGCGCGGACACCGGGTGCATATCGCGGCCTCCGGAAACGCCGCACTGATCCTCAACGGGCAGATCACGCTCGATGTCGCGATCATCGATATCGGCGTTCCACCTCCAGACGGTTATCAGATTGCCCGGACTATTCGGGCACACCCGATCAGCGGAAGTGCCGTACTCATTGCCGTTTCAGACTCAGCGCAAGCCCGCGACGGGCGTGACTGGCGGGCGGCGGGCTTCGACCATCATCTCGTCAAACCGGTGGCGCTTGCCGACATATTGCGGCTTGTCGACGGGGCGTGAGCGGGGTGGAACATGAGGCGTTCCGTTTCTACGCCAGTGGCCATCATCCTCACGCAATGGCCGGTCGACCTCATTTAATGCCCGCGCGGACTGATGCGCTTGGTCCAAAGGTCATGAACGGTTATTTCTCAACTGGACCAATCAAACTGGTGGGAACCGGATCAATCGCCAATCCGTGTGATCGCGACAATGGAGCTTCGGAAACTACAACCGGACTCCATGATGGATATCGCGACTTGCTGGGCCGCTATCATTGCCTTCGGGCTCGGTATGTATGTCGTACTTGACGGATTTGATCTCGGCATAGGGATTCTCCTACCGTTCTTTTCGTCCGAAAGCGAACGCGAGCGTCTATTCGGCAGTCGTTCGCCCGGGTGGCGCGGCAATGCGATCTGGATGGTCTTCGGCGGCGCGTCGCTTTACGCTGCGTTTCCCACAGTCTGTTCAGTTTTGCTTTCCGCGCTTTACCTGCCGTTGGTCACGATGGTGATTTGCATGATCGTCCGGGGCGTGGCTTTTCAGATCCGCGAAAAGGTCGAAAGGTCTCGTCAGTGGTGGAATGGGGTGTTCATTTGCGGATCGGTGGGCTCGACCTTTTTTCAGGGCGTCATGCTTGGCGACTGGCTGGCGGGAGTGCGTGCAGAAAATGGACATGTAGTCGGGACCCGGTTCGATTGGCTCACACCTTTTTGCCTGTTCACGGGTCTTGCACTGCTGATGACGTATGCGCTGCTCGGCTGCTGCTGGCTGATTGCGAAGACCGACGGGGCATTGCAGCGCAAGCTCTACCAATTTTTCTTGCCGTTGACGGTGCTCCAGCTTCTTACGGTGATTGGACTGCTCACCGGTCTTGTGTCAATGGTGATGTATGCGCTTCTTGGCTGTTGCTGGCTCATTGCAAAGAGTAAAGGAGAGTTGCAGCGCAAGCTCTATCAAGTTGTTCTGCCGCTGGCTGCATTCCAACTGCTTATGATCGTCTGGCTTGGTTTGAATACGCAGATGAACACTCCGATGCCTGCGGCGCGATGGTTTGACTGGAACGTTCTGCGTTGGCTTTGTCCTGTGCCGCTGCTGCTCGCGGCGGCTCTATTCGGCATGCAACGTGGTGTCGATGCACTTCGCAGCATCGCGCCTATTGTCGTCGCACTGCCTTTTCTGTTACTCGGCTATATTGGCTTGCTTATCGACATATGGCCTGTGTCCATCTTCGCCCGAGTGAATATCTGGCATGCAACGCCTGTGCGGTCTAGTGAGCTTTTCAAGCTCGCCGCTGCCGCGATGACTATTCTTCTCTTGCTGGCCTACACTCTGCCGGGCTACCGGTTTGCCTGGCACGGGAGAGACCGTTGCGACCTTTAGGACCGGCCGAGGCCATTGCCCTGTCCGTACTGAGGCAGTCGACGCGTTCAGCCGCTGCCTGAGCCCTTACGCGAACCCCACCGTATAGGTCGTCGGCCCGCCGCCGAAATGCGCCGTCAGCAGTTGCCGGCGATTGGGTGCGCCGTTCTTCGGCAGACCGAGGTGAACCCAGGTATGTTCGAAGATCAGTTGATCGAATACGAGCGCGGAAGTCTGCAAGAGCCGGCAAATGTCGATCGGCGTGCCGTATTGCGGCGCAATGAAATCCACGGCGAGACCATAAATGTGCGCACTGTCGATGGCGCCTTTGACGGCCCTGTTCAACTCGGGTGAACGATAGCCTGACGAAATGATGATCGGTTTTCCGAGAAGCGCACGCAACTTTTCCAGCGCCTGTGCAGTCGCCGTGAGATTGACGACGATGTCGGGACCGGGGACGTTTGGGATGTTATTGCGTGACGCGGTCTGACTCGCCACGAACTCTTCCAATGTGAAATGTGGGCTTAGGTTCATGATTGCTACCTCGCTAACATCAGTCTCAAGCCAGGATATTCCTCGCGGCCACGTCCGCGCAAAAGCGCTCGCCAATCTGCCCGTATCCCGAGGAAGTAGGATGAATTTCGTTAAGCCAGTCGGGACTGCTGATCTGCGGATCCGCGTCGGCAGGCGTCAGTATTCCGAGTGTCCGGATGACATGGAAATTCTTGAGGGGCAGTCCGCTCACGAGAGCAAAGAGCCGGTCGATGAATTCCTTCGCCAGCATTTTCCAGTCGTCCGGCGGCACCTCGTACGCCTGCAACGCCGGATACAGCCACGGCCCGAAATGCAGGCCCGCACCCACGTCGCGCGGCATCGGATAGTCGTAGGTGTGCGCGATGATGGGCATGTTCTGGTTGGTCTTGCTGGCGGCGCGCATGGCATCCAGCGCGGCGTACTGGGCACGAAGATGCTGGTCGAAAAGTGCCCAGCCGTCTTCGGAAACATATGTTTTGCCTGGCTGCGCGCGCTCGGACTTCGTCAGCAAGAGTCGATCGCCGGGGCTGTGTGGCGTTCCGTGAGCATCCGTCGGGAGGACACCGAGCGCGTCGATCAGATCATTGCCGCCAGCCGACAGCAGCATGGCGTCCCACGCACGTTCCCGCGGCCCGCACAGATAGCTCGCAAACCACGGGTCGCGACGCCATTCGACCATATGGGCGAGCGTATCGCCCGGGTCCGCGCAGTTCACGATGATCGCAGAGTGCCCGAAATCCAGATGTGGCAGCAACGACGACGCCCGAAACAGGTTCAGCCCGTTGATCGAGAACCACGAATCGCCTTGCGCCAGTATCCGGTATCGGACTGACGAGAAGTCCGGCGCCATTTCGCTGTCAACCTGCGACGCCGGCACAATCTGCGGTCTGTTCGGCATGACGTCTCCACCTGAAATCGTTCATGCTTGCACGGCATACGGGATACGGACGCTTTTCAAGGTGCGCCCGGAACGGCCAGCTTCACGCCCGCCAGCGTGCCGATGGAGTCGTAGATCGCTTTCACCACCGCGTTGTAGATCTTTTCGATTTCAACTTCGACGATCTGCACAAACGTATTCACGAAACCTCTCGCCATCTGATCGAGTCCGTCCAGATAGAACATCCTCTCGGCAGCCGTAAAGGCATTGACCTCGATCATGCCCGCAACCAGTGCGGACTGTTGCGCGAGAGCTTGCAGTTGCGTCTGTGAAAAGCCGGCGATCAACCTGACGTCACTACCCGTGACCGTTTTGACAGTCGAAGAAATGCTCTGCGTGAACATATCGGCTGCTTGCGTGAGATCCAGTGCCATGGCGACTCCTTGAACGTGTGCATCTCAACGTTGCAAGAAGTTCTCGTAAAAGAGAGCTTCTGAAACGAAGTACTGTGTGTAGCCTTTGTTCGCAGCCACTTGTCCATTATTCAATCCGTGTGCGCAGTCGGTATCCCTGAGCAGGCTCATGGCCCGCGACACCTGTTTGAGCGCCATCGCGCTGGCAGGGACGTACTGTCGGGTGTCCGCCTGGGCCATCGGCATGGGCATCGTGAGAGCGGGCGCGCGCTTGATCTTGCGTGCGTCGGCACATTCGGCGGCGGCGAGGCTCAGCGCCTCGTCGCGCCCTGCGGGTGGCGTCGGGTTCGATGCGAGCCATTGCCCGAGCGCCTGCTCGACCTTGTCGCGGATCGCGCTATCGGGGACCGGTCGGCTTTGCGACTCCAAAGCAAGCGCATCGACAGCGCCGATGATCCTGTTGTATTCATCGACGCGATCCGGGAAGGTCGCCTTGTCGACCCCCATCCCGGTTGTCGCGTAGAGCTGCATGATGTCGCTGTTGACGGCGCGGATTCCGTTCACCAGTGCCGGATCATAGGCGGGTGCCAACTGGATCGTGCAGGCCGTGACGGCGACGGTCGTGGCGAGCACGATCGACGTCGTCCATTGCCATAGCTGAACTCTACGGAGCAGGAAAGACATCGGTTGTCCCCTCGACAGTCAGTAAGTGGACGGCGCATGCACACTAGAGGTGGCTTCGTGTTCAGCGCATCGCGACGCGAGAGGACAGCATGCTGACTGTTCACCCGAAAGGGCGTTCTCGCAAAACGTACTTTGCAGCACAAGAGATGAGTGACGAATGGACTCATCGCTTGTCGATGAATGATTGACTTTGGATTCCTTTGCTTCATTGAAGCGTAGGAAACTTCAGGTTAGGACGTATATCGGCGTTTTTCGAGTGATGTGTCACCGCCAACTGCGAAGTTGTGTGCGGTGAAGAACATTCGGCGAATGACTAAAGATGTGCCGGACGTTCATCCCCTGGTTGGGACGAGATGGTTGCGCTCAATAGTCCCAATCCGGTTCATCACAGGCGGGCAGTACCGTGAGTAATTGCCTCGCCAGTGCCTCGATGTCGTATGCGCCTGCGGCCATCGGCACGAACCAGTTGAGATAGCGCACGACCTGGCGCCGCATCGAGAAGACTTCGAACGAGGTCGAGCCGGTCAGCGAGACCAGCTTACGCGCCGCTTCAAGCGCCTTGTTGGTGATCTGGTCGCCGCAAAAGGCGGGCGGCAAGCCGTCGATGTGCCTCGCGATCAGATACAGTTCCGTCAGATTTCCATACGCCCACGCGCGAGTGCATTGCTCGCCATGATCCGCATCGTTGAGCGATTGCACGTGAGCGCTCAACCAGATCGATGTCATATCCTGATCGGGCTGATCGAGTGGTCTTGGCAGGCGGCCAAGGTGTTGCAGAAGAAGCGTCAGCGAAAGAAATTGAACCAGTTGTGAAGGGCTCTTGCGCTGCTTCAGATAGCTTGACCAATAGTGGTTTCTCGACGTTTCGAGCTTGTTGATCAGTTGCAGGCCTTCTTTCGAACCGGGATCGAATTTTCCTTGTTGCGTCGAGTGATAGATCATCTGCGCTTCGCGCTTTTCGGTGCTTGCCAGTAGTTCGAGAATACGGGCTTCCTGCTCGGGATACTCGTCGATCGCCAGTTGCAGGCGCGCCTTTGCGTCGGTTACCTGCTGTTGCGCTCTGGCCAGCGCATCGCGGTGCGCGTGCTTGTCGGCGCTCGAAGCAGTTGGCGGAAGTAGCGAATCCGAGGTCAAAAATGCGCTCATCGCGCGGTCGGCGATGCTGAGCGCAATGGAGATGCAATCCATCGACTGCTGGATGCGTGCGTCCGCAAGCTGTGCGTCGAAATTAGGCGGCAAGGATGCATACGTGACGATACTCGCCCAGTCGTGCTTGTCCTTGAAGTACGAATGCAACCGTCTGCGCATGCCGACGACCAGCTTGCGCGGGTCCTCTCCCCACAACAGTCCCTCGTACATGTCCTTCACGAACACCACCGAGCCGCCAAACGACAGCGGATACTGACTCGCAATCACGAGCGGGACGCCGGCCTCGTGCAGCGCATGGGCGATGCTGGCGCCAACGCCCGTCACCGAGCCGACGTTGCCGGCGTTACAGCTTGCGAGCGTGACGACGGCAGGGCGCGTGAACCGGCCCGGCTGGTTATGGCGTGGCGTGCGCAAGATGGTCGCCAGCCGGTCGCCGGAAATCGCTTCCATGCCGTCAGGGTGCCGGTCGGAATGAAACGCGAGACCGAAGCGGCTGTCGTAGGGCGTGTTCGTTTGAATGCCGTGCGCCAGAATGTGCACATGCGTGTAGTCGTTCTTCGCGCAGGCCGCTTCGAGGCTTTCGGCAGATGCGTTCGGCAGCACCGACAGCCGTTTGCCGACGATTGCCAGACGCTTCTCCTCGTCGTAGTCATCGGAGAGCGCAAGCCATGGCGTCAGCGCCTCGCGCAATGCCAGCAGGTGCGCCTCGGCAGGCACCGCTTCCATGTCGGGCGGAGAGGCGAAAGCAAACAGAATGTGCGGTCTGCGCGGCCAGCGCATGTATTCCTGAGGAACCCGCCGTGTTTCGCGCGTAATGCAGACAGGTTGCTCGGTCTGCAGAGAAAGCGCTTGCCCCGCGCCGGGGAAGCCGTTGGGAGCGGTCGCCAGTTCGAAGGGAAGCAGCGCGAGTTCCGACGCGGACATGATCAGTCGCAGGTGCGTGACCTGCTCGGCCGTGCTGCCGTCGCTCGTGCTGGTTTTTTGCCGGTTGAGATCGGCGGTCAGGCCGGGAATCTCTCCAAGCAACTGGCCGAGCACACGTGCGGTATCTCCCATCTGGAATTCACGCGCTTCGGGCCCGAGCTGATAGCTCAACGCGCGCAGCCGATAGAGCATCTGGTTGTGCTCGAACGGAACGTGCAACGTGACGGCGCTATGGTTTTCGCACAACGCGATGTATTCGGTGAGAGGCGACAGCAACTGATTATGAGGCGGCCCGTGACGCAGCAATTCGAGTGTTATTTTGCGCATCATCGAATCTCCATGCAGCTTGCCGGCAGGTCCGCGTCGAGTACTGTTTTACCGTCGATGGTTTTTACGTGGCGAAGCTCCGCCTTGACACTGTCCGCTGCATCGCGCCATACGACCACGACCGTGCAGGACTTGATGACCAGATCGGGCGTGTTGTCGAGATCAGCCATGCTGCCGCGCCTGAGCGCCGCGAAGACTTGCGCGAACTGTTGCGGGTCGGCACGCACCTCGGCCCTGATGCGAATCAGGCGCGCCCATGTGCCGCTGTTGAAATAGAAGCCGCGCCCATTTCTGCGACGTATCGCGCGTTCCAGATGGGTGTGTCCGGCCACGACGACGTCGATGTCCGGTGACACTTCGGCATCGAGCTGCACCGCGGTGTCGTCGCGCTCGGCAATGTCGAAGCTGCGATCGCGGTCGAGGTTTTCGAGCGCCTCGCGCAAGACCTCGCTGGTCGACTCCTTCCGGGACCATTTGACCAGCGCGCCGAGCGCGTCGAGCTGAAGGGCCTCGGCGCCCGCAACGAGGTCGATGGCGGTGACGCCGCGCCGCGCCCGGTCATCGGCCATACGCAACATCTCGTTTGCCTGAAGCGCGGCCTGCTGCGACCTCGCGGCCAAGGCGACGGGCGCACGTGCTGTGTCGTTCGCGGCGGGTGCCGCTTCGTCTTCCGGCTGGGTTGCGCCCAGCATGCCATCGGGTTTGCGCACGCCAGCCCATACACGAGTCAGTGCGACCGACGCGAGTTTCTTCGCCCGATCGAGTTCGCTGACCAGTTGCGGCGCGCATGCCGCGAGCGTCGGCGCGACAGCCGCCTGTTCCGGCTTCAGCAGATCGACGAAAGGGTATTCGCGCTTCACGGGATTCATCACGTCGATCACCATCTTGCTGCCCGCATTCGGAATCCACGGTTCGACCACCCGGCCAATCTGCACATCGCGTGCTATTTCGCGGATCCTCTCGAAGTTCGCCGGGTTCCAGCGATCGACCTCGTTGCCGTGCAAACAGAGCACCGAGCGCCCACCGACGCTACACAGCACGCCGCTGCCGTCGAACACCAGATACAGGCGCGAGTGGGCGCCGGGCGCGGCCGACTGTCCTCCCGTCAGAATCTGCACGAGGCGGTCGCGCACCCACGGCAACGCGAGTTCGAGATCGTGATTGCCGAGATTGACGATCAGCCGCCGCCGTTCCTTGCCGAGAAAATAAGGAAAGGCCTCGAAGACGGGGCGAAACGTGTCGTCCTTGAGGGTGATGCGTTCGAGCTTATGGATCGCGCCGTGCGGGTCGAAATAGGTCGCGTCTTCTTCGGCGAGAAAATCGACGAAATCTCCATTGATGACGAGCGCGACTTCATCGCCGGGATCCTGGTCTGCAAGCAGCCGGATGAGTCCCGCCAGCTCGGCGCTCGAGCCGAAAATCTGAAATCCAGGCGGCCCGCCAAGGTGGAGATCGGAAATGACGTAGAGCCTGTCGACGTGGTGGATCGGCTGCACGGCAGTCTTCTCCATGATCAGAGCCCGCGGGGGCAAGCGGATTTCGCACGACTTGCGGCACGCCTGCAATAACGTAGACGATCAGGACCCGTCGTATTGGAATGCTCGCGCTGACATACACCGCTCACGTGCTCTCATAACATAGTTGAGGCAAGCTTCTTTTGCCGATCTTTCGAACACGGAAGCCAGTCACCATGACCACGTTGAAATCCATTTGCCGGCTTGATGTACTTATGGAGCTTTTTAAAAGCATGTATTCATGCGCCTGACGGTTTACTGCTTTCAGAAATGCGTCAGATGTCTCGTCTTTCATATCAGCGGCACGGTGCGCTACCGAACATAACCACAAAACAAGAATGTCCTAGGCTAGCTTACTGACGAACATCGGCATCGACATGTTCGCGTTCGCTGCTTCATGGTGAGAGGCTGGCGAGAGGTTTGATAAAGAACTCCGCAATGAATAAAAGTACATGCCTCAGGGTTCTTTGGTTTTCTCCTGTGCATCAGTTCATTGCGAGAGCACGATGGATATTCCGAATGAAGCACATGGTGGCGCATATCGGCAATTTCCCACCCGTCCGGAACAATACCGGGGCGACGCGTGGGACGGAACGCTAAGTGAGTTGTTTTCCACGGCCGTGACGCATGCGACCGATCGTATCGACTGGTACGACGCGAAAGCGGCAGAGCGAGCAGCGGTCGCCAAGCGAATCCGCTTCATGTCCTTGCTGCTGTTTGCGCTCGGAACACTCGCTCCCATTCTGCTCACTTTTCTGATCAAGATCGCGGCCGTCGGCAAGACGCCGAACACGCCTTCGAGCTGGCTCGACATGATCGCGGCGCTGCCGCTTGCGGAGATCGGCTATGTGCTGCTGGCGATAGCGGGCGCGCTGGTGGTCTTCGACCAGTTCTTCGACGCATCCGGCTCATGGATTCGCTTTCGTCAATCACAGGCAAGGCTCGAAGTTCTGCTGGCGGATTTTCGCTTCAGCTGGGCTCAGGCGATGGCGCAGGCACAAGGGTCCGTCATCGGCAAAGAACCGCTGCCGCCGTTCACGTCGATCTTGCGGGATTTCGTCATCAAGGTCGAATGGCTGGCGGAGGACGAAACCAAGCAATGGGCGAAGCGGTTCAGCCAGATGATCGATACATTCGATCGCAACCCGAATCTCAAGGTGTCGCTAGGCGGTACGCCGGGCGACCAGACTGGCGCAGCTGGAGAACCGAATGCGGGTGACGCAGGCGCCGCCGCGGGCGCCAGCGGTAGCGGCAAAAGCGCGGCGTCAGCTCCCCAAGGCGCCGCGCCCGCATCGGCATCCGCGTCCGTACAGGCGACGACGGACGAGCATGAGCCGACCGTCAACGCGCGCCTTGCGATCGACGGCATTGACACACTCGACGCGGGCTCGCTGCGTCTCGTAGTGGACGGGGCGCAGATCGACGTGCCTGACGATGGATTTGTCGAACTGCAGTTCGACCCTGGACGCGACCACATCATCGTCGCGAGCGGACAGCGTGGCGGGCAAGCGGTGCAAGCCGAACTGCAGGAGAACCTGACGAGCGAAGACGATAACAAGCCGCTCACCCTCAAGCTATGACGGAGGTTGGTATGAACAGCGCGTTTGTGGGAAAAGCGTCACCGATGACGCAAAACGGATTCGACAACGTACTCGGTCAGCTCGGTGTCGATGCTGCTTCGCTATGGGCACTCGTCACGGTGGAAACCAAAGGTTTTGGATTTCTCGCTGACCGGCGTCCGAAGATTCTCTTCGAACGCCACGTCTTTCATAACCGCACGGGCGGGCGCTTCAGTGCGTCGAACCCCGACATCAGCTCCAGTACACCGGGCGGCTACAGCGGCGGAGCGGCCGAGTACGACCGTCTTGCGCGCGCGATGCAGCTCGACCGGAGAGCCGCGCTCGAGAGCGCGTCATGGGGCTTGCCGCAGATAATGGGGTTCAACGCATCGAAGCTGAGCTACGCAAACGCCGAAGCCATGGTCCAGGCCTTCATCGTCGACGAAGATGCGCAGCTTGACGGCGCGCGACGCTTCATCATGAGCAACGAGTCGTTGGCATTGGCACTCAGGCAAAAGGCGTGGGCACGCGTCGCGTTCTTTTATAACGGCAAGGACTACAAGAAAAACGCCTATGACGACAAGCTGCTGCATTACCAGCAACTCTATTCGATCAAGGGCACGCCGAGCATCGAAATACGTACGGCACAGGCTTCTTTGACGTACCTGGGCTTCGACACGCGCGGTGTCGATGGCGTGGTTGGCGACGGCACGCGCACGGCCGCCATCGCCTTTCAGCGTGCCAAAGGGCTACACGTCTCGGCTGAGCTGGACGATCCGACGCTCGCGGCGCTCAAGGCGGCCATGCCCTGAGTTCACGGTGCCGCTGAACTTAGTGGCCGCCGCTCGCACGTCCAATCGAATCGAGTTCGGCGAGCACGTCATCGCTCAGGCGCAGTTGAGCCGCCTGCATGTTCTCGCGCAGATGCGCGACCGATGAAGTGCCGGGGATCAGCAGAATATTCGGCGACCGATGCAGAAGCCACGCGAGCGCCACCTGCATCGGCGTCGCGTTCAACGTGTGCGCGAGGTCCGACAGCGCGGACGACTGAATCGGCGTAAAGCCGCCCAGCGGAAAGAACGGCACATACGCGATGCCTTGCGCGGCCAGTTGATCGACGAGCGCATCGTCTTCGCGCTGCACGAGGTTGTAGTGATTCTGCACGCAGACGATCGGCACGATGCGCTGTGCTTCGGCAATCTGCGTGGCCGTCACGTTGCTCAGGCCGATGTGCTTCACGAGCCCGTCGCGCTGCAATTCCGCGAGCGCAACGACCTGCTCCTCGATCGATCCCTCCGCCGGGCTATGGACGTTCCCCATGACGCGAATGTTCACGACATCCAGCACGTCGAGGCCGAGGTTGCGAAGATTGTCGTGCACGCCGCGCCGCAGGTCGTCCGGCTCACGCGCGGAAAGCCACGCACCGTCGTCGCCGCGGACGGCGCCCAGTTTGGTGACGATCGTCAGGTCATCGGGATACGGATGCAGCGCCTCGCGAATGATCTGGTTGGTGATGTGCGGCCCGTAGAAGTCGCTGGTGTCGATGTGATTGACGCCGGAGGCAACGGCCTCGCGCAAGACAGCAAGGCACGCGTCGCGGTCCTTCGGCGGCCCGAATACGCCCGGTCCGGCCAGTTGCATCGCGCCGTAACCCATGCGGCGCACGGGACGGCCCGCCAGCGGGAAAGTGTCGGTGGAATTGAAGTTCGGCATTGCGCGCTCCCTGGTAGTCGATGAGCCACAGTGTGCTCGGATTGCGCTGTTGAATAAACCCATCTAAAGTGTACGGGCTGTTGAAAATCTTGAACAATGGCCCTCCATGGAACTGAACGACCTTGCCGCCTTCGTGTCGGTAGCGCGCGCAGGCGGCTTCCGCGACGCGGCGCGCATGAGCGGCGTCTCCGCATCAAGCCTGAGCATCGCCGTGCGCCGCCTCGAAACGAAGCTCGGCCTGCGGCTGCTCAACCGCACCACGCGCAGCGTCGCGCCCACGGAAGCGGGGCTGCGGCTGATCGAAAAGCTCACGCCGCTCTTCAGTGAGATGGAAGCGGCGCTCGACGTCCTCAACGTGTTCCGCGACAAGCCGAGCGGCACGCTCAAGCTCAATGTGCCTTCCAGCGCCGCGCGCATCGTGCTGCCTTCCTTTATCGCGCCGTTCCTGAAAACCTATCCCGACATCCGCGTCGAGGTCGTGGTCGAAGACGGCTTTGCCGATGTGCTGTCCATAGGTTGCGATGCCGGCATTCGCTACGAAGAGCGGCTCGAGCAGGACATGATCGCGATTCCCATCGGCCCGCGCGTGCAGCGTTTCGCGACGGCCGCGACGCCCGACTACCTCGATGCACATGGCAGGCCCGAGCATCCGCGCGATCTGCTCGATCACGCGTGCCTGCGCGGCCAGTTTGCCGGCGGTGCGATGCCTACGTGGGATTTCGAGCGCGACGGCGAAGTGGTGCGGCTCGATCCGTCGGGGCCGCTGGTGGTCAGGCCGGGCGCGGCCATCGAGCTTGCCGTCAGCGCCGCGCTGGCGGGCGTCGGCGTGATTCATCTGTTCGAAGGGATGCTGAGCCAGCATCTGGACAGCGGCGCGCTGGAGCCGATTCTTCAAACATGGTGGCAGCCGTTTTCCGGGCCGTTTCTCTACTATCCGGGGCGACGTCATTTGCCCGCGCCTTTGCGCGCTTTCGTCGATTTCGTCAAGGCGCAGGGTTCGGCCGATGCGCCGGCGGCGCGCTGAGGCTAAAGTGTGCCCTTCGGGCCGCTCGCGGTCCAACCGCTTATCCGTCACCCGAATTCGAATTCACCGAGGTTCAAAGCCATGAAAAAGCTGCTGAACGATCCGTCGCATGTCGTGCGCGAGATGCTCGAAGGTCTTGCGATGCTCGCGCCCGATACCGCCTTGCTGCGCGACGCGAATGTCGTCGTGCGGCGTGATCTGCCTGAGCCGCATGCGCGGCGCGTCGCGATCATTTCGGGCGGCGGCAGCGGCCACGAGCCCGCGCACGCGGGCTATGTCGGCGACGGCATGCTGGCGGCGGCCGTGTGCGGCGAGGTGTTCACGTCGCCTTCGACGGATGCCGTGCTCGCGGCGATCCGCGCGTCGGCGGGACCGAACGGGGCGCTGCTGGTCGTCAAGAACTACACGGGCGACCGCCTGAATTTCGGCCTCGCGGCCGAACTGGCGCGCGCCGAAGGGATACCCGTCGAAGTCGTCGTCGTGGCCGACGACGTGTCGCTGCGCAATACCGTCGGGCGCGGGCGGCGGCGCGGCATTGCGGGAACGGTGTTCGTGCACAAGATCGCGGGCGCGGCAGCGGCGGCGGGCAAGACGCTCGCGGACGTAGCGGCGCTTGCGCGCAGTGCGGCCGATGCGATCGGCACGATGGGCGTCGCGCTCGACGGCTGCACGCTGCCCGCGACGCAACAGTCGAGCTTCAGTCTCGCGGACGACGAGATCGAACTGGGCCTTGGCATTCATGGCGAGAAGGGCGTGCAACGCACGAAGCCGATGCCTGCCGATCAACTCACGGATACCTTGCTCACGGCGATCACCGACGATCTGCGACTGTCGGGCGGCGAGCGCGTTGCGCTGCTGATCAATGGTCTGGGCGCAACGACGCCGATGGAACTGGCCGTCGTCGCGCGCGCGGCGATCAATGGACTCAGGCAACGCGGGCTGCGTATCGAGCGCGCATGGTGCGGCACGCTGCTGTCCGCGCTGAACATGCCGGGCTGCTCGATCTCGGTGATGCGCGTCGACGACGAGCGCCTTGCGCTACTCGACGCCCCGACGAAGGTAGCGACATGGCCGGGCGCGGGACGCGTGAATGTCGACGGCGCGACGGGCATCGCGGCGGGCGCAGCGGAAGACGCCGTTGCGTCGTCGAATCAGGCAGCGGCACAACGCACGCCGTTGCAACTTGCGTTCGACGCCGCCGCGCGCGCATTGATCGACGATGAAGCGCGGCTGACCGAACTCGATTCGAAAGCGGGCGACGGCGACCTCGGCTCCAGCATGAAGCGCGCGGGCGAAGCCGTGCTGGCGATTCCTGCGACGGCATGGCCATCGGCGGCCGATGCGCTTGCCGACCTCGCCGTCACGCTGCGTCGCGCGATAGCGGGCAGTTCCGGGCCGTTCTATGCAACGGCATTGCTGCGCGCGTCGCGCCGTCTCGGTGAGAGCGATGCGCCCGCTGCACCGGATTGGGCCGCTGCGTTCGATCTGGCCGTCAAAGCGATCTCCGAGCTAGGCGGCGCCCAGCCCGGCGAGCGCACGATGCTCGATGCGTTGCGGCCTGCGTCGGACGCGTTCACTGCCGCTGTCGATCGAGGCGAGCCGCTTGCCGCCGCGTGGGCTGCCACAGTCGATGCGGCGGAGAAGGGCGCGGCATCGACGGCTTCGATGATGCCGCGCGTCGGGCGTGCGAGCTATCTCGGCGAGCGCGCCGTGGGCGAACCCGACGGCGGCGCGGTGGCCGTGGTGTGCTGGCTGCGTGCGTTGACGCCGTTCGTGCGCTAACCGTTCCTGCGCTAACTACCGATGGCTTTCGCCCGTTTGGTAGTGAAGTCCCACAACTGCGCCTGATTCGTCTCGACGCGGGCGGGCAGCAGACCATTCTTGTAGAACGCATCGGCAATGATCTGCTGCTCGCTGTAGTTCTGGACGGCAACGGCCCGAACCAGATAACTGCGCCGCGCATTGGCGCGTTCGATTGTCGTCGCGTCGAGGCCCCAGATCGGCGCAAGTGTTTTCGCGGCGTCGTCGGGATGCGCGCGCAGCCATTCACCCGCTTCCTTCAGTTGCTCGAATACGACCTGAACGACTTCGGGATGCGCACTGGCGAACGTGCTCGACGCGAGATAGTAGCGCTGATACGAAGCCAGCCCGTCGCCATTCGCAAGGATTCGCACGTCGGCGTTCTTGTCGACGGATGCGACATACGGGTCCCACGTAATCCATGCATCGACGCTGCCGCGCTCGAACGCCGCGCGACCGTCCGCAGGTGTGAGATAGCTGATCTTCACATCGGTCGATGCAAGCCCCGCTTTGTTCAACGCCGCAAGCAGCAGATAGTGGCTGCCCGCCGCTTTCGTCACTGCGATGCGCTTGCCCTTCAGGTCGGCAAGCGTGTGCAATGGAGTGTCCTTCTTGACGATGATTGCCTGCGCGCCGGGCGAAGGCGCTTCCTGTGCGACATACACGAAGCGCGCATGCGCGGCCTGCGCGAAGATCGGCACGGTGTCGGCGACGTCAGCGCTGAAATCGACGGCGTCGACGTTGAGCGCTTCCGTCAACGGCAGGCCGCTTGTGAACTCGTTCCACGAAACGCGCACGTTGAGTGGCGCGAGTGCTTTTTCGAGCGAGCCGCGTGTCTTGAGCAGCGTAATGAGTGTCGACGATTTCTGGTAACCGATGCGCAACGAAACAGGCGCGCCATTCGCGTTGGACGCTTGCGCGAAACTCTGCGCCGATGTCAGTGCCAACAGGGAAACCAGTGCGATGCGGGCAAAGGCCCGTCGTGAGATAGACGCCATACGTATATTCCGTTGTCTGTGTTGAATCGGGCGAAGCAATGGATCGATTCGCCATCGTAGCAACGGAATCGACGCTTCCTAAGCGAATGTTTCAGCTATGGATTGCACGCTTATCGATAAGCATCGACGTGATGTTCATCGTGTCAGACACGCCATTCAAAAGATGCAAAACATAAATATTGCCGTGAGATAAACATATATAAATAGAATAATTCTCACGGTGGTCCTTCGTCGCTACGCTTGCCTGCATATCGACTGTGAGGGCCTATGAGCGCTTCTGTTCCAACGTTTTTTTCCACGCGACGGCGGGTACTTCGCGCACTCGCGGCGGCGCCTGCCGCTGCTGTGTTGTCCGCATCGATCGCGCGCGATGCGCAAGCAGCCGACGCGGTATCGACCACGATCGTGCTCGGCGATCAGGCGGGCGGCACGCGCGCGCTCGCCGAAGCCGCGAAGGTACTCGACGGCACGCCATACGCGTTTCGCTGGGCCAACTTCCAGGGTGCGGCGCCGCTTTTCGAAGCGCAACGCGCGGGCGCGGTCGATCTCGCGCCTGCGGGCGATCTGCCCGTGCTCGCAGCGGCCGTTGGCGATCCGACCTTGAAGATCGTCGCGACGCGCGTCGGCTCCGGCGCGCAACTCGGCATTCTCGTCGCGCAGGATTCGAAGATCCGCACGGTCGCGGACCTGAAGGGTCGCACGGTGTTCATTTCGTCTGCGCGCGGCAGCATTTCGCAGTTCCAGTTATATGGCGCGCTCGCCGAGGCGGGGTTGTCGAAGGACGACGTATCCGTGCGCTTCATCTTGCCCGTCGATGCATTCGCGGCGTTCACGTCCGGTTCGATCGAAGTGTGGGCGACCTTCGATCCGTACTATGGCATCGCGGTGCAACGCGGCGCGCGCGTTCTGCGTGACGGCACGGGCATCAACAGCGGTCTGGGTTTCATCACGGCCTCGGGTGCCGCGCTTGCGGATGCGCGCAAGCGCGCAGCCATCGCGGATGTGTTGCTGCGTTATCAGCGCGCGGGCGACTGGGCAGTCGCGAACGCCGACGCCTACGCGCAAATCTACGCAACCCTCACGCGCTCACCGCTCGATGCCGCGAAGCAGATCACGAGGCGCGCGTCGCTCAAACAGCACTTCGTCTCCGACGCCGACATCGCGGCGCTGCAAAAGGTGGCCGACGCCGCGTATCGCGATGCGATCCTGCCGCGCCGCATCGACGTGCGCGCGATTTCGGATACGACCATCGGCAACGCTTGAGCCGCACTTTCAAGGAGCGTATCGACATGTCCTCACACACTCAGGCAATCGATCTTGCGGGCCTGCAGGCAGACGATGCCGCTGCGCCGCGCGAGATCCGCGGGCCGCTCGTCGCCGCGCTGGCGGCGCTTGCGTGGCTCGGCGGCGCGGCCGTGACGCAATGGTGGCCCGCACTCGACGACTGGCCGTACACGCGTGAACTGCTGATTCTGAAGCTCGCGGTGGCCGCGTTGTCGGCGGCAATCGGCGCGCGCGCGTGGCTGACCAACGGGTCCGTCAGGCCGCAACCCGACACGAAGCGCGCACGCATCGACAGATGGATCGCAGCGTCGCCGTGGCTGCTCGCGCTCGCCATCGGCATTACCGCGTGGGAACTCGTCACGGCGCAACTCGAATGGTTGCCGCGCCCGTTCTTCGCGCCGCCTCAGGCACTGATCGCGGTGTATTTCGACGACCTCCCGAGACTTGCGTCGAGCGTCGGGCATTCGTTCGTGTTGCTCGCTTATGGCTATGCACTCGGCGCGCTGACGGGCTTCACGATTGGCGTGAGCATCGGCTGGTCGCGTGCCGTGGGTTACTGGCTGCACCCTGTGCTGCGTCTGATCGGCCCGTTGCCAGCGACCGCGTGGTTGCCGCTCGCGTTCTTCTTTTTCCCGTCGAGCTTCAGCGCAAGTGTCTTTCTGATCGCGCTCGCTACTGCGTTCCCCGTCGCGGTGCTGACGTGGTCCGGGGTCGCGGGCGTGAACTCGGCTTACTACGACGTCGCGCGCACGCTCGGCGCACGCGCGTCGTTCCTGATCTTGCGCGTGGCGATTCCTGCCGCGCTGCCGTCGGTGTTCGTCGGATTGTTCATGGGACTGGGCGCATCGTTCTCGGTGCTGATCGTCGCCGAGATGATGGGCGTGAAGGCGGGGCTGGGCTGGTATCTGCAATGGGCGCAAGGCTGGGCCGCGTACTCGAACATGTATGCCGCGCTGCTCGTGATGGCGCTGATGTGCTCCGGTCTGATCACGCTGCTGTTCAAGGTGCGCGACCGTCTGTTGGCCTGGCAAAAGGGATTGCTCAAATGGTAGCCGCTACTCAGGTGTCGCACGCGCACGCGCAGGCAGATATGCGGCAGGGCGCGCGCATCGACGTGCGCAACGTCAGTCATCGCTTTGCCTTGCGCGGCGAAGCGCTTGCCGTGCTCGACGACATCAGCCTTACTGTCGAGCCGGGCGAATTCGTCGCGCTGCTCGGGCCGAGCGGCTGCGGCAAGTCGACCTTGCTGCGTCTCGTCGCGGGCCTCGACACACCGGCTCGCGGCGCGCTGCATGCGAACGGCGAGCCGATTGCCGGGCCGGACCCGTCGCGCGTCGTGGTGTTTCAGGACCCCACGCTGTTCCCGTGGCGCACCGTGCGCGACAACGTCGGCCTCGGCCCCGAAGCGCAGCGTACGGGACGCGATCGCGCCTCGCGTGACAGCGCGGCGGCGCGCATCGACGCCGCGCTCGAACTGGTCGGACTCGATCAGTTCGCCGATGCGTTTCCGCATCAGCTGTCGGGCGGCATGGCGCAGCGCGCGGCGCTGGCACGTGCGCTCGTCAACGATCCGCAACTGCTCGTGCTCGACGAGCCGTTCGGCAAGCTCGATTCGCTGACGCGCATCCGCATGCAAGGGGAACTCGTGCGTCTATGGCAGGCCGCGCGCTTTTCGGTGCTGCTCGTTACGCACGACGTCGAAGAGGCGTTGTATGTGGCGAACCGCGTGATCGTGCTGAGCGAACGGCCGGCGCGCATCGTCGCGGAAGTGCGCAACGACGCGCCGTATCCGCGGCATCGCGACGACCCGAAACTCGTCGCGCTGCGCCGCGAGGTATTGGCGCAACTTGGCCTCGTCGCATGACGCTGCAGATAACCACACTACGCATTGGAAAAACAACGACATGAAAACCGACGATAACCTCGATCATCCAGAACCCGCCAACGCATCACGTCGCGCATGGCTGCGCAAGACCGCGTGGACGGCGGGCGCTGCGGCACTGGGCGGCGCATCGTTCCTGCCGGGCATGCGCGCCATCGCCGATGAAAACCTCAAGCCGCTCAAGCTCTCGTGGAATGCGGGCGCAATCTGCACGGCGCCCGTGCCCGTTGCCGTCAAGCAAGGGTTCTTTCGCAAGCATGGCCTCGACGTCGAGCTGATCAACTTCGCCGGTTCGACGGACCAGTTACTCGAAGCGATCGCCACGGGCAAATCGGATGCGGGCGTCGGCATGGCGCTGCGCTGGATCAAGCCGCTGGAACAGGGCTTCGACGTGAAGCTGACGGCGGGCATCCACGGCGGCTGCATGCGGCTGCTCGCGACGAAAGCGTCGGGCATCGTCGATCTGCAAGGGCTGAAAGGCCGCACGGTCGGCGTCAGCGATATGGCGAGCCCTGCAAAGAACTTCTTTGCGATCACGCTCAAGAAGCTCGGTGTCGATCCCGATAACGACGTGCGCTGGCGGCAATACCCTGCGACGCTGCTTGGCGAGGCGCTGAAAAAAGGCGAAGTGCAGGCCATTGCCGATGGCGATCCGACCATCTGGACGCTGCGCGAGACCGATCATCTGCAGGAAGTGTCGAACAACCTGTGCGGCGAGTACGCGACCCGCGTGTGCTGCGTGCTGGGCGTGCGCGGCTCGCTGATCCGCAAGGACCGCGCGACCGCGCAGGCATTGACGCAGGCGCTTCTCGAAGCGACCGAGTGGACGGCGAATCATCCCGCCGAAGCGGCGACGATTTTCTCTTCGAATGCGCCGGGCGCGGACGTCGCGCAATTGACGGCGATGCTGAAGAGTCACACCGACCACCATCATCCCGTCGGCGACGCGTTCAAGAAAGAGATTGCGTTGTATGCCGACGACCTGAAGTCGGTCGGCGTGATCAACGCGGGAACGGACTCGAACCGTTTCGCGACCCGCGTGTTCTCGGACGTGCTCGCCTGAGCGTCTGGGAGTGGCTGGCGGCACGCAACGTGCCGTCAGTTTCAAGGCGCTGCATGCGCCTCTGATGACGGTGCAATGTCGAACTCAGCTTACGTCGACATGTAAGCTACCGTGCAAATCCGATAAAAGTTCCCACTCGACGAAAGCTCGCGCGACGCGCGCGCGTCATATTAGCGGCCATCGACAGGTTCGGCTTCAATTCTGCTTTCAGTGCCTGTCAAGTCGCACACCTTTCCCGGCATTGGAATAAATGCCGGCAAGCGATGTTAACGAGAGTTCGGGACGCATCACGCGAGACTCGCGCCCCGCCCGGACAGCCTTGCGCGAACCGCCTGCAACGAGCAGCGGTTCGACGCACGGTCCGCTATCCGGGGTGAGCTGCGCTGCGAAGCTGGACGCCGTGGGCTTGTGCCGCGTTGCCGTCCCCGCGTAGAGCGCGATTTGTCAAATCCGATTCTCCGCTCTCGACATGAACATGGAACGCGTGTCTTTCCTCGGCAAGCAGAACCCCACACTGACGCTGGCGCTCGCAGGCGGATTGGCGCTGATCGTTTTTCTGATCGATTCGTTCGGTCACTTCGCCACGGCGATCATGGTGTTGTACTCGATCGTCGTGATGCTGGTGGCCACTGTCCTGTCGCGCCGCGGCACGCTGCTCGTCGCGATCGCCTGCATCTGGGCGACGGTGATCGGCTTTCTGATCGGGCATCTCAACGAAGAGTCTTTCTCCGCGCTTGCACGCGCCACGGTGGCCTGTCTGTCGATCATCGCGACCACCGCGCTGACGTTGCGCATCCAGGCCGATGCCGCGCGTCTCGCAGAGCAGGTCCGCGAACTGCACGAGACACACGAAGCGCTGAACCGTTCGACAACCGAGCTTGCGCACGCCACGCGCGTGACGATGCTCGGCGAGCTTGCGGCATCGATTGCCCATGAAGTGAGCCAGCCGCTCGCCGCGATCACGACGCACGCCGAAGCGGGGCTGCGCTGGTTGCGGCGCGAAACGCCGAATCTCGAAGAAGCGTGCCACGCGTTCGATGCCATGGCCAGCAATGCGCGGCGTTCGAGCGAGATCATTCGCCGCATACGCGCGATGGCCAGCAAGAGCGAGCCGACGTTTGCGCCGCTTGGCATCAACGGCCTCGTGGTCGAAACGATCGACTTGCTGGATCGCGAGGTCAAGCGATACGGCGCCGTCGTGAAGATGAGTCTCGCGCCGGGCGAGTTGACGGTGAACGGCGACCGCGTGCAATTGCAGCAGGTGCTGATCAATCTGGCCGTCAACGGATTGCAGGCGATGTCGTCGATTCAGGACCGCCCGCGCGAACTCAGATTGCAGACACGCATCGAGGAAGGGCAGCGGGTCTCGATTACCGTCGAAGACTCCGGCGTGGGCATTTCACCCGAGGTCGCAGCGAAACTCTTCAGCGCTTTCTTTACGACGAAAACAGAGGGAATGGGTTTGGGGTTGTCGATTTGCCGCTCGATCGTCGAGGGACATGGCGGCTCCATCTCGTGCGCGACACCGTCGACGCGCGGCGCAAGCATGCAAATTTCGCTTCCTGTGCCCGTTTTTGCCGAGGCGTGAGCCGCGCGAGGTTACGTTGCTTTCGCGTGCTTGTCGCGAGTGAGTTTCTCGTGAACGTCCTGCGTGAGCCGCGCGATCTGTTCGGTGAGATCACGCGTCAATTCGGTTAGTTCGGTGTTCTGCCGCAGTAGCGCCTGCATCTGCTCGGTCTGATGCGCGAGCGCCTTGTCGCGCCGTTCCGCCGCAAGCGCCAATGCTTCGCGATGACGCGCGTCGGCGTCCGCATGCGCCTTGTCGCGGTCGGCCTGGCGCGTTTGTGCGAGCAGGATCAACGGCGCTGCATAAGCCGATTGAAGGCTGAACGCCAGATTCAACAGAACGAACGGATACACGTCGAAGCGTGTCACGCCGCACACGTTCAATCCAATCCATATCGCGACGATCACGGTTTGCGACAACAGAAACGTCGGCGTGCCGAAGAAGCGCGCGAACGATTCCGCCTTCAGCGCAAACCAGTCGTTACCGAAGACAGTCGAAAGATGCGCATAAGGCAGCTGAAAACGCAGATGATCGCGCGGCGGGTCATCGTGCTCGTGATGTTTTTCTGCCTTGTCGTTTTGCGAGGCAAGATCCTTGATGTTGCTGTCCATGATCGTGGCAATGAATGCTGGAGTGGAATAACGGATGCACGAGGTTTTGCGCATCGAATATAGGCAGACTGTAGAGCTTCGTTGCCACGCCCGGTTATACAAACGCACGCCGTGATTCAAGTGCGCACGGCCCGTGCGCGCGTGGTCTGCACGCGTCAAACGCGAATGGTCGTGCAGATACCAAAGTGTCGGGGCGATACACAACGCACGTCTTCCGATAGCCTGGATACTGGATTGGTACGCGATGCACTGGCCGCGATGAAGTCGCGCAGCGCCAGGCGCGTATTTCGCCGTGTTGCGTTCGTCGGATCGACAGAACGGGCGACGGCTGAATCGGCATCAATTCAGGAGTTCAGGTAATGGCTACGTTTGTATTGAAAGATGGCACCCAGCTTTTCTATAAGGATTGGGGTTCGGGTCAACCGGTCGTGTTCTCGCATGGCTGGCCGTTGAATGCCGACGCGTGGGACGCGCAGATGATGTATCTCGCGGAAAAGGGCTATCGGGTGATTGCGCATGACCGGCGCGGGCATGGGCGTTCGAGCCAGCCGTGGGACGGCAACGACATGAGCCGCTACGCGGACGATCTCGCGGAACTGATCGAGCATCTCGATCTGAAGGACGCGGTGCTGGTCGGCCATTCGACGGGCGGCGGCGAAGTCGCGCGCTATATCGGACGGCACGGCACCCAACGCGTGCGCAAGGCCGTGCTGATCTCCGCCGTGCCGCCGCTGATGCTGAAAACGCCCGCCAATCCGGGCGGCCTGCCGATTTCGGTGTTCGACGACATCCGCAAGGGCGTGATCGAAAACCGCTCGCAGTTCTTCAAGGATCTGGCACTGCCGTTCTATGGCTTCAATCGCGAAGGCGCGAAGCCGTCGCAGGGCACGATCGACGCGTTCTGGTATGCCGGCATGCAATGTTCGATCAAGGGCGCGTACGACTGCATCAAGGCATTCTCGGAAACGGACTTCACGGAAGACCTGAAGAAGATGACGGTGCCGACGCTGGTGCTGCAAGGCGACGCGGATCAGATCGTGCCACTGGACGATTCCGGCAAGCTGTCGTCGAAGCTCGTGCCGAATGGCAAGCTGAAGATCTACGAAGGCGCGCCGCATGGCATGTGCACGACGCATGCGCATCTCGTCAACGCCGACCTGCTGCAGTTCATCCAGGAATAACAGCTCAGGTGTGCCAGTCCTGCCGGTTATCCGGGCACCGGCAGGATTGGACCGTTACCCGTGACGCAAATCATTGCGTCACGGGTAACGGCGTTATTGCTGCTGCTCGTCGCGTGATGTGCGCATCTTTAGGTGATCGCTATATAAGCCGTAGGCGCGAGCCTCGTCGATGTCGACGATACGCAATCCAGTCGAAGTAAACGGGCGTGCCTGAACGGAGTGTGCATGCCGCCGCGTCATCATGGCTACGATGCCCGCGAATGACGCGCCGATCATCGTGCCGGCCACGCCGCAAATCAGCGAAGCCAGTGCCTGTTTGATGTCGGCTTCGAAGCCCGTGCCCGTCGCGGAATAAAAGAGTGTTGGGCCGCATAGCAGGCCCGACGCGCCGCCCCAGAATGCGCCCGTTGCGGTCCAGTATTTAAGGCGCGTTCGTGCGGAATCATATGAGCCTCGCAAATCGAACGGGCATGCAGACCGTTCGGGAATCGGCGATTCCTCCGATACCTTAAGGCATGTGCCCGTTGGGCGCCGCGTCGACACAAGGGTCAACCGTTTGCTTCGATCGTTCACGACCGTCTCCTGACTGTCTGATTCGCATGGCGCCGCATCGATGCCGCGCGGCGGTGTGTGAATGCATTGTCAGGTGAATGGAAGCTCGCAAATGTCGGATTGACACGGCGTTCAAGCGGTATGCACGTTCGCGCTAGTGGCGCGACGCGAATGCCGCGCGTCCGAGATTGCCGAGCACCGTATCGTTCTGCGGCGTGTGAATGCGCGCGCACAGTACGTCGCGATAATGGCGTTCGAGCGCGTTGTTGCGGCTCAGGCCCGGATTGCTGCTCGCTTCGAGTGCGAACTCGACGGCTTCGATCGCATGCTGGCTGACCAGGTACTTGATCGTCGGTGCTTCCGTCGGGCTGACATGGCCGGCCGCGCCCGCATCGAGCAATACGCGGTTGTTGAAGAGCAAGGCGTCGATACGTCCTGCCGTCTGCTGAAAACTGTCGAGGCTCGACAGCCGCGCATTCAGGCTGGACGGCACGCGTTGCGCGGTCCACTGCACGAACCAGTCGCGCGCCGCACGTGCGACGCCGTCGTAGATCGAAGGCAACAGGACGTTCATCCAGAGGCTGGTGACGGGGTCCATGCCGTTCGAAGGACCGGGCGCTTGCAGATCGACGGCGTGATCGAATGGCACGCGCACATTGTCGAAGATGACTTCGTGACTGCCTGTCGCACGCATGCCGAGATGATTCCACGGTTCGCCGAAACGGATGCCCGGCGTGTCGCGATGCACGAGCCATGTGCCGACGCGCGGCGACGCTTCATCCGTGCGGCCCCAGACGGCGAACCACGTCAGCCCCGGGCTGCCCGTCGAATAGAGCTTCCGTCCGTTCAGTATCCAGTGATCGCTTTGCTGTTTGCCGACGGTGCCCGGCAGTCCGCCGCGCGATGGCGAACCGAGTTCCGGCTCGACGCGCAGCGAATTGATCAGCGCGCCGCGCTCGACGGCATCACGCGCAATGCGTTCCTTGAGTGCGAGCGGCCAGTTGGGATTCGCCTGCAAACGCAGATGATATAGACACTGCATCACGACGATCAATGCGGTTGACGGCTCGCCGCGCGCAATTGCACGGATGACCTTCAACGTCTGCGCGAGCGTCGCCTCGTGGCCGCCGAGCGCACGCGGCACCGTCAACGCAAGCAACCCTGCGCGACGCAGCTTCGCGAGGTTGTCGTGAGGAAAGTGCGGACCTGCGTCGAGTGCGGCGGCGCTCGCGGCGAAGTCATCCGTCAATGCGGCGAGCCAGGCGTCGGCCTGCGGACTGTCGAGGTCCGCGAGCGCATCGAGGGCATCGGCGTCGCGCTCGATATCGATGAGCGCATGGTCGGGATGGCGGCGTGTCATAGTGGGCTGTGGGTATCCATAAAGCGTGACGACAAAGCGCGGCGCGAGCTCACGGTGCATCCAGCGGAAACTGACGGTCGAAACTCGGCGCGACGTCGAGTCGCGTCTTGATGACGTCGGCGCGGTGATAGAGATCGGCGGTCTTTTGCTGTTCCGCGACTACATGGTCGTCGATGGCGATGGGGTGCAGTTGCGCGCGCTGATAGACGGTCTTCAACACGTCGGGCGGCAAGCCGGTCACACGCGATTGCATCGCCGCGACTTCATCGGGATGCGACAGCGCCCAACGCTGTCCGGCCGCGACGCGTTTCAGGAAGTCGGCGATTTCCGCGCGCTTGGCCTTGATCGAGTCTTCCGTTGCGGCCTGGAAGCTCAGTCCCGACGAGAGATTCACGCCGTTCGCGATGCTGCGGTCGTGATCGCGCTGTTCGGCGAGCGCGACGTACGGGTCCCACGTGGACCACGCATCGACGTTGCCCGACGCGAGCGCCGCCTTGGCATCGGCGGGCTGCATGAAGCGCAGCGAGACATCGGAGAGCTTGATGCCCGCGCGCTCCAGCGTGGCGATAGCGAGGTAATGGCCAATCGAGCCGCGCGTCGTGGCGATGCGCTTGCCCTTCAGATCGGCGGCGCTTTTGATGGGCGATTGATCCGGAACGATGATCGCGAGGTCGATGGGCTGCGAGCGCGTGACCGCGACGGCGCGCACTTTCGCGCCGGCGGCATAGGCGAAGATCAACGGCGCGTCGCCGAGTCCGCCGACATCGATCGCACCCGCATTCAACGCTTCGCCAAGCGGCTGTGCAGCGGGAAAGTTGAACCATTCGATCTTGTACGGCACGTCTTTCAGTTGCCCGGATGCTTCGAGAATGCCGCGCGTCTGCAATTGCTGATCGCCGACCTTGAGGGTCGTGTCGGCATGAGCGGCAAACGGCGCGGCGGATAACGCAATGAGAAGAAGGCGGGCAAGCAGACGGTGCATGATGGATCGTGATGGACGCGAAAGAGTATGAAAAGCCTACGATACGCAGCCGGTTTTTATAAGGCAAACGCATTGTTCTGCTTTGCTAATATGCGAGATCGAAATGCGTGTTCGGCCTTGAATGCGATACGTCAATCACGCTAAGCTCGACACATCAGTCGTCAATCCTTCATCAAGCGGAAAGCATTCAATGAAACTCGATGAGATCGAGGCCTTTGTCGCTGTCGTGCGCAGCCAGTCGCTGAACCAGGCGGCGAATTCGCTGGCGCTCACGCAACCTGCCGTGACGCGTCGCATCCAGAACTTCGAGGAAGCGCTCGGCGTGGCCTTGCTCGACCGCAACACCAAGCCGTTGAAGACCACGCCGATGGGGCGCGCCGTCTACGAGCAATGCCGTGCGATCGTGCGCGAAGTCGAAGCCCTCAGGCATCTCGTCACCGACGATGCGCCACTCGCAGGCGTGCTGCGTCTCGGCGTCGCGCAGACGGTCGCCGACGTCGCGATGCTCAAGGCCTTGCATGCATTGCGTGAAGCTCACCCGGAGTTACAGGCGCGTGTCTCGACGGGTTGGGGCAATCCGCTGCTGCAAAAGGTCGAAGACGGGGAACTGGATGCGGCCGTCGTGCTGCTGCCCGCCAATCGTGCGTTGCCGGAAGCGTTAGTGGGCGAGTCGCTCGGTCCGTTGAAGCTGGCCGTCGTCGCGCGCAAGGGGAGCTTGAAAAAGCGCGTGCACACGCTGGCCGAATGTCAGGCGTATGGCTGGGTGCTGAACCCCGATGGCTGCGGTTTTCGCGCGGGGCTGCAGCATGCGCTTGCCGCGCAGGGCTATGCATTGAAACTGAATCTGGAAACGCTCGGCACCGAGCTTCAACTCGGCCTCGTCGCCGACGGCGTCGGGCTGGGTCTCGTGCCGTTGCCGTTGCTGAATGCAAGCGCGCACGCGGCGCAACTCGACGTGATCCAGCTCAGCGACTTCAAGCCTGAAATCGCGGTATGGATGGTGCGTTCACGCGCGCTCGGCAAGATGCAGTCGGCGTTGACGGTGGTGTCGGACAGCATCGAAAAGAGCTTCAAGGCCGCGCGTTTGTCGCGCGCGGCTTGAGCTTATTGGCTGACGCTTGACGAGCGCCGATCAGATCACGAAGAACCCATGTGTGCCGTCGCGTTCCAGTTGCGCGACTAACCCGTATTCCCATTCCAGATACGCGTTCATCGCTTCGCGCGCATTGTCGGTGCCTTCATAAGGACGCCGGTAACGGTCGATGCGCGGAGAAGCGAGATGCGCGTCGCCGCTCTCGACAGGCAAACCCGCGCGTATCCACGCCGACGTTCCGCCATCGAGCACCTGCACGGGCTTGCCCGTCAACGCCGCGACTTCCGGCGCGATGTACGGCGCGAGCGCATTCGTGCCGCACGTGACCACGTAGCGTTTGGCATCGGGCAACGCGCGCAGATCGTCGAAGGCATTCGACAGGCGCGAGCGCACGATCCAGTGTGCGCCCGGTATATGCGCCTTCACGTGATTGGCGCTCGACGTCACATCGAGCACGACGGTGCCGCTCGCCGAGTCCGCGAGCAGCGCGGCGAGTTCCTGTGGCGCGAGCGATTGCGTCGAAGCAGGCTGCGGCTTTGCCACTTGCCACGGGCCGTTTGCGGTCAGGTCTTCCGGCGAAGCGGCGTCCACCACGTACGTATCGATGTTCATCTGCGCGAGCCACGAGGCCGTCATGTTCGCGCGCACGCCGTCGTCGTCGAACAGCACGACACGCGCGCCGCGCACGGGCGCAAACATGTCCGTCTCCTGCACGAGCTGCCCACCCGGCGCGCCCTGAAATCCGGGTGCGTGGGCGCGTTCGTACTCGGCGGGGGTGCGCACGTCGAAGCGATACGTGGTGCGCGACGCGTCGGCGGCCCAGCCCGCGGCTTCGTCGAGCGTGGTGCGGCTCACGCCCGCGCGTTGCGCGAGCGCGAGTGCGGCGCGCTGCGATGCGTCGATGTCCGCCGCGTCGAGCCCCGCTTGCGGATCGAAGCGCCGCTCGCTGCCATGCTCGAGCTGCTGGCCCGCGAGCGTCCAGCCGATCGTACCGTTGCGCAGCGCAGCGACGGGATTCGGCAGCCCCGCATTGACGAGCGATTGCGTACCGATGATGCTGCGCGTGCGGCCCGCGCAATTGACGATCACGCGCGTAGTCGGCTTCGGCGCGAGGGCGCGCGCGCGCAGCACCAGTTCCGCGCCGGGCACGCTGATGCTGCCGGGAATGTTCATCGTCTGATACTCGTCGAAGCGGCGCGCGTCGAGCACGACGACGTCGTCGCCATTTTTCAGCAACGCATCGACGGCTTCCGCCGAAAGCGAAGGCGTGTGCCGCTGCGCTTCGACGAATTCGCCGAATGCCTTGCTCGGCACATTCACGTCGCGAAACACTTCGCCGCCAGCCTGTATCCATCCGTCCAGCCCGCCCGCGAGCAACGCGACGTTCGTGTAGCCGAGCGACGTCAGTGTGTCGGCGGCGCGCTCCGCGTAGCCTTCGCCCGCATCGAAAAGAACGATCGGCACGTCGCGGCGCGGCAGTCGCGTCCATGCGTCCAGTTCGATGCGCGACAGCGAGAGATTCGCCGCAAAAAGCGGGTGACACTGCGCATGCGGATCTTCTTCGCGCACATCGAGCAGGGCGATTTCACGCTTGGCGAGCAGCGCTTCGCGCACGTCTTCATAGGTGCGCACGGGATATGACTTCATGACTGACGACGTTCCTTGCTGAGGTCCCACAGGTTCGGGATGGTTTCGTTCGAATAGCCGGAGATGAAAGGCCTGGCCAGGCCCTCGGGCGCGTAGGTCGAGCGCAGCACCGCGCCGATATTCGCGCCATAGACGTGAATGCTGACGGACACGCGATCATCATACGCATTGCGCACGCGGTGAATATCGCCGATTGCCGGCGAGACCGCCTCGACAGTGCCTTTTTCGAGGCGTATTTCGTCGCCGGTCTGGCGCAGTGTGCCGTCGTTGTCGCGGGAAAAAGGGGCGGCGAGTTCCGCGCCGCGCAGCACGCCGATCAAGCCCCACACCGTGTGATCGTGGATCGGCGTCTGTTGTCCGGGCCCCCAGACGAAGCTGACAACCGAGAAGCGTTGCTGCACGTCGGCATACAACAGGTACTGCTGATAGCGCTCGGTGGACGGTTGTGCGTAGGTATCGGGCAGCCAGTCATCCGTATGGACCAGTTCGCGCAATGCTTGCCCGCCACGTTCGAGCAGTTCGGGTTCCGCGGTATCAGCATCGACGAGCGCCGCGATCTCACCGACGAATTGACGCAGTTTGTGAATCGCCATCAGTCGAGCAGCTCCCGTTCCTCTTCGACGAGCCCTTCGTACAGGCTTTCGAACGAATGCTGCGCGCCGCCCGGACGGCCGACCTGCTGATGCGTCAATGTGGCGATGTCGTGCGGGATCGGCTGCGGCGTGCCGGCTGCTTCGGCGAGCAGTTGCGCATGGCAGGCGTTGTCGAGCGCGATGTACCACCATGCAGCGGCTTCGACGCTCGGCCCGGCCGTCAGAATGCCGTGGTTCTTCAGGATCACCGCCTTGTGCTGGCCAAGCGCATCGGCGATGCGCGCGCCTTCGTCCGTATCGAGCACCACGCCTCTGAAGTCGTCGAACAGCGCGTGATCCTCATAGAAGGAGCACGCGTCCTGTGTCAACGGATCGAGCTTGCGTCCCAATGTGGACCACGCTTTGCCATACAGCGAATGCGTGTGCGCAGCGGCGACGACATCGGGCCGGGCTTCATGAATGGCCGCGTGAATCGCGAACGCCGCCTGATTCACGGGACCCTCGCCGACAACGATCTCGCCGTGACGATTGACCAGCAGCAGGTCCGACACGCGAATGCGGCCGAAATGTTTGCCGAGCGGGTTGACCCAGAAATGATCGGTCCATTCGGGATCGCGCGCGGTGATGTGACCCGCGAGTCCTTGCGCGAAACCATATCGGGCGAACAGACGGAATGCCCCTGCAAGGCGCTCCTGCCGATGGCGGCGTTCCTGCTCGAGCGTGCGTTGCGGCGCGGTGTCGTCGTCGAACCAGAACTTGCGCACGGGTGTCGAGCGGAAGGCGAGCGTGGGCGTATCGTGGAGTGCAGTGCTCATGTGTTTGTCGGCTCCCGTCGTCACGCGGCGCGGCGGATGCGGGCGGTCAATTCACGCGTCGCGGGGATCAGCTCGCGGCCGTAGTCGATTGCGTCTTCGAGCGGATCGAACCCGCGAACCAGGAAGGTCGTCACGCCAAGTTCGTAGTACTCGGAGAGCGTTTGCGCGACCTGTGCCGGCGTGCCGACGAGCGCCGTCGAATTCGAGCGTCCGCCGATTTCCTTGGCAACGGCCGTCCACAGGCGGTCGTCGGCGCGCACGCCGGCGCCCGATGCGGCCAGCAGGCGCTTCGCGCCTTCGCTCTGTTGCGGACCACCGCGCGAGAAACCCTGTTCGACGCGCAGACGGCGCGTCTCGTCGAGAATGTGCTCGGCGCGTTCCCACGCTGCCTTTTCCGTCGACGCGAGAATCGGACGGAACGACACCGAGAAGCGCACGTTGCGGCCATGCTTCGCCGCTTCGGCGCGCACACGCGCAATCAGTTCCGCGACCTGCTGTTTCGATTCGCCCCACAGCGCGTAGACATCGGCATGCTTGCCCGCGACGGCGAGGGCAGCTTCGGATGCGCCGCCGAAATAGATCGGCACATGCGGCGTCTGCTTCGGCTTCACATCCGAGAAGGCCTTTTCAAAGCGATAGAAGCGGCCTTCATGATCGAACGGCTCGTTCTCGGTCCAGACGCGCCGCAGGATCTGCAGATACTCGTCGGTACGCGCATAGCGTTCGTCGTGCGAGAGATAGTCGCCGTCGCGGCGCTGGTCTTCGTCGCTGCCGCCAGAGATGAAGTGGACAGCAAGACGTCCGCCCGAGAAATGATCGAGCGTGGCGAGTTGCCGCGCGGCCAGCGTCGGCGCGACGAAGCCGGGGCGGTGCGCGAGCATGAAGTGCACGCGCGACGTGACGCTCGCGGCATAGGCAATCGTGATGGTCGCATCAGGGCTCGTCGAGCTGTGCGGCACCAGTATGCGGTCGAAGCCCGCGTTCTCGTGGGCCTGCGCAAAGGCGCGCACGTAGTCGGTATCGATCGCGGGGCCTTGCGGCAGATGCGTTTCCGATACCTTGCGCTGCTGGATCATGCCGATGAATTCGACGCTCACGTTGGCTCCTTGCCGTATGTTCCGCTTCGACGGACGATTGGATGTGAAAGCAGACGCACTCGGCGTCTGCGGGTCGAAATCAGGCTATCACTGCGTTATGCAGAATTTAAATAGTAAATTCAGATAAAGATATCGAGTGCGCATGTTAGACGTGGCTCGATATGCGCGGATCAGGCAGTGGCTGGCAGGCGTTCCAGAAACGCCCACGGGAAAATGCCGCGTTCGTGGCTGTCGCTGAACAGCAGCTGGACGCCGTATCCGGCGGGGCGAACGTCCAGTACGGCGATGTCGTCCGGCACGAGGGGTGTGTCACCACGCAAGCGCAGACGCTTGCATTCGGCGCAAGGGCAATGCTGCCGCAACACGCGATGCGCGACGTGTTGCGTCACGCCGTCGGGCCAATGCAGCGTCAACGTCTGCGCCGTGCGGTCGATCTCGATATGCCGGGGCGTTCTCATCGCGCGCCTGCTCCGATCTGCTGCAACGCGATCCGCACAGCCTTGCGGACTTCGGGGTCGGCGTCGTCGAGTGCATGTTCCAGTGCGGCGAGTGTCGATGGATCGCGCAGTTCGCCCAGTGCGAGTGCGGCTTCCTTGCGCAGGTTGCTGATGGCATGCGACAGCAGCGCGATGAGCGCCTGCGCGGCGGCGCGGTCGCCGAGTTGACCCAAGGCTCGCGCCGCGCGCAGGCGCACTTGCCAGTAGTCGTCACCAAGCGCGGCGATCAGTGCATCACGAGCGGAATGCGCACGTAGCTTGCCTAGCGTCGTGGCGGCTTCTTCGCGTACTTGCCACGCGGGATCGGCAAGCGCATGCAGCAGCGCGTCCGGTATCGCGGCATCGTCCGCTGACGCGAAACCCAATGCGCCAACTGCCGCGCGGCGAATCTCCGCGCTGGCGTCACGCGTCGCGACACGCGCGAGCGGCACGAGTGCGCGCGCATCCTTGAGCCAGCCGAGCACGCCGACGGCTTCGATGCGCACGCCTGAGTCGTCGTGATCGAGCGCGCGTACTGCCGCTGAAAAGGCATCGGCATAACGCAATTCGCGCAACGCGCGCAGGATGGCGGCTTGCACGAACGGCTCGGGATGATCGACCCATCCGCATAACACGTCACCGGAAGACGCGGCCTTCAATGCCGACAGACTCGATGCGGCGGCTTCGCGCACATCGCGTTGCGCGTCGGTCAACGCCTCGCACAACGCGGCGACGATCTCCCGCTGCTCCCATGCGCCGAGCACGCGCGCCGCTTCGCTGCGGACGTCGGCGGATGCGTCGTGCTTCAGCGCGGCGACGATGGGTTGCAGCGCGTCGGGGTCTTCGAGGTCGGCGAGTTCGAGCAGCGCGATGCGTCGCACGGCGGCATCGGCATCCGCGAGACGCGGCAGCAATGCTGCCGCTTCCGGCGCGAGCGTTTGGGGATCGTAGGTCAGAATGGTCGGGTCGGTCATGGACGATCAAAGTGTGAAGTAGCGCGGCGTCAGGCCGACTCGCGCAGCAGCGCGAGGCACTGGCGCTTGATATCGATGAAGGCGGGGTCGAGTGTCGTATCGTCGCGACGCGGGCGCTCCAGCAGCACGGGGATATCGGCGACCACGCGTGCCGGGCGCTGCGACAACATCAGGATGCGGTCGGCGAGAAACAGCGCTTCTTCGATGTCGTGCGTGACGAACACGACGGTGGTGCGCACCTTCGCCCAGATATCGAGCAGCAGCGTCTGCATCATGCGGCGCGTCTGCGCGTCGAGCGCGCCGAACGGCTCGTCCATCAGCAGCACGCGCGGCCGGTTGATCAGTACGCGTGCGATCTCGACGCGCTGCTGCATGCCGCCCGACAGCTGCGCGGGGTAATGCGCATCGAAGCCGCCCAATCCGACGAGTTCCAGCAGTTCAGCCGCCTGCCTGCGCCGCTCGCTCGCGCCGAGTCCCTTCATCTTGAGACCGAATGCGACGTTGTCGATCACGCGTTTCCACGGAAACAGCGTGTGCTGCTGAAACACGAGGCCGCGCTCGGGATGCGGACGGTCGACGGTTTCATCGTCGACGGCAATCGTGCCGTGCGTCGCGGCGATGTGGCCCGCGATCGCGCCGAGCAAGGTCGACTTGCCGCAGCCCGAAGGGCCGAGTACGCAGACGAACTGACCGGGCGCGATATCGACGTCGAGGCCGTCGAGCGTCGCGATACGTGCATGCGGCGGACCGACTTCGACGCCCAGTCCGCGCACGCGGATGCTGGCCGCCGCAGAGGCGGCTTCAATGGCGACGCTGCTCATCGGCGGGTCTCCTGCAGTCTGTACCACGGCGTCAGCGCGATGCCCAACCGTTTGACGAGTACGCTGCTGCCCATCCCGAGCGCGCCGATCAGCGCCATGCCGACGACGATATCGGGGTAGTTCTGCAGCGTGTACGATTCCCACGTGAAATAACCGATCCCGTATTGGCCTGCAATCATTTCTGCCGTCACGAGACAGAACCACGCGGTCCCCATGCCGATCGCGAGGCCCGTGAAGATCGCGGGCGCGGCGCTGGGCAGTATGACTTCGGTATACAGCGCGAGCGGTTTCGTGCCGAGGCTGCGAGCGGTCGCGACGAGCCGTGGATCGACGCCTTCCACGCCGTGCACGGTGTTGAGCAGGATCGGAAACAGCGCGCCGATGAACGTGATGAACATCATGCTGAGTTCCGATGACGGAAACATCAGGATCGCGAGCGGTATCCACGCGACGGCGGGAATCGGGCGCAGCACTTCGAGCGCGGGCAGCGCGGTATCTTCGACGGCACGGTAACGTCCGATCGCCAGACCCAGGCCGACGCCGACCACAGCCGCGACACAGAAGCCCGCCAGCACGCGCCAGATGCTCGCGGCCAGATGCATCGGCAGCTTTGGCGAATGCAGCAGCGACCACAGCGCGGGCAGCGCATCGGAGGGCGCGGGCACGTTCGCGAACGTGATGAACCCCGCCGACAGCCTGAAGTGCACGGCCAGTTGCCAGAGCGCGACGCATGCGGCGAGCGACGCCGCGCGCCACGCGCGGCGTTGGGTCGAAGGTGCAAAGAGAGGTGCGCGTCGGCGCCCCGATTCGCGTCTGTCGTGGAGTTCAAAAGTGGCGGCCATAGACGTTTTCCCGATAAGGCGTGACGATGAACGCGCTCAGCGCGACGCGACGGCTTGCGCCGCGCCCGTTTTCGCGGCGGCAAAATCGACAACCGAGCCTGAGACCTGCTGCGCGTACTGGTCGGCACCCGCTTTCAGCAGGAACGCCGTGATCGCGCCATGCGCGTCCTTCACGTACCACGCCTGGCTGGCGAACAGCTTGAGGCCGCTTGCATGATCGTGAACGAACACCGCACGCGCCTTGCCGCCCGACTGCTCGATCTTGCCGAGTGCCGCGAACGCTTCATCCGCCGATGCGTAATTGCGGACCTTCGCTTCGTTGTCGAGCCACACCTGAGCGACGTCGTTGAAGTCGCGGATTGGCTTGCCTGTTACGACGTCGTTGGCGACGAGCGGCTGCTTCGCGTAGTTCTTCAGCGCGGCGTCGTAGTCGAGCCCGGATTCCTTGAATGCCTGGCGGATATAGCGGTCGTCGATGAACGTGTTCACGTCCAGATCGACATCGGTTTTCTTCAGCAGCTTGAGCGTTTCGATTGCGGTCGCCGTGGCCTGACGGTACTCCGGCTTCCATGTGAGGTCGCGTGTCTGCAGACCGAGCGGGCCGTGATACAGATAATCGACGGGGGCTTCGATGCCCGTCGTCTTCTGGATCAGCAGGCTGTATTTCTCGGGGTCTTGCGCGATCAGGCGGTTCGCCTCGATGGCGGCGCGCAGATACGCGACAACCACTTCGGGGTACTTCTGCGCGTAGGCCGCATCGACGAGTGCGCCGTGATACGTGGGCACATGACTTTGCGCGCCGTCGTAAATCTTGCGCGCAATGCCGCGATAAGGAAACAGATCCGCGAACGGCACGAAGTCCGCATGCGCATCGATCTTGTTCGCCTTCAACGCGCTGCCCGCCACCTCCGGTGCCTGCGTGATGATGTTCACGTCGGTTTCGGGATTCCAGCCTTGCGCCTTGATCGCACGCAGCAGCATGCCGTGCGACGTCGATGCGAACGGCACGGAAATCGTTTTGCCCTTGAGGTCGGCGATCGAACGGATGGACGAATTCTCCGGCACGACGATGCCGTTGCCGCTGCCATCCACGCTGCCCGACAACACGGTAATGAACACGCTCTTGCGTCCCGCTTTCTGGAACGCCGCGCCATTCAGCGAGCCCGGGAAATCCGCCATCACGCCGAAATCGAGCTTGCCCGCGACCATCTCGTTCGTGATGGGCGCGCCGGACGTGAAGTCCTTCCATTGCACGTCATAGCTCACGTCCTTGTATTTGCCCGTATGCGGCAGATACTTGTCGAGCAGATTCAGTTCGCGGATCAGCAGGCCGCCTGTCGCGCAGTTGATCGTCGTGTCCTGCGTGCCGATGGCGACGCGGATCGTTTCGGCATTCGCCGTGCCCGCAGCGAATGCGAGCGCGGCGATGGAAATGAAGTGAGGTAGAGCGTAGCGAATGGTCATGATGTCGGCTCTTGGGTGGGTGGCTTGCTAGCGCAGCAGATAGGGGATATCGACTTTCACGGCGCCCGTCGGGCAATCCTGTTCGCACGGCATGCAGTACCAGCATTCGTCGAACTGCATGTAGGCCTTGCCTTTGCTGACGTCGATCGCGAGCAGATCGAGTGGGCACACATCGACGCATACCGTGCAGCCTTTATCGGCGATGCATCTGCTTTCGTCGATCGTGACGGGTGCCGCGCTTCGATGAAGAATGTCGTGGGGTGTGAAGGACATCGCAGTGCTCCTGTCAGGCGGTGACGTCGGCGAGCGCCTGGGCGTTCGCGCGCAGATCGGGTTTGTCGTCGTGAATGCGCAGGTTGCTGTATGAGCCGCGCTCGCGTTCGTCGAGCGGCACGATGTACGGCTCGACAGCGCGTTTTTCGCTGGTCATGCGGCCCGATGCATCCTTGCGAAGATGTGTATGGCAGAACCAGTCGGCGTCATTGCGCTGCGGATAATCGACGCGATGGTGATACAGACCCCAGCGGCTCTCCGTGCGAAACAGCGACGCGCGCGCAGCCATTTCGGCGCAATCGCGAATCGCGCGCACTTCGGCGGCGCGCATCAGTTCATGCGGATGCGTGGCCTTGATCGACGCGATGTCGTCGGTGATTTCATCGAAGCGTTGCAGGCCGATCTCCATCTTGCGTGTCACCTTGGGCGGCTGCAGATAATCGTTGACCATGCGGCGCAGCTTGTACTCGACCTGCGCAGGCGCAAGCCCATGTTCGCGTTCGAGTGGCGCATAGACGCGCGCGCGTTCGGCATCGATCTGTTCCTGATCGACGGGTGTATGTTCGCGGCCCGCAACGAAAGCGGCTGCGCTCTGGCCGGCAAACCAGCCGTACGTGAACGCGCCGAGCATGTAGTTGTGCGGCACGGCCGCCATGTCGCCGGCGGCGTAAAGGCCGCCCACTGTCGTCTCCGCGCGCTCATTGACATACACGCCCGACGCGCTGTGTCCGCTGCAAAATCCGATCTCGGAGATATGCATCTCGACCATCTGCTGCCGGTAATCGGTGCCGCGTCCCGCGTGAAAGCGCCCACGGCTCGGACGTTCGTTGGTGTGCAGGATCTGTTCGATGGTCTGGATGGTTTCTTCGGCGAGGTGGTCTAGCTTCAGAAACACGGGGCCGTTGCCGCTCTGGAGTTCCTGGTAGAACTCCCACATCATCTGCCCGCTCCAGTAATCGCATTCGATAAAGCGTTCGCCTTTGCCGTTCGCCGTGAAGCCGCCCAGTGGCCCCGTCACATACGCACAGGCGGGACCGTTGTAGTCCTTGATCAACGGGTTGATCTGGAAGCATTCGAGATTCGCGAGCGCCGCGCCCGCGTGATAGGCCATCGCATAGCCGTCGCCCGCGTTGGTCGGGTTCTCGTAGGTGCCCATCAGGTAGCCGGATGCGGGCAGGCCGAGCCGGCCCGCCGCGCCGCACGACAGAATCACCGCTTTCGCGCGAACCACGTAGAACTCGGCCGTGCGGCAATCGAAGCCCATGACACCGTTCACATTGCCCTGTGCATCGGTCAACAGGCGCGTCGCGACGATGCGATTCGTGATCGCGATGCGGGCGCGTTTCAGTTGCCGGTACAGTACTTTCTTGATGTCGTGTCCTTCGGGCATCGGCAGCACATACGAGCCCATGTGGTGCACTTTCTTCACCGCGTAATCGCCCGTGCCGTCCTTTTCGAACTTCACGCCCCAACGGTCGAGTTCTTCGATCGTTTTGAAACTGTGCCTCGCGTATGCGTAGACGGCGGCCTGGTCGACGATGCCGTCGTTGGCGATCGTGATTTCGCGCGTGTATTGCTCGGGTGTCGCGTGGCCGGGAATGACGGCATTGTTCAGGCCGTCCATGCCCATCGAGATCGCGCCGCTGCGTTTGACGTTGGCTTTTTCGAGCAGCAAGACCTTCAGGTTCGGATTGGCTTCCTTCGCCTTGACAGCGGCCATCGGCCCCGCCGTTCCACCGCCGACCACGACGATGTCGTATTCGAGTACATGGGTGTTCATCGCGCTTTCCTCGTTGCGTTGTGCCTTGCGTTTTTGCCCGCCTTTTCCCGGTCGATACGGAAGCGGTACTGAAACGCATCGCCGCGAAAGTACAGATGTTCGTAGTCGATCGGCGTGCCTGCCGCGTCGTGCGTGAGCCGGTCGATGCGCAGCACGGGACTGCCTTCCTCGACCCGCAACGCGTCGACGATTTCGTCGTCGGCGAGGATCGCGTCGATCGCGACATCCGCATGGCCGAGCGGCACGCCGCAGTCGTTTTCGAGGATCAGGAAGATGTCGCGCGTCACGAGATCGGCGTTCGCGAGACGCGTGCCGAGCGCTTCGGGAAGCCACGTCAGTTCGAGCGATACCGGCTCGCGATTGAGCAGCCGCACGCGATGGATTTCCGTGACGGGCGCGCCTTCTTCGAGCCCAAGGCGCGCGGCCACATGACGATTGGCTTCGACGACACGAAAGCTGCGCAACTGGTTGACGATCTCATAGCCCATCGACGACATCGCTTCCGCAAAGCCCTGCAGCGAACTCACGTTCTGAAAGGCCTTGGGTTTCGACACGAACGTGCCTTTGCCGTGCAGCTTGAACAACAGACCTTCTTTTTGCAGGTCGCCGAGCGCCTGGCGCACGGTGATGCGGCTCACGCCGTACATCGCGCAGAGTTCGTGCTCGGACGGCATCTGCGAATGCGGCGCGTAGGTGCCGTCGAGAATCTGCACGCGCAGCGCATCTTTGATCTGCGCGTAGAGCGGCACGGAGGCGACGGGGGCAAGGGGGCTGGCCGGTTTCGACATGGCTCAACTTGTTATGACAAGATGAGTTGCAGTCTAGTGAACGCTTTCTGGCGGCCAAACCAACTATTTCTGCTATCTATTTGAGCAAACGGCGGGAATGGATCGTGTGACGCGAATATTTACTGGATCGCTCGCCGCGCAAACCGCAAGCGCAGCCATACGCCGAAACGATCGACATACAGATACACCACGGGCGTCGTATACAACGTCAGTATCTGACTCACGATCAGCCCGCCGACGATCGAAATACCGAGCGGCCGCCGCAGATCGGCGCCTTCGCTGCTGCCGAGCGCCAGCGGCAGCGCGCCGAGCAGGGCGGCGCAGGTCGTCATCATGATCGGGCGGAAGCGCATCAGGCTCGCGTGGTAGATCGCATCGCGCGGCGACATGCCCGAGCGCGACGCGTCGATCGCGAAGTCGACCATCATGATCGCGTTCTTCTTGACGATCCCGATCAGCAGAATGACGCCGATCAGCGACATCACGGTGAACTCGACGTGAAACAGCATCAGCGCGAGCAGCGCGCCGACGCCCGCCGAAGGCAGCGTCGACAGAATGGTCAGCGGATGCGCGTAGCTTTCGTACAGCACGCCGAGCACGATATACACGGACAGCAGCGCGGCGACCACGAGCAAAGGTTCGTCCGACAGCGACTGCTGGAAGGTGCGCGCCGTGCCTTCGAAGCTCGCGTGAAGCGATGCGGGCATGCCGATATCGGTCATCGTGCGATTGATGGCCGTCATCGCTGTGGAGAGCGATTCATGCGGCGCCAGGTTGAACGAGATCGTCGTGGCGACGAAGTTGCCCTGATGGTTCACGCCAAGCGCTGTGTGGCCCGGTTTGAAGCTCGCGAACGCGCTGAAGGGGATCATGGTTTCCTGCGCGGTGCTGACGGACGTCCCCGCCGATGCGCTGGAATGGCCGCTTGCCGCAAGCGAATTGATCGCGAGATTGCGGGCAGAGTCGGCGGCGACGGTGGCGGCGCTGCTCGTCGTGGAGGAGGCCGTGGCGCTCGTACTCGTGCTGTTCAGCGCGGGAACGGCTAGTGCGAACGGGGTGGCGGCCGCTGCGGGAAGCGTGACGGCGACGTCGAATGCGGCGCTCGTGCTGCTGGCTGCATCGGCGATCGTCGCGGACGCGGCGATGGGTTGCGTGGGCGTCGCGGTGCCGCCTGGCGTGGTGACCGCCTGCGCAATGCCGGCAACCTGCGCGGCATTCGAACTGCTTTGCGACGTGCTCGCAGCGGTCGGGCCGCTTACGGTTCCCGCGACGAAGTTGGTCGACTGTGTGCCGCTCGGCGAGCCGCCCGAAGTGCTGACATACAGATCGTTCAGCGTTTCCGGATGCTGCCAGTAACGCGGCGCGACTTCCATCACCACATAGTACTGGTTCATCGGGTTGTAGATCGTCGAGACGAGCCGTTGACCGAACGCGTCGTACAGCGTGTTGTCGATCTGCGCGGGCGTGATGCCGAGGCGCGCAGCGGTCGGGCGATCGATATCGATATCGGCTTCGAGTCCGCTTTGTTGCTGGTCCGAGTTGACGTCTTCGAGTTCCGGCAACCTCTGCAGCGCCTGTGTCAGACGCGGCGCCCATTTGTACACGTCGGCGCTCGTGTCGCCCAGCAACGTCAACTGATATTGCGCGTTGCTCTGCCTGCCGCCGACGCGAATGTCCTGCACGGGTTGCAGATAGAGACGCGCGCCCGCCACTTCGTTCAACTCGGGACGCAACCGCGCGATCACTTCATCGGCGGTCTTGTCGCGTTGTGACAGCGGTTTCAGCGACACGAACACGAACCCCGTATTGGTCTGACGTCCGCCTGTGAAGCCAACCACGCTCGCTACGGCCGGGTCCGCGCGGACGATCTGCATCAGTTGCTCGAGCTTCGTTTCCATCGCCTGAAACGACACGCTCTGATCGCCCTGAATGCCGCCGATCAACCGGCCCGTGTCTTCCTGCGGAAAAAAGCCCTTGGGAATCGCGATGTAGAGAAACACGTTCAATGCGATGGTGACGAGGAGCAGCGACATCATCAGCAACGGGTGACGTAGCGACCAGTCGAGCGTGCGCGCGTAACCGTCCCGCATGCGTTGCAGCGGCTGCGTGAGCCAATGCGCGAGACGCTGCATACGCGATGCTTCTCGGCCGACTTCGCGCTTCGTGTTCGCAAGCAACCTCGAGCACATCATGGGTGTCGTCGTCAGCGATACTGCGAGCGAGACGAGTATTACAACGGACAGCGTCACCGCGAACTCGCGGAACAGCCGTCCGATGATGCCACCCATCAGCAGGATCGGAATGAACACGGCGATCAGTGAGATCGAAATCGACAGCACAGTGAAGCCGACTTCGCGTGCGCCGAGCAGTGCTGCCTGCATGCGCGACTTGCCCGCTTCGAGATGACGCGCAATGTTTTCGAGCACGACGATCGCGTCGTCGACGACGAAGCCGGTCGCCACGGTTAAGGCCATCAACGACAGATTGTCGATCGAATAGCCGAGCAGATACATGATTGCAAACGTGCCGACGATCGAGACCGGCACGGCGGCGCACGGAATCAACGCGGCCCGCGCGCTGCCGAGAAAGAAGAACACGACGAGTATCACCAGCGCGACGGCGATCAGCAGGGTGGCTTCCGTGTCGCGCAGCGAGGCGCGGATGGTCGTCGAGCGATCCGAGGCTTCGAGTATGTCGACATCGGCGGGCAGGGCGGGTTTGAGTTGCGCGACGGTCGCGCGGATGCCGTCGACGGTACTGATGATGTTCGCGCCCGGCTGCCGGTAAAGCATCACCAGCACCGACGGCTGATTGTCGCCTGCGAGGCCGAGATTGCGCAGATCCTCGACGGAATCGACCACGTCGGCAACATCGGAAAGGCGCACGGCCGCGCCGTCGCGATAGGCGATCACCAGGCCTTTGTATTGCGCGGCGGTGCGTGCCTGATCGTTCGCATAGAGTTGAAAGCGGCGGCCTTCGCTTTCGATGATCCCTTTCGGACTGTTGGCATTCGCCGAGGCGAGCGCCGCGCGAACGTCTTCAAGACCGATGCCGTAGTGATAGAGCGCGGTCGGATTCAGTTCGACGCGCACGGCGGGATTGGCCGAGCCGTTCACATCCACTTCGCCGACGCCGGGCAATTGGGACAGCGACTGCACGAGTATCGTCGACGCGAGATCGTAGAGCTTTGCCTGGGTCAACGTGTGCGACGTGAGCGAGAGGATGAGGACGGGTGCGTCGGCGGGATTGACCTTGCGGTAGGTCGGATTGCTCTTGAGGCTCGACGGCAGATCGGCCCGTGCCGCGTTAATGGCGGCTTGCACGTCGCGCGCGGCGCCGTCGATATTGCGGTCGAGGCCGAATTGCAGCGTGATGCGCGTCATGCCGACGGAGCTTTGCGAGGTCATTTCCGTGACGTCGGCGATCTGTCCGAGATGACATTCGAGCGGACTCGCGACGCTGTTCGCAACGGTGTCGGGACTGGCGCCGGGCAGGCTGGCCTGTACGGAGATGGTCGGGAAATCGACTTGCGGCAGCGGCGCAACGGGAAGCCTGGCGAAAGCGAACGTGCCTGCGAGCGCGATGCCGAGCGACAACAGCGTCGTCGCCACCGGGCGTTCGATAAAGGGACGCGAAAGGTTCATCAACAGTTGTCGGAGACAGCCCGTGCGCGCGGGCATGCGGCGGGCGAGATGACAACGATGCTAGGGCGGGCCGCCTGATGGCGGGTTACGGGGGTGTTGCTGTGCGTTACCGCTTGTCGCGGGGGAAACAGATGTCAGGTTTTGATGTTCGGGGCGGGTGGATGTCTGTCTGCGACGCTTTTGTTCTGCTGGCCTTTGTTTGGCTGTTGGCGGCTGATGCGGGGCGCGTGCGGTTGATGTGGGTGGATGTGGTGCCCACACGCGGTTTTGTGTTGGACGTAAGCGGTCGTCGTGGGTTTTGCAAGCCGCGCGATGGCGGTTCGTCAGAGTTCGTGTGGCACCTTCGCGGTGCAGGCGGTTTGGTTTTGGGTTTTGCGTTGGCATCCGCGTTTTGTTATCGGTGCTTCACGCGTTGCCCCTGTGCGGGGCATTTCTACTGTTGCATAGAGTTGCTTAGAGTGTCATAAGCCATAAAAATCAAGCCCTTACGTTGCATAGAGTTGCATAGGGTTGCATAGAGTGTCATACGGAAAGTGTCCTCTATGTGTCCTACGCTGCCCTGTGCGACGGTCGATCAACGACCTAGGGAGAGGGCTAAAAATGGCACGCGTCACCATCAACCGCGATTATCTGCTGGGCGTGGAAGGCAATGGAAAGTTGCGCTACATTCCCGACGAAAAGCTGCGCGGGTTCTGTATCAAGGTATCGCCGACCGGCTCGGTCGCTTTCTATTACCGCTGGGACAAACCGCGCACCGCTGACGGCAAGCGACAGCAAGGCAGCAAGTTCATCGCGAACTGGCCGGGAACCGAACCCGGCAAGGCGCGCGACATGGCGGCGAAGTTCGCCGCGACGGTCGAGCATAGCACCGACGACAACCGCACCATTCTCGCCAAACGCGACCAGCGCGCGAAAGAAGCCGACCGGGCCAAGGTGGTCCCGACATTGGGGGAGTACTTGGCCGACACGTACGGCCCGTTCGTAAAGGCTGAACGGGCGACCGGCGCGCGCATCATCGCGGACATTCAAAAGACATTCTCGTCGTGGCTCGACCGCCCGCTGGACCAGATCACGATCAAAGAAATTTCAGACTGGAAAACGGCCGAACTGTCGCGCGTGCTGCGCCCCGCCGCGAATGGTCTGCCGGAGAAGCGTGTCAAGCCCGCAACGATGAACGGCAAGCTCAACAAGCTCAAGGGGCTTTTCAGTCACGCATTCGAGAACATCGTTATCTCCACCAATCCGGCAGAGAACGTGACGAAAACCGATGAAGGACCGGAGCGAGTCCGATGGCTGCATTGGGACGAAGCGCAGCGGCTACATCAGGCGCTTGACGAGCGTGAGACCCAACTGTGGGTCGAACGTGAGCGCATCAACACCGATCCGCGTCACGGTTCCGTGTCGGCAACTCATGCAACTTTTGCGGACTGTGTGAAGCCTGCGGTCCTGTTCGCGCTCAACTCGGGACTGCGCCGCAAGGAACAGCTTTCCCTGCTCTGGACTGACATTGATATGTACGGCCGCGAGATTACTGTACGCACGAGCAAGACGAAGCGCTCTCGCGTCGTGCCGATCAATGACGAACTGTTTGCCGTGCTGACGGCGTGGCGCGCGCAGTGTTTCGGCGGAAGCGTTTATCCGCTGCTGGTTTTTCCGAGCACAACCGGCGACGCGCAACGGGAAGTCAAGGCATTCGACGATGTTCGGCGCGCTGCAAAAATCCACAACTTTCGCTGGCACGATCTGAGACATACATTCGCGACGTGGGCGGTCGCGGGCGGCGCGCCACTCGATGTCGTCAGCCGCTGGCTCGGGCACAGCCGCATCGAACAGACGATGCGCTATGCACACCGCTCGCCCGAGTTCGCGGCGCGCGCCATCAACGCGGTATCACTCGGGCACGTGGCGGCTAATGGTGTTGCTCTCAAAGCGGCTTGATAACCATGCACCTTGCAATCACCCATATCGAACCGCGAAAGAGCAATTGTGGCTAGGCTGTTGACCATGTTGACGGCGATTGCGCCGCACGATATCCGCGTGCAAATCGCCAACAATGATGCGAGCGACGACGCGACGATTGGGCGCCTCAGTCGTCGCGACCATCTCCTTCCGTATCGAGAAAAGCACAATACTTCTGCTATCTCAAACCCTCTTTCTGATTTTCGGGGACTCCATAAACTCAAGGCCGAGTGCCTTTAACTTCTGGGTGACAACGTAGTTCCCCGCATGCCCGCAAGGGTGTGCGGCTGCTTGCGGTCGTCCCTATGTTTCTTCAATGGGCGGGCCGTGGCAGGGAGACTCACGTCTGCCGGAATTGGGAACTACGCCGGTCCGCCAACCCTGTCATGTGCCCGCTCACCCTCCCGTTGGGTGCGGGCTTCCCTTGACACAGGAGAGGCCATGTCCACCACCGAATCCATTTCCACCGAAGAACTCGCGCTGCGTAACAAGATGCTGCGCGACGCGAGCGCTATCGCGCTCGATACAGTTCAACGCTATCAGCAAAATCTCAAGAAGATCCGCGCAGTACGACGAGCGACCGCATTGATTGATACCGCTGACGCGGACCATTATCTGTTAATCGACGTGCTAGGTGATCTGGTCCAGAGCGCTGAACTGGAAGTCGATGGCGAACTGCTGCTGCTCGAATTGCAGCTTGGCCGCGTCAATGAGGCGGAAAGCGACAAGGTCAATCTGTCAATCGTCCACTAGGCAATCGAACAGGACGATGACAATGAACAGTCAGATAGTCGAATTCACGACCGAACCAGACGACAAGCCGCTCACTGTCGATGAAAAATATAAACGGCTTGCTGCCTGCTCGCTTCAACGTGGCGCTCAGGTAGCGGGTCGGTTTCGTGTCATCCGCGTTCTTCTGGACGACGCGATTCATCGACAGGTGAAGACCAAACGCGATCGGGATCGCATCAACGCGATATTGTCGCTCACCCTTGAGAAGGTCGAGGACTTTGAACAGGACGCAAACGAATTCGTTGATCCGTCCACGTTCATATGCATGGACGCATCCGGGTTTGATATACCGCAAGGGGCCTTGCTCGAAGCGTTGCAACTGATGTCCGACTCGCATGCCCCACGGGAGCGATCGGATGCGACACGCGTCAATCCCTTCGATGTCAGCGCCACGGACGCAGCCACGCGCAGCCATGCGTGTACCTGTTGTCGAAACAGGAACGACGACGCCACGGCGCGGCATTAAGCCCATCGGCCGCGCCGAGCGGCACGGTCACATTCCCTATCAGGTACACATACATTCCATGCTTTCAGGCATCGGGAAGGACGAACCAATGAACCAGCAGAACTCCGTACAGAAAGACAAGCAGACCAACGAACTGCTCTCGGTCGACGAGAAGTATAAGCAGCTCGCACAGGCTACGCTCCAGCGCGGCGCGCAGTTCAGCGCACGCCTACGGGCCATTCGAATTCTGCTTGACGATCTTCACTATCGACCGGCAATCACCACGGACGACCGGGAGCGAGCCGACGCAATATTGTCCGTAATGCGGAAAAGTGTCGAAGTCTACGAGAACCAGGCGGAGGACTTCGTTCAACTCTCAACGGTCGTCTGCTTGAGCGCAACCGGCCACGACGTACCGAACAAGGACGTAGCCGAGTCGTTGCGCCTCATGGCAGATCCGACACTGCCGGGAAGCCGGCCAGGGCTACCGACCTATGTCCGGTGCAGGGGTGCGAAAAATGCAGCCAACGACGCAAGCGCCAGTCGTGCTCTCGCTGGCGTTCGCCGCCCAAAGCGGACGCACAAGTCACCGGCCGCGCAGTAGAAGCACAAAGAGAGGTCAAACTCCCCTCGGGTAATTCTTGTGAGGGTAGCGCAGTTGCATGATCTGTAGTGCGAAACATGTATGTCGAAATATTCGGCATACATGCTCGTTACTCTATGTTCCTATGAACGTTATTGAATCACCAGAATGTACCGAAGTCCGTAGTGAACCCATAGCTGTTGTCGAAAGACGTACCCCAATCGAAGTCTGACCCACTATCGTACTCATCGCCGAGCGTGAAATCGTACTGGCCGCCGCCGTATGAAGTCATTTGGCCACCACTACCGTAGTCGGCCCAACCAAGCTCGTATCCGGTCGGTCCGTACGCGATCGCATCGTAACCGCCACCGGCGCCGTACGTAAATTGCGTGAAGCCAGTCAGCTTGCCACTGGTATCGTACGAATCGTACTCCATCTCTTGGCCATTGCCATTGAAGATGATGGCGTTCTGCGAACTGTCTGAGTTGAATAGGTGCGCGACCATCGAACCGTCATTTCCATAATGATCGTACTCTGTTTCGCGTCCTGTCGACCCATCGTAAAAGTAGTCGTCCGTCTTCCCACCACCGGAATTGAACTGCGCAAACTCGACCTCTCTACCGAGATCGTTATAGACGGTAGCCGTCTGAGTGCCGTCCGAGTTGAAAACATGGACAGTTGCTCCACCTGCAGCATAGTCGGTACGCTGCGTTTCCACTCCATTCCGGTCAAAGAGTGAGTCACTTACGATTTGCCTATTGGCCCCGTAGGTCGCCCACTCAGATACATGTCCTGATGGATCAAACACGGCCGCGTTTTGGGTGCCGTCTGCATTGAAGACGTGCGCGACGCCACCGCCCGAACTGTCGTAGTCGGTTTCCTGCAGCTCGCGACCTGAGGCGGCATCGAAGGTGAGATCTTGCGTAATTTTGCCATCAGTGCCGAAGGTCGCCTGTTCGGTTTCGTGACCTTGCGCATTGAACGCGTAGGCTGTCTGCCTACCGTTTGCGCTGTAGACTCGATCAACTTCGCTGCCATCGGCGTTGATGTCGGACTCCTGCGTCAAGCGCCCCGAGGTCGCATCGTAGAGCAGATCCTGAGTCATCTTGCCGTTAGTACCGAACGTTGCCTGCTCGGTTTCATGGCCTTGCGCGTTGAACGCGTAAGCTGTCTGGGTACCGTTTGCGTTGTAGACTCGATCAACCTCGCTGCCATCGGCGTTGATGTCGTACTCTTGCGTCAAACGCCCAGAGGTCGCATCGTAAAGCAGATCCTGAGTCATCTTGCCGTTAGTACCGAACGTTGCCTGCTCGGTTTCGTGGCCCTGGGCGTTGAAGACAAATGCGGTTTGAGTACCGTTGGCGTTGAAGAGGTGATCTACTTGGCTGCCGTCAGCGTTGATGTCGTTCTCTTGCGTCTCACGCCCGGTCGAACTGTCAAAAAAGACGTCTTGGGTCATCTTGCCGTTGGTGCCGTACGTGGCCTGCTCGGTTTCATGGCCCTGGGCGTTGAACACATATGCGGTCTGAGTACCGTTGGCATTGAAGAGATGATCTACTTGGCTGCCGTCAGCGTTGATGTCGTTTTCTTGGGTCAAACGTCCCGACGTTGCATCGTAGAACAGATCTTGGCTCAGTTTTCCGCCGCTACCAAACGTCGCCTGTTCTGTTTCGTGTCCCAACGTGTTATAGGTTTCGACGGTTTGAGAGCCATGTGTATCCACCGAAAATACATCGGTTGATCCGGCGTTGATCTTGCTGCCGTTTGCCCCGGTAACGACCCCGTTGGCAACGGTGTATGTGTCTCCGGATACGCCATTGTGAATAGTGTTAGCCTGTGTCGCGTCCATCACAATGCTGGAACCTTGCTCTAGCGTGATGGAATTCCCGCTTCCTTCAACTACCAATTGGAGACCCGGTCCCGACAGGCCTGGTGAGACAATAAGGTCTCGACCGGAGGTGGCGTCACCCACGAGCACAGTCGCCACATTATTGGAGTCGACGTAAATCTGTGGAAGATCCGATCCGACATTGTTTCCTTTCACGATATCAAACATAGTAGAGGCATTGCTTGCATCGCAAATAAAGTTTGAACTACTCAGTGACGAGGCAGAATAGTTTCCTTGGGAGTCAGGTGTCAGTCCTAGTGACTCAAATTGCTGCTGGACGATGCTGACGATAGTGCTGGAATCGATGCCCGCACCGATAGCAGTAGTAAGGAACCCCAACCCGTTAATTACCTGTCCTGCTGTGAAAGTCATTCCACCTGCTAGTAGATTCAGCTTCATCTCGCTCAATCCGTAGAATGACACTCCCTGCCCAGCAAGAGTAATAAGTTCACCGGCTATTGCTGTGACCGCGCTCGCAATATCCATTTTGCTCATCGTCGTCTGATTCAGAGCAAGATTGTTGATATTCGCGATTATTGCGTTGCCTGCGAAAGCCGCACCTTCACCTTGGAGTCCAGCAGTGAACGTTGCAGCTGCATTCGCAAGTGCGGCGTCATACGCGGCCGTGAGTTTGGGGTCGCCAGGATTCTTGTTCAGACTTGCTGCTGCATCCGCAACAGCAGTTACGCCATCGAGTCCGCCAATGCTATATCCTGCTACCGAAAGTGTTGTCATTTAAAGTCCGGAAAAGTTTGATTACTACGTTAGCAACGCATACCACTATCAGATGACGCTCCGGGATCCTCCGGTTTTGTTAAAATCAGTTGCACATTTTTCTTGATACGAAAACTAAGGCCAACAAAAGTACCCCGACCCCTGCGAGGAAATACCGACCGAGAGTCCCTGAGATAACCGGTTCTCGACCTGAGGGTTTCTTCGCGAACAATCTGAACAGCGTGATTGCTGCACCGACAACCGAGGCCGCAGTGAGAAACGCGGGTGTCAGCGCGGCTAGAAGAAAGAGACTTGTGGGTAGCGCCCTTATATCTAATGGGCCGCAACTGACAATTAGTATCGATCCAAGGGAAAAAGGAATAAGTAGTAGAAACGCAAAGAAAACGACGTATGACTTGGTTCTTTCATTCATAATGTTTTGAGACACGTATGTAGTCGCCTTCTAGTCTCGCATCGATTTTTGTATCCCGTCCCAAACAGGCGCCAACATGTAGTCGAATGCGGTGCGGGTCTTTGTTTTAATGAAAACGTCGGCGCGCAGTCCGGGGCTGAGGACAATTGAGTCGCGCGCTAAACGGTTGGAGTGCGCGAGTTCTTCGGGCGTGATCTCAATACGAGCCAGGTAGAACTGCTGATGTGTATCCTTGTCGCCAAGTGAATCGGCAGAAAGATATGCCACCTTACCCCTTAGAGTGGGAGAGCTTCGTGGGTTGTAGGCCGTTAGGCGGATTTCGGCGCTGCCCCCTACAACGATCTCCCGTACGTTATCTGGTTTTATTTTTGCCTCGATAATCAACGGCGCTCCTATCGGCACAAGATCAAGGATTGGTTCACGCGGTCCGATGGCTGCACCGATCGTGTGTACGCGCAAAGCAACAACTTCACCCGCGACTGGAGCCATCACGCGCGTGCGTGCGTCGACATCCTGCGCTGGTCGAAGCTGCTCAGTTAATTGAAGAATTTTTTCATTGGTGTCCTTCAATTGAGCGTCGGCTGATTTGACATAGTCGTTTCGAAGCGCCACAACTTTTAGGGTGAGGTCCGTGAGGCGCTGCCGTGAGCGGATCAGTTCCGCGGTATCTGACTGCTGTCGCGACTCATAATCGGCCGCCGTACGCCGTAGTTCCATCATCTTCGTTTCTGTAACATATCCCTCACTGCGCAACGGCTGGTTCATATCAAGTTCTTGCTTCGCAAGCCGCAGGCTTTGCGCGCTGGTGCCGATCAGTGCCGCCTCGGTCCCGATTTCTTCGCGTGTCTGTGCGATTTGCTGCTGTAAAAGGGAGACCTGATCTTCCAGAGTGAGGCGCTCCGAATCGAAGAGGGTTCTTTCGCGTCGAAGCAGCGCGGCGACGATTGAGTCGCTTTGACGTGACACAAGACTCGACGGAAATGCGACCGACTTCTGCAGGTCGCGTTCCGCCAGCAGTCGCGCTGACTTTGCCTCGTTGTCATCTAGTTGGGATTGCAACGCGTTCAGTTCGGCGTTAGGCCGAACGTTGTCGAGAGAAACCAACACCTGGCCCACTTTCACATGGTCGCCATCCTTCACAAAAATGGCATGCACTATGCCACCTTCCTGGTGCTGGATCGTCTTACGCTCGCCCTCGTCGCGAACCATGCCCTCTGCTACAACGGCACCCGAGAGCGGTGCTACTGCCGCCCAGAGAGATAGCGCACCAATACCTAAAACGACTGAGAGACAGCCGAGCGCGATCACATTGCCTGGCAAACGAAGCCTATCGTCTGCGGCGCTTGATATGCTCGTCGAGGTCAGCGTTGACTGAAGATATGCAACTAGGCTCTGAACATGGAATCGGAATTTCATGCTTTGGATACCTCCTGGCTGGCAGCTCGGGGCTTCGCTTCTGTTGGCTTCGCACGAGCCTGCATCCAGCCTTGCACCTGTTCACGCGTCCCAAAACAGTCGATGCGCCCAGCTCGCATCACCAAAACGCGATCGGCGAGCGCAAGCAATCCTTGTCGGTGTGTCACGACCACGGCGGTAATCCCTTCGGATTTGAGGCGATGCAACGCCAAATTCAGCCTACGTTCCCCATCAGCATCGAGGTTAGAATTCGGTTCATCGAGTAGCACTAGCCGGGGGTCTCCGTAGAGCGCACGAGCCAGCGCAATCGACTGTCGTTGCCCACCCGATAGTGTGAGTCCAGATTCGCCGATATCGGTCTGATAGCCGTCCGGCAGCTCCAGGACCAGATCATGCACACCAGCACGCTGAGCGGCCCGAATGATTGCAGCCGAATCGTGCTGTGAGGCGTCAGGGTTGCGAGCAATGTTCGCGGCGACACTACCCGCAAACAGTTCAACATCCTGCGGCACGTAGCCCAGATAGCGGCCAAGCGACTCATGCGACCATTGCGAAACGTCCGCGCCGTCGAGCCGTACCACGCCCGCATTTGGCTTCCACACGCCGGCGAGCAGTCGCAGCAGGGTTGATTTACCGGATGCGCTCGCGCCGACAATCACAAGTAGCTGGCCTGCATCGAGCGCAAAAGCGATATTGCTTAGCAACGCGCGACTCTGAGTTCTACCCGCCACGGGCGAATAGAAACTGAGCGCTTCAACCGAAATGCGGCCACGCGGTCGCGGCAGTTCGACTGTCGGCGTTGCACGCGCCTGTCGATAGAGGTCATCCAGACGGCTCCATGCCTGACGGACTTCGGTCAACTGTTTCCAGCTACCAAGGAGTTGATCCACGGGTGCGAGCGCTTTCCCGAGCAGCATCGTGGTCGCAATCATGATGCCACCTGTTGCGTAGTCGTTGATAACGAGCCAGGCACCGGCCGCCATCATGATCACCTGGATGGCTTGCCGTGCAACCTTGCCGATGTTGCGATTCAACATCGATGTATCGGCAACGGAAGTCTGGGCGTCAACATCAACGCGCTTTCGCTCAGCCCATGCCGAGAGCCAAGTTTCGTGCATCCCCATGACTGTTACGACTTCGGCATTCCTGGAGATCTGGGCATAAAGTTGATCCGTCTCGCGTTGGCGTAGTGAGACGGTATGGATGCGTTTCTTCGTCAACCTGTCATTCATGACCGTTAATCCGATCAGCAATATGGCACTTGCTGTTGCGATCAAGCCAAGAATCCAGTGAAAGACGAACACAAGCCCCACATAGACAAACAGCCACGGCAAATCGAGCAAAGCGGTGATACCTGATCCCGAGAAGAAGGAACGAAGCGACACGATATCCGCAGGCGTGGCTAGCGTTGGTATAAGAGTCTTGCGCGCCTGCGCGTCGATGCGCGCACCGAGCGCTAAACGGTCAAGCCTGTCGCCGAGCTGTCGCGCGAGGTCGCTGAAGATACGGCTCCGCACGACATCAACGATCAGCATCATCGCGAGCACAATACCCATGAATATCACAAGCATAGCAAGCGTTTCGATGCTCCGACTTGGCAGAACCCGGTCGTAGACCTGAAGCAGATAGATCGTCGGTGCGAGAATCAGTACATTGCTGGCGATACCGAAAGCACTCGCGATCAAAAGGTGTCGCCTGATTGCATGAAGCATGACTTGGTTCATTCCGCGCTTGCTTGTTGGGATGTCACGGCATTGCCAGTCAACGCGGCAAGTGAAGCGTCGTCCAATTGAGCCACGCTGGCCTTCAGACGTATGTATTGCAACAAGGTGTCGTATCTCGCTTTTGCCAGGTTTCGCCGCGTACTAAACAGTTTTTCTTCAGCGTTGAGCACGTCCGCGTTGATCCGGACCCCTGTGCGAAACCCTTTCTGGTTGGACCGAAGCGATGTCTCTGCTGACACCTGGGCGGTCCGAAGTGCCGCGATCTGGGCTATTCCCTCCTGGACTCCGAGGAATGACTGACGAGCATCGAGTGCTGCTGATCGACGGATGTCTTCTAGATCGCTGTGCGCTTTATCCTCTAATGCCAGCATTTCCGTCTTCTTGCTGTGCGTCTCAAGGCCATCAAACAACGGTATGCTAATTTGAACGCCGATCTCACCGGACGTCGCTCGGTTTGCCCCCGTATAGAAATTCGTCTGTCCGTTGATAAACGCAGCATTGCCGTGATTGACATTACCTACGATCGATATGCTAGGGAGGTAACCGGCATTGACCTTGCTCACTTCACGAGCTGCAATCTCAAGTGCAATCTCCTGCTGCTTGACGTCCCAAGACTGAACGACGGCAGCGTCGATCCACGCATCGGCGCTTTCAGCGGAAAGCATAGGTGCGTCTACATCAGCGGCAAGCGATTCAACTCCATCCACAGGATGACCCACTATCTTTTCTAGTGCAGCATACCGTCGTAAAACCTCGGCATCAGCGCGTAGCTGATCCGCTTGGGCGGCGTCAAACCCCGCCTGCGCTTCATTCAGATCGACGACTGTGGAAGCACCAAGCGCAAAACTCCGTCTACTCATTGCAAGCTGTTCTGAGAGAGTTAGTGTGTGTTCGCGCGCGAGTGCAGCTTCGTCTTGAGCGCCAAGCGCGTCGAGGTACGCTTGCATGATCCTGAGAAGTACATCCTGTCGCGCGGCGGCGAGAACGAAGCCAGCGTTGATCGCAACGAGTTTGCTTTCTCGGTACGTCTCCCAATCGTCCCATTTCAAAACTGATTGATTCAGCGAGAGCGTTGTGCCTAGAGTTGAATAAGGCGCGGCAGGTTTACCAGGTACGTGAATCGCATTCCTGAAATCAGATTGCGTCAAGGCAAGGTGAGGCAAGAACGCGGCGCGCGCTTCAGGCTCCCTTTGCAGATTCGCGCGAAACTGCGCGTCGGCGCTGGAAAATTTGGCGTCGTTGGCGATAGCATCTTCGATCAGTTGTGGCAACGATTCAGCAAAACTCACAGATGCGAAAACCAGAAAAATGCTCGATGCAACGCCTCTTATCACAAGGTGATGAGGAAAGAATTCACGCAATTTAATATCTGGACCCCTGATCTATTGGCTTTTTGGTAAGCTGAGGTGCGTCACTCAATGGCAGCGTCGATAGAGTGGAAATTGCTATCGATCAATAATATGAAGAATGCCTGAAACGGAGCAATCTGTCGTTAAGCGAACTCTTAACAGCGTTACATGTTGCTTGCAGTTAATTTGCGTGATGAAAGGTATCGCTTAAGCAAACCTAGCACTGAATTTCGGTTACCCGAGGCGTTTTCCTCAAGAGCGGCAATGCGCAAATGCTCAAACATCGGCAATGCGCGGATATACCTCAAAACTTGGAGCGAAAAAAACCCCGCTCATGGCGGGCTGGAAAACGGCCGTGTATTCCGGACATGATCGTCAGCGGCCGAGACCGTGCGCGGGGTCGCGCGGTCAGAGCGGTAACGTATCCGTCACTGAGTGAGGGGCCATGAGGTCGCAGCATCCATATTGGCGTTATGGAGGATGCGAGTGCCAGTCTCGAACAGGGAGGGATGGCGTATATATAAGGTTTGCTGACGTTCGCGGCGGCGTCGTTCGACGCCCGTCACTAAAGGCTTTGCGGGCTATGGAAAGCCGAGCGACGGACCTCTGTCCTGGTTTTGTTGCGGGAAGGCCCGTACGTTGGCACGTCAAACAAATGGATTCGCTCGGTTCGCAAAACCGGAGCACAATGTGTCCTGTGGGTGTCCTGCGAAATAGGTGAAATCTGCTCTGGATAAGGGGACCGATTCAGAAGCCTTGCTGGACAAACCGTTCCGGGAACGAGGGTTTCCCCGGAAAATGCCCCTGTGCGGGGCGGCACCAGCGTTGCGGCTTCGCGGCGCGCACGGTTTGGTTTGCTTGTGGTTGCGCTGGCATCCGCGGTTTGCTTTTGGTTTGCTAGCGTTGCCCCTGTGCGGGGCGGCACCTACTTTTCTTTGCCGCCGCAAAGAAAAGTAGGCAAAAGAAAGCGGCTAACACCGCCAGTGCTTGTATTTGCCTGAGGGCCCCCACAGGTTCTTACGCTTCACACGGCAACCACGTGACACACGTCCGTTGCCAGCGCGTTTGCAGTGCGCCTCACCCGCCTCACGCTCCCGCACTACAGCACGCCGTGCCAGCTATTCCACCGCCGCCAAGGTGGCAAACTGTGTGTAGGCCGTAGTGCCTCACACGCATCACTTCGGACCGATAGCACACGCGCCCACCCTGTAAGAGCGTTACCTATACGACGCGACAACCTACACACAGTTTGCCACCTGGGCGGCACTTACCGTTCGCTGCCACTTGCCGTTGTACGGATGCCTGAAGCGGGTGATGCGATTCTTCGAAGCGTTGGCGACGAGCACCAGCCAGGGCGCTGCCGTGCGAAGGATGGGGACGTTGAGGGCCCGTGGAAAGGAACACGGGCTGGCGGTGTGAGCCGCTTTCTTTTGCCTACTTTTCTTTGCGGCGGCAAAGAAAAGTAGGTGCCGCCCCGCACAGGGGCATCGCGTGAAGCACCAAGGGCCTATCCGTCATTTTGTGGGCGAGGCATATCATGAGAGGTAAAAGTCATGGATATGCCAATGAAGAAGAAACGCACGGTGGCGTCTCAGGCAGCGGCCCGAGGGCCGCTGCCTGAACTGCCCAAGGCACTGCTGGACGAACTGGTCAAAGGGCCGATGACGCCAGGCGAGGTGCAGGATCTGATGCTGGCGTTTAACAAGGCGATTATCGAACGCGCGATGGGTGCGGAGATGAATCTGCATCTGGGGTATCCGCCGGGCGAATCCAAACCCGCTGGCCAGGCCAACGAGCGCAACGGCGCCAGCCGCAAGACGGTCATCACCGATCGTGGCGTCGTCCGGGTCGAGTTGCCGCGCGACCGCGACGGCAGCTTCGAGCCGATCCTGATCCCCAAACACGAACGCCGCTTCACCGGCTTTGACGAGCGCATCATCGCGATGTACGCGCGTGGCATGAGCGTGCGTGAGATCCAGGCCTTTCTGGCCGAGAGCTACGGCACCGAGGTGTCGCCCGATTTCATCAGTTCGGTCACCGACGAGGTGATGGCCGAAACGCTGGCCTGGCAGAACCGTCCGCTCGAGACGATGTACCCGGTGGTCTTCTTCGACGCGTTGCGGGTCAAGATCCGCGATGACGGTGTGGTCAGCAACAAGGCGGTGTATCTGGCTCTGGGCATTCAGGCGGACGGCCAGCGCGATGTGCTGGGCCTGTGGATCGAGCAGACCGAGGGCGCGAAGTTCTGGCTCAAGGTGTTCAACGAACTCAAGACCCGCGGCTGCCAGGACATCCTGATTGCGGTCGTTGACGGCCTGAAGGGGCTGACCGACGCGATCGGCGCGGCTTATCCGAAGACGGCGGTGCAAACCTGCATCGTGCATCTGATCCGCAACAGCCTGGAATACGCGGGCTGGAAGGACCGCAAGGCCGTCGCCCAGGCGCTGCGTCCGATCTACGCAGCGGCCAGCGAAGAGGCCGCGAAGCAGGCTCTGCAAGCCTTCGCTGATGGGCCATGGGGCGCGAAATACCCGAGCATCGTGCAGTCCTGGCAGCGCGCATGGGAGCACGTCACGCCGTTCTTCGTGTTTCCACCCGAGATCCGACGGGTCGTGTACACCACGAACGCCATTGAGAGTCTGAACATGCAGTTACGCAAGATCATCAAGACCCGCGGTCACTTCCCCAATGACGATGCTGCCATCAAGCTACTCTGGCTGGCATTGCGCAACGTCCTGGCCAAAAACGTGCGCTCAGCCTTCGACTGGAAGTCAGCCATGAACCAGTTTGCTATTCTGTTTGGCGATCGATTCACGCAGGCGCGCGGCTAACGATTCCTTTAACCGCCTCGCCCACAAAAATGCGGACAGGCTCAGCACCAATAACAAAACGCGGATGCCAGCACACAACACAAGCAAACCACCAAAACCGCAGAGACGAACGCGAAAAAAATCCAAAATCCCGCACAGCGTCGCAGACAAAAAAAACCCTTTACCCCAACTCCCCAACAACCAATCCTGAAAACTCCTAACCTTAGGCAAATCCGCCCGCGACTTAAGCAAATTCATGGTATAGCCATTCACCCGTAAACCATCTAAACCTAAAGGCGCAACGAGCGCCCCAGCCTTCAACTCCCTCTGCGCAAGCAACAAACTCTCAAGACACACTCCGAGCCCATCAACAGCAGCCGAAATCGCCATAAAAGAGCGATCAAACCTTGGCCCCCGCGTAATATCCAGCACAACCTTCCGATGCAAGCGCATCCAGTCCCGCCATCCCACGAGACACCCTTCACTATGAATCAACGTGTGATGCCTTAAATCCGCAACAGCGCGAATCGGATGCTCTCCATCCGCCAACCGTGGCGCACACAACGGCACAATCGTCTCCAAAGGCAAATCGAGCACCATCGTCCCCGCCGGCTGCAATCGCCGCGCGCCATACCGGATGTCGATATCCACCGCCTCCTTGATCAGATCGACAGCCGCCGAAGACGCATTGAGCCGCACATCGATATCCGGATGCAACGCACTGAAGCGCGCCAGCCTCGGCATCAGCCATTGCGTCGCGATGCTCGGCGTCGCATGCACCGTCAGAATGTCGCTCTTCTCAATACGCCCAATGTCCCGCGTGGCCTTGTCGATCCGCGCAAACGCCGCGCCGATTTCTTCTGCATATTGCCGCCCCGTGTCCGTCAGGATCACCGCGCGATGCACGCGATGAAACAGCCGCACGCTCAACTGATCCTCCAGAAGCTTGATCTGATGACTGATCGCGGAAGGCGTCACGAACAGTTCGTCTGCTGCACGCGCGAACGACGAGAGTCGCGCGGCGGCCTCGAAAGCCTGTATCGACTTGAGTGTGGCCCGGTTGTGCATAGCAATATCCACATGAAATGAATTCACCGATAAGCCACTTTAATTCGTTTGAGCCAATGCTTTCAAGTCGATACGCTTGTCTTACTCGCAGCACACATCAAACAAGGGATTACCCGGATCTGCGAGCTGCACGAAGCATCCCGCCATGAATCATCGAGCGCCCGGCCTCCATCGAGCCTGACGCCACAAAGGAGACACGCGTGAATACGAGCGAAGCCGGGCAGACCGCCCAACTCGCGGAACACGCCTACCGCATCCGCCGCAACGCGCTGCTGATGGGCGAAGTACAGGGCCAGGGCTATATCGGCCAGGCGCTCGACATTGCCGACGCGCTCGCCGTCGCCTACTTCGGCGCGATGCGCTACCGCCCCGAAGATCCCGAATGGGAAGGCCGCGACCGCTTCCTGCTGTCGAATGGTCACTACGCGATTGCGCTGTACGCCGCGCTCTTCGAAGCCGGCATCCTGCCCGCCGACGAACTCGAAACCTACGGCAGCGACGACAGCCGTCTGCCGATGTCCGGCATGGCGAGCTACACGCCCGGCATGGAAATGTCGGGCGGCTCGCTCGGCCACGGTCTGACGATTGCCGTCGGCCGCTGCCTCGGACTGAAGCGCAAGAACTCGGATGCATTCGTCTACACGCTCTTCTCCGATGGCGAACTCGACGAGGGCTCGATCTGGGAAGGCCTCATGTCCGCCGCGCACTGGAAGCTCGACAACCTGATCGCGATCGTCGATGTGAACAACCAGCAGGCCGACGGCCCGTCGACGCAGATCATGGCCTTCGAGCCGCTCGTCGAAAAACTCGAAGCGTTCGGCTGGTACACGCAGCGCGTGAACGGCAACGACATCGATGCCGTCAAGCAGGCGTTCGACAACGCCCGCCATCACGACAAGCCGCAACCGCGCATCATCGTCTGCGATACGAAGATGGGCTGCGGTGTGCCGTTCCTCGAAGAACGCGAGAAGAACCATTTCATCCGCGTCGACGCACACGAGTGGAAGCTCGCGCTCGAAGCACTCGAAGCCGGGAGACAAGCATGAGCACCGTTATGAAGAAGCCGCGCCTGAAGACATCGGCGATGATCGCGTCGATCGCAGGCGAAGGCCAGGTCACGCGTTCCGCGCCGTTCGGCCACGCGCTCGCTGAACTGGCGCGCTCGAAGAGCAACGTGGTCGGCATGACGGCCGATCTCGGCAAGTACACCGACCTGCATATCTTCTGCAAAGAGTTTCCGGACCGTTACTATCAGATGGGCATGGCCGAGCAACTGCTGATGGGCGCTGCCGCTGGCTTCGCACATGAAGGCGCGCAACCGTTCGTGACGACCTACGCCGTATTCGCCACGCGCCGCGCGTATGACTTCATCCATCAGACGATCGCCGAAGACAACCTCGACGTGAAGATCGTCGCCGCGCTGCCCGGCCTCACGACAGGCTACGGCCCGAGCCACCAGGCCGCCGAAGATCTCGCGTTGATGCGCGCGATGCCGAACATGACGGTGATCGATCCGTGCGACGCGCTCGATATCGAGCAGATGGTGCCCGCAATCGCCGCGCACAAAGGCCCTGTCTACGCACGCCTGTTACGTGGCAACGTGCCCGCCGTGCTCGACGAGTACGACTACAGGTTCGAACTCGGCAAGGCCAAGCTGCTGCGCGACGGCGCGGAGGTGCTGCTGATCTCGTCGGGGATCATGACGATGCGCTCGCTCGAAGTCGCCAAGGCACTCGAAGCGGACAACATCGGCGTCGGCGTGCTGCACGTGCCGACCATCAAACCGCTCGATACCGCCACCATCCTGCGCGAAGCAAAGCGCACGGGCCGCATGGTGATCGTCGCGGAGAACCATACGGTGATCGGCGGTCTGGGTGAAGCCGTGGCGCGCACCCTGCTCGGCGCGGGCGTCACGCCGCCGTTCCGACAGATCGCACTGCCCGACGAGTTCCTCGATGCAGGCGCCCTGCCCACGCTGCACGACCGCTACGGCATTTCGACGGAAGCGATGTGCGACACCATCAAAGGCTGGCTCGGCTAACAGCCGGTCGCAACACCACAACCCCAAACTGAAGCATCCAGGAGAACAGCATCATGTCAGAATCGCGTCTTCTCGACGGCAAGGTCGCCGTCATTTCCGGCGCCGCATCGCCGCGTGGCATCGGCATGGCCACCGCGCGCATGTTTGCACAGCACGGCGCGAAAATCGCGATCCTTGATCTCGACGCGTCGGCGGCACGCGATGCGGCGGCATCCATCGGCCCCGAACATCGCGGCTACGTGTGCAACGTCACCGACAAACAGGCGTGCCAAAGCGCCGTCGAACAGATCGTCGCCGACTTCGGCGCGATCGACGTGCTCATCAATAACGCAGGCATCACGCAGGCCGTGAAGCTGCTCGATATCGACTCCGAAAGCTGGGACCGCATTCTCGACGTGAATCTGCGCGGCGTGCTGTATCTGTCGCAAGCCGTCGTGCCGCAGATGAAGAAGCAGAAGAGCGGCTCGATCGGCTGCATGTCCTCGGTATCGGCGCAGCGCGGCGGCGGCATTCTCGGCGGCCCGCACTATTCGGCAGCGAAAGCGGGCGTGCTCGGACTCGCCAAGGCGATGGCGCGCGAACTCGGTCCCGATGGCATCCGCGTGAACTGCGTGACGCCTGGCCTGATTCAAACCGACATCAACGCAGGCAAGATTCCCGACGACAAACGCGGCGAGATTCTTGCTGGTATTCCGCTAAACCGGCTTGGTGTGCCCGACGACGTAGCAGGCGCATTTCTGTTTCTCGCGTCGCCGATTTCGTCGTACATCACGGGCGCCGTCATCGACGTAAACGGCGGCATGCTGATCCACGGCTGATGCACAGATAACCCCAACGATGCGCGGCCGGGTCCGGCCAGCCGCGCGCGACAACGCAGTTGCTGGACAGAGACAAACGCGCCACAGAGCGCGTTGTCCGCGAATACAACGCGAATACAACTATACCGATGCATCACATCCGTATTGGAGGAAGACATCATGAGCAACCGCACGACTATCCGCCGCGGCATCGACCGACGCACCTTTCTGAAAGCCGGCGCGAGCGTCGCTGCCGCGGGGCCGCTCTGGGGCCTGTCGATCCGCCGCGCGTCGGCTGCCGACTTCTCGTACAAGCTCGCCACGGGCCAGGACCCGACCCACCCGGTCAACATCCGCGCCCAACAGGCCTGCGACAAGATCCGCGCCGCAACCAACGGCAAACTCGATATCAAGGTATTCCCGTCCAATCAGCTCGGCTCGGATACCGATCTGCTGTCGCAGGTGCGCAGCGGCGGCGTCGAGTTCTTCAACCAGGCATCGTCGATTCTCGCGACGCTCGCGCCCGCTGCGGGCATCGTCAACACGGGCTTCGCGTTCCCCGACTACGATACCGTCTGGAAAGCAATGGACGGCGACCTCGGCGCATATGTCCGCGCGCAGATCGAGAAGACGGGCATCGTGACCGTATCGAAGGTATGGGACAACGGTTTCCGCCAGGTCAGTTCGTCGACACGCGTCATCAAGACGCCGACGGACCTGAAGGGCTTCAAGATCCGCGTGCCGCAGGCGCCGATGCTCACGTCGCTCTTCAAGGCGCTCGACGCGGGCCCCGCCCCCATCAATTTCAACGAACTGTATTCGGCGTTGCAAACGGGCGTCGTCGAAGGACAGGAAAACGCGCTGCCCATCATCGCGACGGCCAAGCTGTACGAAGTGCAGAAGTCCATCAGCCTCACGTCGCACGTGTGGGACGGTTACTGGATTCTCGGCAACCGCCGCGCGTGGGAAAAGCTGCCGCCCGACATGCGCGCGATCGTCACGCGCGAATTCGAAGCGGCCGGGATGCTGCAACGCGCGGACATCGCGAAGCTCAACGGCTCGCTGCGCAACGATCTGAAGGCCAAGGGCGTCAATCTCGTCGACGTGGACCGCCCGGCGTTTCGCGACGCGCTGCGCAAAACGAGCTTCTATAGCGACTGGAAAGGGAAATACGGCGACCAGGGCTGGAGCCTGCTCGAAAAGTACGTCGGCAAACTGGTGTAAACGCCATGCACACCATCTCTTTCCCGCATCCGTCGCCGCGCCGCATCGTCAGCGTAATCGACCACGTGCTCGCGCATCTCGTCGAGATTCCGGCGGCACTGCTCGTCGTCGCCGAGATCTTCGTGCTGCTCGCCGGCGTCACGAGCCGCTATCTGCTGCACACGCCGCTCGTCTGGTCTGACGAACTCGCGTCGATGCTGTTCCTCTGGCTTGCGATGCTCGGCGCCGTCATCGCCTTGCGTCGCGGCGAGCATATGCGGATGACGGCGCTCGTCGGCAAGGCGTCGCCCGCCGTGCGCGCGTTTCTCGATGTGGTCGCCATCGCCGCACCGTTGGCGTTTCTACTGCTGGTGATCGGACCCGCCGTCGAGTTCGCGCAGGACGAAGGCTTCATCACGACGCCCGCGCTCGAAATCTCGAACTCGTGGCGTGCCGCGGCGCTGCCCGTCGGCTGCGCATTGATGCTGGCCGTCGCCTGCCTGCGCCTGATCCGCACGTCCAACTGGCAGATGACGATTGCGGCGCTTGCGCTGGTCGCGGCCATCGCGGGCGGCTTCGTCGCCGTGAGCCCGCTGCTGCACGACCTGGGCAACGTGAACCTGCTGATTTTCTTCGTCGGCCTCGTCGCGTTGTGCGTGCTGTCGGGCGTGCCCATCGCGTTCTCGTTCGGGCTCGCGACCTTCGGGTATCTCGCGCTGACGACGAGCACGCCGCTCAGCGTGGTGGTCGGCCGCATGGACGAAGGCATGTCGCATCTGATCCTGCTGTCCGTGCCGCTCTTCGTGTTCCTCGGGCAACTGATCGAAATGACGGGCATGGCCAACGCGATGATCGCGTTTCTCGCCAGCCTGCTCGGCCACGTGCGCGGCGGGCTCTCGTATGTGCTGGTCGGCGCGATGTATCTGGTGTCGGGTATCTCCGGCTCGAAAGCGGCTGACATGGCCGCCATCGCGCCCGTGCTGTTCCCCGAGATGAAGGCGCGCGGCGCGAAGCCCGGCGACCTCGTCGCGCTGCTCGCCGCCACGGGCGCGCAGACCGAGACGATTCCGCCGAGCCTCGTGCTGATCACACTCGGCTCGGTGACGGGCGTGTCGATCTCCGCGCTCTTCACGGGCGGCATGCTGCCCGGCATCGTGCTCGCCATTACCTTGTGCGGCGTGGTCTGGTGGCGCTATCGCAGCGACGATCTGTCGGCCGTGCGTCGCGCGACACGCAGCGAAATCCTGCGCAAGCTCGCGATCGCCGTGCCTGCGCTCGCGCTGCCCTTCGTGATCCGGCTCGCCGTGGTCGAAGGCGTGGCAACGGCGACGGAAGTGTCGACGATCGGCATTGCGTATGCGGTGCTCGCGGGCCTGCTGATCTATCGCCGCTTCGAATGGGCACGCCTCAAGCCGATGCTGATCGACACGGCCGCGCTGTCGGGCGCGATCCTGCTGATCATCGGCGCGGCGACGGGCATGGCGTGGGCGCTCACGCAATCCGGCTTCTCGGGCCAGCTCGCGCAGACGCTGGGCGGCTTGCCCGGCGGCGCCGCGATGTTCATGGCCGCGTCGATGCTGGTGTTCATCGTGCTCGGCAGCGTGCTCGAAGGCATCCCCGCGATCGTGCTGTTCGGCCCGCTGATGTTCCCCATCGCGCGGCAAATGGGCATTCACGACGTGCACTACGCGATGGTCGTGATTCTGTCGATGGGCGTGGGCCTGTTCGCGCCGCCGTTCGGCGTCGGTTACTACTCGGCGTGCGCGGTGAGCCGCATTCATCCCGACGAGGGCATGAAGCCGATCGTCGGCTATATCGCCGCGCTGATCGTCGGTCTGATCGTCGTCGCCGCCGTGCCGTGGATCTCGATCGGGTTCCTGCACTGACGCATTGCGCTGCGTCCCTAGCAGAACGCAGCGCGCTTCTTTTTCACTCTGTCCAACCTGCGATAGCCGCCGCGCGATGCGCGCAGCGGCAAGGAGAAGTCATGTCCGCACTCATGCCGTCGGTCGAAACGCGACCGCTTGCCAACGCGATCCGCTTTCTGGCCATCGACGCCATCGTGCGCGCCGGCGAAGGCCATCAGGGCGTGCCGCTCGGCATGGCCGAGATCGCGACGGCCCTGTTCACGCAGCACCTGAAGTTCAATCCCGCCGATCCGCAATGGCCCGACCGCGACCGCTTCGTTTTGTCGAACGGACATGGCTCGATGCTGCTCTATGCGCTGCTGCATCTGACGGGTTACGCGCAGTTCGGCATCGATCAGATCCGCTCGTTCCGCGACATGGGCTCGCATTGCGAGGGGCATCCCGAGTTCAATACGGCCGCCGGCATCGAAGTCACGACCGGGCCGCTCGGGCAAGGCATCGCGAACGCGTTCGGCATGGCCGTCGCCGAAGCGTATCTGAACGCGAAATTCGGCGATGCAATCGTCAACCATCACACCTATGCGTTCGTCGGCGATGGCTGCCTGCAGGAAGGCGTCGGTCAGGAAATGATTTCGCTTGCCGGGCATCTGAAGCTCGGCAAGCTGATCCTCTGCTGGGACGACAACCGCATCACCGACGACGGCAGTACCACGCTGTCGATCAGCGAAGACGTGAGCGAACGTTTTCGCGTCGCCGGCTGGCATGTGATCGAAGTCGACGGCCACGATCTCGACGCGCTCGCCACCGCACTCGCAGAAGCGAAGTGCGATCCGCGCCCGTCGATGCTCGCCTGCCGCACGGTGATCGCGCGCGGCATCGCGCGTCTGCAAGGACAACGCGGCGGTCACAGCGGCAAGCTGTTCGAAGCCGATGCCAACGCGGCGCGCAACGAACTGGACTGGCCGCACGCATCGTTCGAGATTCCGCGCGACGTGCTCGACGAATGGCGCGCAGCAGGCCGACGCAGCGAACGCGAATACCTCGCGTGGCACGAACGTCTTGCCGCGTTGCCCGATGACGCACGCGACGAGTTCGAGCGCATCCAGGCGGGCCGCCTGCCCGAAGGCTGGCAGCGCGTGCTGGACGACTACAAGAAGCAGGTCATCGAAAAAGGCGAAGGCCAGGCGGGCATCATGATTTCCGCCGAGATCAACGATCTGCTCGCGCAACTGCCCGAGCGCATGGTCGGTTGCGCGGACCTCGAAGCGCCGACGAGCCACAAGCGCAGCCTGCACGCCTTCACCGCCGAAGATCGCAGCGGCGCATACGTGCATTGCGGCGTGCGCGAGCACGTGATGGGCTCGATGGCGAACGGCATGGCCGCGCACGGCGGCGTGATTCCGCTGGCCGTCACCTATCTCGCGTTCGCCGACTACGAGCGTCCCGCGATGCGGATGGCTGCGCTGATGGGTTTGCCCGTGAAATTCGTGTTCAGCCACGATTCGATTGGCGTCGGCAAGAACGGGCCGACGCACCAGCCGGTGGAGATACTCGCCTCGTTGCGCGCCATGCCGAACATGCGCGTGTTCCGTCCCGCCGATGCCGTCGAAGCCGCCGAATGCTGGGCGCTCGCGTACGAGCATCGCAGCGGCCCGAGCACGATGGTGTTCGCCCGACAGACCTTGCCGCTCGTGCGCACGCGTTTGAGCGCGGACAACCTGTGCGCACTCGGCGGCTACGTGCTCGCTGAAGCCGAAGGCGGCAAGCGCGCTGTCACCTTGCTCGCGACGGGTTCGGAAGTCGCGCTGGCGGTTGCGGCGCGCGAACGCCTGCAACAGGAAGGCATTCCGACTGCCGTCGTCTCGTTGCCCTGCTGGGAACTGTTCGACGAACAGGACCACGCGTATCGCCGCGCGGTGCTAGGCGTGGACACGGTGCGCGTCGGCGTCGAGGCGGCCGTGCGATTCGGCTGGGACCGCTATCTCGGCGAGCGCAGCGGCTTTGTCGGCATGACGGGATTTGGCGCGTCGGGTCCGGCAGAAGCGTTGTACGAGCACTTCGGCATTACGCCCGCGCATATCGTCGCGGAAGTCAGGCGTCATTTCTGACCGATCAGACATCAACAGGAACCAGCATGCAGAAGATCGTCTTTCTCGACCGCGCGACACTCGCGCCACAAATCCGGCTCACGCGGCCGTCATTCGAACACGAGTTCATCGAGTACGACCATACCCAGGCGGACCAGGTCGCCTCGCGTCTGGAAGGCGCGACCATCGCCATCACGAACAAGGTGCCGCTCACGGCCGATACGCTCGCCCGCTTGCCGTCGCTGAAACTCGTGGCCGTCGCCGCGACAGGGACCGACTGCGTCGACAAGGATGCGTGCGAGAAGCACGGCATCCACGTGTCGAACATTCGCGGCTACGCGGTGAACACCGTGCCGGAGCATACTTTCGCATTGATGCTCGCGTTGCGGCGCAATCTGATCGCGTATCGCGACGACGTGTTGAATGGCGAATGGCAGAAGTCCGGGCAGTTCTGTTTCTTCAATCATGCGATACATGATCTCGGCGGCATGACGCTCGGGATCATTGGCGAAGGCGTGCTTGGGCAGCGGGTTGCCGAGATCGGCAAGGCGTTTGGGATGCGGGCGCTGTTTGCGGCGCATAAGGGCCGCGAGGGGCTGGGTCCGCTTTATACGCCGTGGGATGAAGTGCTTGCGACGAGTGACATCATCACGATTCATAGTCCGTTGACGCCGCAGACGCGGGGCATGCTCTCGATGGCGGAGTTTCGCGCTATGCGGCGCAAGCCGCTCATTATTAATACCGCCCGCGGTGTGCTGGTCGATGAGGATGCGCTGGTGCGCGCGCTCGATGAAGGGTTGATCAGCGGGATTGGGTTCGATGTGCTGTCTGGCGAGCCGCCTGCCGATGATAATCCGCTGATGCATATCGCGAAGCGGCCCAACGTCATTGTCACGCCGCATGTGGCGTGGGCATCGGATGAGGCGCAGCAGGCGCTGGCGGATCAGTTGATGGATAACATCGCGAGGTTTGTTGCTGGCGCGCCGGTGAATGTTGTGGTGTAGCGCGAGGCTTTTTTCTTGTCTGCGACGCTGGGGGTGTTTTCGGTTTTTCGCTGGCATCCGCGTTTTGTTATCGGTGCTTCACGCGTTGCCCCTGTGCGGGGCGGCACCTACTTTTCTTTGCCGCCGCAAAGAAAAGTAGGCAAAAGAAAGCGGCTCACACCGCCAGTGCTTGTTCCTGCCTGAGGGCCCCCACAGGTTCTTACGCTTCACACGGCAACATCTCTGTCGGCGCTCGTTGCTAACGCTTCGAACACATGCCTCACCCGCTTCAGACACCCACACAAGGGCTCGCGGCAGCGAATGGTTTCTGCAGCCCAGGTGGCAAACTGTGTGTAGGTTGTCGCGTCGTGTAGCTTGGCGCTCTGACAACGTGGGACGCGTGCGCAGGCGGTCCGGAGCGAGGCGTATGAGGTACTACGACCTACACACAGTTTGCCACCTGGGCGGCGGCGGACTGTCTGGCGCGGCGTGCTGTAGTGCCGGTGTGTGACGCGGGTGAGGCGCACTGCAAGAGCGCTGGCAACGAACGCGAACAGGAACGTTGCCGTGTGAAGCGTAAGAACCTGTGGGGGCCCTCAGGCAAACACAAGAACTGGCGGTGTGAGCCGTTTTCTTTTGCCTACTTTTCTTTGCGGCGGCAAAGAAAAGTAGGTGCCGCCCCGCACAGGGGCAACGCGTGAAGGGGTAAGTCATAACGCGGATGCCAGCGAAAGAATAAGCAAACCAACCAGCACTGGCACCACCGCAAAAAGGCAAATCCCCCCAGCGTCGCAGACGAAAAAAAACCTACTGCGCTCCAAGCTTCTTGATAAGCACATCGAGCTGCGCGAGCTCGTCTTCATTCAGATCGATGAGAGGCGCCCGCACCGGCCCAGCATCATGACCAACGAGCTTGGCCCCAGCCTTAACGATACTCACCGCATAACCTTGCCGCCGATTCCGAATCGCCAGATAAGGCAAAAAGAACTCATCCAGCAACTTGCCCGTAGTGACATGATCATCCGCAGCAATCGCGCGATAAAACTCCATCGCCGTCTTAGGAATGAAATTAAACACAGCAGAAGAATAAACGGGCACGCCCAGTGCCTTATAAGCAGCGGCATAAACTTCAGCCGTCGGCAGACCACCAAGATAAGAGAACCGATCGCCCATGCGACGCCGAATGGTCACCATGCTCTCGATATCGCCCACGCCATCCTTGAACCCGATCAGGTTCGGACACTTGTCCGCGAGCCGCTCCAGCGAATCAGCACCGAGCTTCGAATTGGCACGGTTATACACGATCACGCCCATGTTCTTCACCGCCTTGCACACCTGCTCGACGTGCGCGGCGATCCCTTCCTGCGACGCCTCTGTCAGATAGTGCGGCATCAGCAGCACACCTTGCGCGCCATTGCGCTCCGCTTCCTGCGCATATTCGATCGCGACACGCGTCGGGCCGCCCGCGCCCGCCAGAATCGGTACCTTGCCCTTGCAGGTCTCCGTCGCAGTGCGTATCACATTCGAATACTCCGACTTCGTCAGCGAGAAGAACTCGCCCGTGCCGCCCGCAGCGAAGAGCGCAGTCGCGCCATACGGTGCAAGCCACTCCAGGCGCGCGGCATACGTGTCGGGACGAAAGTCGCCGTTGCGGTCGAAATCGGTGACGGGGAACGACAGAAGGCCTTCGGATACGATCGCTTTGAGTTCTTGTGGCGTGGTCATGTTTGAGTTCGCTTGGGTGTGTCAGTCAGTGTTGAAGGAGTGGCGGCCACGCAGGCCGCGTCGTTCCGGAATGGTTCCAGTCGCCAGAAGAATCAGCGAACGAGGCAAGGGCGCTTGTTGTCGAACTTCCAGTTCGGGATCAGGTACTGCATCGCGACGCCATCGTCGCGCGCGCCGAGTCCGTGCTGCTGATACAGCGCGTGTGCCTTTTCGAGCGCGTCCATGTCGAGTTCGACGCCAAGGCCCGGCCTGGTCGGCACCTTCACCTTGCCGCCGACGATCTGCAGCGGATCGCGCGTCAGATACTGGCCGTCCTGCCAGATCCAGTGCGTGTCGATTGCGGTGATCTTGCCCGGCGCCGCTGCCGCGACATGCGTGAACATCGCGAGCGAAACGTCGAAGTGATTGTTCGAATGCGAGCCCCACGTGAGGCCCCAGTCGTTGCACATCTGCGCGACGCGCACCGAGCCCTGCATCGTCCAGAAGTGCGGGTCGGCAAGCGGAATGTCGACCGATTGCAACTGGATGGCGTGGCCCATCTGGCGCCAGTCGGTGGCAATCATGTTGGTGGCCGTCGGCAGGCCCGTCGCGCGGCGGAACTCCGCCATCACTTCGCGGCCCGAGTAGCCGTTTTCCGCGCCGCACGGATCTTCCGCGTATGCGAGCACGTCGTGCTGGTCGCGGCACAGGCGGATCGCCTCGGCAAGCGACCAGGCGCCGTTCGGATCGAGCGTCACGCGCGCTTCAGGGAAGCGTTCGGCGAGTGCCGTCACCGCTTCGATTTCGGCATCGCCCGCGAGCACGCCGCCCTTGAGCTTGAAATCGTTGAAGCCGTAACGCGCCTGCGCGGCTTCGGCCAGACGCACGACGGTTTCCGGCGTCAGCGCTTCTTCCGTGCGCAGACGCTCCCAGTCGTCGCGTCCTTCGGCGCCGCTCGCGTACGGCAGGTCCGTCTTCTTTCGGTCGCCGATGTAGAACAGATAGCCGAGCATTTCGACTTCGTCGCGCTGCTGGCCTTCGCCGAGCAACGCCGCGACAGGCACGCCCAGGTGCTGGCCGAGCAGGTCGAGGAAGGCCGCTTCGAGCGCCGTCACGGCGTGGATCGTGGTGCGCAGATCGAAGGTCTGCAAGCCGCGGCCGCCCGCGTCGCGATCGGCAAACTGCTTGCGCACCTTGTTGAGCACCGCCTGCAGATTCCCGATCGACTGACCGACTACGAACGGACGCGCATCGTCGATCGTCTTGCGGATGTTCTCGCCGCCCGGCACTTCGCCCACGCCGGTGTTGCCCGCGCTGTCGCGCAGAATCACGATGTTGCGCGTGAAGAACGGGCCGTGCGCGCCGCTCAGGTTCATCAGCATGCTGTCGCGGCCGGCAACGGGGACGACGCGCAATTCGGTGACGGTTGGGGCGCCTTGGGTAATCGTAGACATGTGAGTCGGTCCTGGGGTTGGGTCCCAAAAGTGGCCTGTGATGGGCCTGTGGAATTCAATGAAAGAGGTTCGCGCGCTGCCGCGTCATGCGTGAACCGCTACGTCTGCATGACGATCTCGACCCAGTTCGCGCCGCGTCCGCCTTCGCAGCGCGAGACGGCGGAGAGGGCACCTGAGTCGGCGTCGATCGCGTACACGACGACCTGCGCGGACCTCTCGCCGCACGCGACGAGGAAGCGGCCCGACGGGTCGATCCTGAAGCCGCGCGGTTGCGCTTCCGTATCGGTGAATCCGGCGTATTCGAGCGAGCCTTCGCGGGTCGCGCGGTAGGCGATCAGACGGCTCGACGTGCGCTCGGCGACGTAGACGAAGCGGCCATCGGGTGTCAGCTGGATATCGGCGCCCCAGACGAGCGTCGCGGCTGTCGCCGCGTCGATTTGCGCAGTGCGCAAGCAGCCGTCGTTCAGATGCGCGAGCGACGGGGCGCGCGGCGACACGCTGCGGGCCGACAACGCGCCCGTTTCGTCATCGCGCGAAAACACGGCGACGGTCGCGCGAAATTCGCTCGATACATACAGCGTTTTTTCATCCGGCGACAAGCGCAGATGACGCGGACCGAAGCCTGCTTCCACGGGCACCTTCTGCACGAGTTCGAGCGCTGCGTCGTTCGCCTCGCGGACGATCGAAAAACAGAACACCGTGTCGGAGCCAAGCGACGTCGCATACGCGAAGCGGCCATCCGCCGACGCGATCACTGCGTGCGCATGCACGAAGCCTTCGACCACCTGGCGCGGCCTGATTTCAGTACTGTCCAATGGGCTGGCGGGATACAGGCTCACGGACGACTCGCCGTACGACGCGCCGAGCAACCAGTCGTCCGACGGCGTCAGCGACAGATACGCAAGACTCGGCTCGATCGACGCGGTACGCAGATGCGTGAGACCGCCCGTGTGCGGATCGACCGAATACGTGACGATGCTCCGTTGCGCGCCGCGGGTGGCGGCATGCAGCACGCGGCCATCGGCCGAGAGAGCGAGCGGCATCACGGTGTCGCCGGCCGGATGGCGCGCGACGGGTTCGATGCCGCCCGTCGATCCATCGACGCGGAATACGGCGAGATCGCCATCCTCCGCGTTCGAGACGATTGCAAAAAACGTCATGTCTGCTGTTGCCCGATTTCGTGGTCGGCGAGATATTCAAGCGCGCGCACCATGCCCGAGTGGTCCCACGCCTTGCCGCCGTGCGCCGCACAGGCATTGAACAGCGCCTGGCAGGTGGCCGTGTTCGGCAGCGAAACGCCGAGCGCTTGCGCCGTGGATAGCGCGAGGTTCAAGTCTTTCTGATGCAGTTCGATGCGGAAGCCTGGATCGAACGTGCGCTTGGTCATGCGCTCGCCGTGCACTTCGAGAATGCGCGACGAAGCGAAGCCGCCCATCAATGCCTTGCGCACTTTCTCCGCGTCGACGCCGGCCTTCGATGCCAGCAGCAGCGCTTCGCCAACGGCCTCGATCGTCGCGGCGACGATCACCTGGTTCGCCACCTTGCAGATCTGGCCCGCGCCCACTTCGCCGATCAGCGACACGTTCTTGCCCATCATGTCGAACAGCGGCTTGACCTTGTCGAACGTGGCTTGCGCGCCGCCGACCATGATGGTCAGCGAAGCGGCCTTCGCGCCGACCTCGCCGCCCGATACGGGCGCGTCGAGATAGTCCGCGCCTTTCTCGCGCACGCGTGCCGCGAAGTCGCGCGTGGCGATGGGCGAGATCGAGCTCATGTCGACGACGATCTGCCCCTGGTGCAGCTTGCTCGCGACGCCGTTCTCGCCGAACAGCACGCGCTCGACGTCCGGCGTGTCCGGCACCATGATGAAGATCACGTCCGCTTTCGCCGCGACATCCGCGGGGCTAGCGGATGCCGTCACGCCCGCTTGCGTCAGTTCGTCGGGCACGCCGCTGCGCGTGAAGGCCGTGAGATCGACGCCGTTCTTGCGGAGATTAGCTGCCATGGGCTTGCCCATGATGCCGAGTCCGATGAAGCCTGCTGTTTGCATTCGCTACTCCCGATAATGTGATGTGAGGTGACGGCCGTGAGTTCAGGCCGATCAGGCCGGCATGAAGTGCTGGCGGACATTGAGCGCGCCGCTGCGCAACAGGCCCATGTCGGCGCACACGGAGACCAGTGTGGCACCCATGCCGAGATAGCGCTCGGCGTCCTGCTGCACGTGCGCGAGGATGCCGGACGGCTTGCCCGCGGCTTTCGCGCGGTCGAAGACATGGGCGATGGCCTGCTGAACATCGGCGTGACCGGCGTTGCCCAGTTGGCCATGCGCGGCGGCGAGGTCGGAAGGGCCGATGAAAACACCGTCGACGCCATCGACCGCGAGAATCTCGTCGATTGCAGCGACGGCCGCGCGGCTCTCGATCTGCACGATGACGCAGATGTTGTCGTTGACCACCTGCAGATAGTCCGTCACCGCACCATATCGATTTCCGCGCTGGCCCACCGACACGCCGCGAATGCCGTGCGGCGGGTAGCGGGTCGCGGCCACGGCGCGGCGCGCATCGTCTGCGCTGTCGACGAACGGGATCAGGAAGTTGAAGAAGCCCGCGTCGAGCATGCGCTTGATGATGACGTTGTCGTTGGACGGCGGCCGCACGATGGGTGCCGAGCGGCTGTCTTTCAGGGCCATCAGTTGCGGTATCAGCGTGAGTTCGTCATTGGGCGCGTGCTCGGCGTCGAGCAGGATCCAGTCGAAGCCCACGGTGCCGAGCAGTTCGGTCGTGATCGGGCTGGCCAGCGACGCCCAGCAGCCGATCAGGCGCTCGCGGTTTTTGACGGCGGCGCGAAAGCCGTTCGGTAACGGTTGATACGGTGACGACGAAGCCATCTCGATCTCCTGGGACGGGCGCTGCCCGCCCGGCAAAGTACGTCTTGCGAACTATGGTATGTCATAGGACGTCTGAACACAAGATACGTTGTCAGTTGACCGCGAGAAAGAATGGTAAACCCTGAAAGCTTGTGGCAAGCGCCGCGCCGGTGAAGGTGGTCATTGCGTCAGCGTCGGCGTATGTTGTACGATGACCGATGTTAAACCAGCCAAATGGAGAAGAGACATCGTGCAATTGACGGGTGACATGCTGATCGGACGGCAGGCGGTTCATGGCGCGGACAGGGCGCTGCGCGCATTCAATCCATCGACGGGCGAGGAGATCGACACACCTGTATTCGGCAGCGGTACGGTCGAAGACGTCTCGCGTGCCTGCGAACTGGCGCCGCAGGCTTTCGACACCTACCGGCATCTTCCGCTTTCGCTGCGGGCCGAGTTTCTCGAGCGGATCGCGGACGGCATCACGGCGCTCGGCGATGCGTTGATCGAACGCGCGCACGCCGAATCCGGGCTGCCGAAGGCGCGGCTGGAAGGCGAGCGCGCACGGACGACGGGGCAATTGAAGCTGTTCGCCAATGAAGTGCGCGCGGGCCAATGGCTCGCGGCGACGCTCGATTCGCCGTTGCCCGAGCGCAAGCCCTTGCCGCGCCCGGATCTGCGCATGCAGAAGATTCCCGTTGGGCCGGTGGCCGTGTTCGGCGCAAGCAATTTTCCGCTTGCGTTCTCGGTGGCGGGCGGCGACACGGCGGCAGCGCTGGCCGCCGGATGTCCGGTCGTCGTCAAGGCGCATCGTGCTCATCTCGGGACATCGGAGATGGTCGGGCGCGTCATTCAGCGCGTGGCGGCAGACATGAACCTGCCCGAAGGCGTGTTCTCGATGATCGTCGGGGCGGGCAGCACGGTCGGCGAGGCACTCGTCGCGCATCCGGCCATCAAGGCGGTTGGCTTCACGGGTTCGCGCGCGGGCGGCACGTCGCTGATGAAGGTCGCGGCGAATCGTCCCGAGCCGATTCCCGTCTACGCGGAAATGAGCAGCATCAATCCCGTGTTTCTGTTACCCGTTGCACTGGCTGCGCGCGCCGGGACGATCGCGCGGGGATTCGTCGATTCGCTCGCGCTCGGCGCGGGGCAGTTCTGCACGAATCCTGGGCTGGTGATCGGTATCGACGGCCCCGAATTGCGCGCATTCACACAAGCTGCGGCGCAGGCGCTCGATCAGAAGCCTGCGCAGACGATGCTCACGTCGGGCATTCATGCCGCGTATCAGGAGGGCGAGGCGAGACTCGCTGCAATCGAAGGCGTCGAGCCGGTTGCGCACGGTCTCGAATCGACAGGGCCGACCCAGGCGCGCGCGGCACTGTTCGTCACCGAAGCCGCCGTCTTTCTGAAAAAAGCCGAACTGGAAGACGAGGTGTTCGGTCCCGCATCGACGATCGTGCGGTGCAAGGACGAGCGGGAGTTGCTCGCAGTCGCCGAGCACTTCGCGGGGCAACTGACGGCCACGATTGCAATGGATCGCGACGATGTGCAACTCGCGAAGAAACTGGTGCCGATTCTGGAACGCAAGGCGGGACGTCTGCTCGTCAACGGTTTCCCGACGGGCGTCGAAGTGTGTCACGCGATGGTGCACGGCGGGCCGTTCCCGGCAACGGCCGACAGCCGCGTGACGTCGGTCGGTTCGACGTCGATCGACCGTTTTCTGCGTCCTGTGTGTTATCAGGATTTTCCGGTAGAACTGCTGCCCGATGCGCTGGCTGACGGCAATCCACTCGGACTCTGGCGTCGTCGCGATGGGGAGATCGTCAACGCGTGATCGTCTGACGCGAATGGCGTTGTAATGAAAAAAGCGGCCATGCTGGCCGCTTTCCCGTTGATTCGATGCAGTGCTTTAAAGCGCGCGTGTCGACGCGGCTTCTTCCGCCTGCGCGCTGGCGCGGCGCAGTCGTTCGCGGCTGCTCGACAGATGCATGCGCATCGCCGCGCGCGCACCGTCAGGGTCTTTGCGCGCGATCGCATCGAGAATGTTTTCGTGTTCGAGATTGACTCGCGCCATATAGGCGTTGGGATCGCTTTGCGCGAGCCCCGCCGAATCCACGCGATGCCGTGGAATCAGCGCCGTCCCCAATTGCGTGAGAATGTCGACGAAATAGCGGTTGCCTGTCGCGTTCGCAATCGAAATATGAAAGCGCAGATCGGCGGCCGTACTGTCGCCGCCGGCGCGGGTCGTTTCTTCGACGGCATCGAGCGCCGAGCGAATCTTCGCGATATCGCGTTCGCTCGCGCGCTGCGCGGCAAGCCCCGCGCATTCCGTCTCGAGGCTGATGCGCAGTTCCAGCACTGACAGCACGTCGTTCAATGTGGTGGCAGGGACCATGTCAAGACCAAGCGGCTCGCGGCGCGGTTCCAGAACGAAACTGCCGATTCCGTGGCGCGTTTCGATCACGCTATTGGCCTGCAGACGCGAAATGGCTTCACGTACGACGGTGCGGCTGACACCGAGCAAGGACATCAGCGTTGTTTCCGTCGGCAGTTGATCGCCGGGCTTGAGCGCGTGCGAGGCAACCTGCTCGTTGACATAAGCGACGACCTGGTCAGCGAGGCTCCCGCGTACCCGCCGTGGGGTCGAACCTGGTGCTGCAGACGCGGCCATGTAACGCTCCTGGGGATTTTCGAGATTTATCTCCATTATACGTTGTCCTACAACGAAAGGCCGGGTTTAGCCTGCGAGCCGCGGCGGCTGTGAAGCGCTTGCGTCCTTGCGTCGGACGAATTAACGGGATAGGTCGGACTGGCTTGTCGGACATCGCAACGCTTTCGCGCATGCTGCCGAAGGCATCGCTTGAACATCCCTCGCGCTGCAGCCGCCAACACGCTGGTTCAGCGAAATCAATCCGACTACCCGCAGCAAGAAAGAAAGATTGGGAAACGCGTCATCGACTTGCACGCGTTGACTTCAAAAATCACGTCACCTAGATTGGCGCCTGTCTGGAAATCGCTTCATATTCTCTCTTTCCACGCAGATGAATAATGATTCCGGGCTTCGGCTATGTGTATTCACATGGCCTTTTTTACTTTGTAAAAGGCAGGATAGCTAACCAGTTGCATATAACCAACAAGTAATTTATCTATTTTTAAGCGCCTGTATTCTCGCGGTCGCAATACATTTTTAACGAGTGATAGAGGAACAGATGAAAAGAACTGCAATTGCGGCTGTTGCATTCACGTTGAGTTCGATGACGATCGCGGCTCATGCACAGAACAGCGTCACGCTCTACGGGCTCATCGATGCGGGCATCGGCTACGTGCACAACGCCGATTCGAACAACAACCTGACGGGCATGATCAACGGCAACCTCAGCGGCGACCGCTGGGGCCTGAAGGGCAGTGAAGACCTCGGCGGCGGCCTGAAGACGATCTTCGCACTGGAAAGCGGCTTCGACGTCGGCACGGGCAAGATGGGCCAGGGCTCGCGCCTGTTCGGCCGCCAGGCTTACGTGGGCTTCGAGGGCGACAAGTGGGGCACCGTCACGCTGGGCCGTCAGTACGATCCGATTACGGATACGGTGCAGGCCGTCACTGCCGACAACTACTTCGGCTCCACGTTCGCGACGCCGGGCGACGTCGACAACAACGACAACAGCGCGCGCGTGTCGAACGCCGTCAAGTATGTCTCGCCGAACTACGCGGGCTTCCAGTTCGAAGGCCTGTATGCGTTCAGCGGCGTGGCTGGCCAGACGGGACAAGGCTACACGTATAGCGGCGCGGCGACGTACTCGGTCGGCGGTTTGTCGCTGGCGGCAGGCTATCTGCGCGCAACGAACAACTCCGCGACGGGCGGGCGCACCAGCTGGGCGAGCAGCACGACGGACTCGATCTTCGACAGTCACATCAACGACGGTTACGTGAGCGCGAAATCGGTCAGCATCGCGCAACTGGGCGGCCAGTACGTACTCGGCTCGGTGACGCTGGGCGCGTCGTACAGCAACACGCAACTGAAGGCCGACGCGAGCTCGAACTTCTCGACGACCGAGAAGTACAACAGCGGCAAGGCATTCGTCGCGTACCAGGCAACGCCTGCTTTGATCGCTGGCGTGGGCTACGCGTATACGGCTGCATCGGGCGATACGTCGGCGCATTACCATCAGGTCAGCCTGGGCGCGGACTACAACCTGTCGAAGCGCACCGACCTCTACGCCGTCGCAGCGTATCAGCACGCCAACGGCACGCAGCGTCTCTCCGATGGCACGACGCAGGCGGCGCAGGCATCGATCGGTTCGTACGGCTATAACGGCACGAGCACGCAAGAGATCGCGATTGTGGGTATTCGCCACAAGTTCTGATGTATTGCATCTGACAAAGCCCGCATGCGTCATTCGGCATGCGGGTTTTTTTTATGTCTTTTAAAAATATCCGGTAAGAAAGTTGAAGTAAGCATAAACGACATGAATGAAAGGCTTTGCGCCCTTAATTTCGGCCTTATCGAACCGTTAGAAAAGAAGCAACGCCACGAATGCACGCATTTATGCATCGGCGATGCGAAGGTCTTTAATGGCAGTTATTGAGTAACGAGGAAGCGAATGCTGAACATCAACACCAACATCATGTCGCTGACGGCGCAGAACAACCTGTCGGGCTCGCAAAGCGCGCTCTCGCAGGCGATCAGCCGTCTGTCGTCGGGCAAGCGCGTGAATACGGCAGCCGACGATGCGGCCGGTCTCGCGATTTCGACGACGCAAACGGCGTCGATCAATGCACTGACACAAGGGGCGGCGAATGCGAACAACGGCATTTCGATGGTGCAGACGACGAACGGCGCGCTGCAATCGATCGTCAGTAACCTGCAGCGTATTCGCCAGCTCGCAGTGGAAGCGGGCGACGGCTCGCTCGACTCGAACGCGCTGGCGAACCTGCAGTCGGAAGTGACGACCCGCCTGACGGAAATCACGCGCGTCGCGCAACAGACCACCTTCAACGGCCAGTCCGTTCTGAACGGCGTTGGTACGATCAACTTCCAGATCGGCGCATTCGACAACCAGCAGATCTCGGCCGACTTCGGCTCGCAGAAATGGGATGCAAGCAGCCTCGGCATCAGCGGCCTGTCGGTTTCGTCGGCATCGGGCGCGCAGGCCGCGATGAGCACGATCGACAGCGTTCTCACGAGCGTCAACACCTTCCAGGCCACGCTCGGCGCAACGCAGAACACGTTCCAGGCTGCCATCTCGACGACGAACACGCAAGCCACGAACATGAGTTCCGCGCGTTCGCAAATCACCGACGCGGACTTCGCGACCGAAACGGCGAATCTGTCGAAGGCGCAAGTGCTGCAGCAGGCAGGCATCTCGGTGCTGGCGCAAGCCAACTCGATGCCGCAGACCGTGCTGAAACTGCTGGACTAACTGAGGCGCGGGCTGAGGTATATTGCGAGGTTCTCTCGCCAGCGCACGTGAAACGGATGAGTTTCATATCGCGAGCCCGCCTCCGGAGCCGTATGCCAGCCTTCGATCTTCGCACCGTCATTCTGATGTCGTCAGTCATGCCAGGCTTGATGGCGCTCGTCATGTTTTCGCTGGGGCGCGGGTTTCCGGCAAACATTCGCGGTGTCGGGCATTGGGCGTGGGGTGCGCTGGTCGTGTCGATGTCGGCGATGCTGCTTGCGTTGCGCGGCAGCATCGGCGACTGGCTTTCGATTGTCGTCGCCAACGTCGGCCTGATACTCGGCACGGGGCTATGGCTGATCGGCAGCCAGCTGTTTTTTGGCTTGCGTCCTTCGCGCCGCTTCGTGGCGTTGCTGCTCGTGATCGGCGTGATCGCGATGAGCTGGATGACGTGGGTGCATCCCTCTGTGGCGGGACGCACGCTGTGCATGTCGGCCATTCTCACGGTGACGTTTGGTTTGAACAGTTTCACGATGCTGCGGTTCGGCAAAGGCAGCAATACGGCGATCTTCGTCGGCTCGATGCAACTGGTGCAGACCGTCGCGACGGCGGCGCGCGGCATGTCGATGTTCGTGCCCGCGTGGGCGAGCACCGGCCTGTTTGCTCCCGACCTCATCCAGAAGATCTATCTGATTACGGGCGCGTTGATGTCGCTGACGGTGACGGTTGGCTTGCTGTTCGTCGCGATGGACCGGCTGCGCAACCACCTCGAACAGCAGTCGTTCATGGACCCGCTGACGGGACTGCTGAATCGTCGCGCATTTCTGAGCGCGCATCAGCAGGAACGCGAGAAGACGATGCGCACGGGCGGATTGCTGTCGCTGCTGCTGATCGATCTCGATCACTTCAAACGGGTGAACGACACATATGGGCATGCAACAGGCGATCGCATCCTGATCGACTTCGCGAAGCGCGTCGCAGAGATGTTGCCGGCGCCGGGCCACGTCGCGCGCTGGGGCGGCGAGGAGTTCGCCGTGCTGCTGCCGCGCGTGCGTCCCGATGAGGCGAGGGACCACGCGGAGCGTATCCGTCAGCGCATTGCGCAGAAAGACGACGCGACGCTGCCTGGCTATACATGCAGTATCGGTGTCGCGTGCATGGCCGCAAGCGACGCGACCATCGAGCAACTGGCGCGTGACGCCGACGAAGCGCTGTATAGCGCAAAGCGCGGCGGACGCAATTGCGTCCAGCTCAGCGATCATGTGATTCTGATCTAGGCCCGACTGCTGCCTATGAGATTGGCGAATGATCCGGCATTGAGGATTTTTCTCTATCGTCCGAATGAATTGTTAAATCCACATTCTCGGGATTGAGTTAATTTTTCCGATATGCAATAAGCATCCAATAATCCGGCAATTACGACCTGATACACATTGCCTTTAAAATACGATTGCGATTTACGTCTTCATTTCTGTATTATCGCGCGGTAGCGCGTGGCGCAATCGGATTAAAAAGAGGCGGTATGGGGGCGCAGGACATAATCGCGGCAATGACTGGCGGGGTAATGCAGACCGATCGGCTGCTCAGGCTCGATACGCCGCTGGGCGCCGATGTCCTGCTGCCGCAGCGCGCGCTCGGCCATGCGCGGCTGGGCCGCGAGAGCGCTTTTACGGTCGACGTGGTTTCATTGCGCGACGGCATCGAACTCAAATCGCTGATTGCGCAGTCTGTCACGTTATGGATCCAGCAGGCCGACCGGACTTACCATCCGCATCACGGTTATGTGCATACCGCGCGAAGACTGGGTTCCGACAGTTCGCTCACCAGTTATCAGATCGGCTTTACGTCGTGGCTGCATTTTCTGCGCTTCAGAAAGGATGCCCGCATATGGCAGGATAAAACTGCCGATGCCATTCTCACTGATGTATTCAATGCCCATCCACAGGCGCAGGGCGCATTTCGCTTTGCATTGAGTCAACCGCTCGCGCAGCGCTCGTTCTGCGTGCAATACGAAAGCGACTGGAATTTCTGTCAGCGGCTGATAGAAGCGGAAGGGCTGTTCAGCTATGTCGAACAGGCCGACGACGGCAAGTCGCACACGCTCGTCATCACGGACGATATCGGCACGCTCAAGCCGCTGAGTCCGCAGACGGTGAACTTCTATCGGGCGGGCACGAACAGCGAAACGGATGCGTTCGTACAGTGGAGCGGCACGCGCACGCTGCAAAGCACGACGCTCACCACGCGCACGTTCGACTACAAGTCGCCTGCAGGCGCGGCGAATCCCAAAGGCACGTTCGTGCCGACGATGACCACGCAGGGCAATCTGCCCGCGCAGGCCGAGGTTTACGAGTACACGGGTGCGTATACATATGGCGCGCAGGATCGCGGCGATCATCTGTCGAAAGTGCGCATGGAAGAGTGGGAATCACGCGCCCGGCGCTTCGATGGTGTGGGCGCGGTGCGTGGCGTCGATGCGGGCCGCTGGTTCGAACTGGCGAATCACCCGGAGCATAGCGAACGCGGCGCGCAGGAACGGCAGTTCGCGGTGGTCGCTGTCGAGTGGGTGATCGAGAACAATCTGCCTGTCTCCAGTGGCACGACGGATTTCCCGCACAGCCTGAAGGACGTGATCGCGGCGGCGCGTGCGCAGCATGGCGCAGAGTCGCTGAACTCAACGGCCAGCGACGGCAGCGAAGGGTTTTATTTGGCGCGCGTCGAGGCGCAGCGCAAGATCATCCCGTACCGCAGTCCGTTCGAGCATCACAAGCCGGAGATGCGGTTGCAGACGGCGACCGTCGTCGGACCTTCGAATGAAGAGGTGTATACCGACGAACTGAACCGTATCAAGGTGCGCTTTCACTGGGACAGGTTGAACCAGGGCGACGAGAACGCCTCGTGCTGGGTGCGTGTGGCGATGTCGGATACGGGCGGCGGGTATGGCAGCGTGCACGTGCCGCGCATCGGCGAGGAGGTGATCGTCAGTTGGCTCGATGGCGATTGCGACCGGCCCGTCGTCACGGGCCGCGTCTATAACGGCGCCAAGACGCCGCAATGGCATTCCAACGGCATTCTGTCGGGCTATCGCTCGAAGGAGTACCAGGGCAGCGGCTACAACCAGATGGTGATGGACGATGCGACCGGGCAGAACCGCGTGCAGCTCTATAGCAGCAGCGCGAATTCGTTCCTGCATCTGGGCTATCTGGTTGCGCAGAACGACAATACGCGCGGCGCGTACCTGGGCAGCGGCTTCGATCTGAAATCGGATGCGTATGGGGCGGTGCGGGCATCGCAGGGATTGTATGTGTCCACGCATCCGTCGACGGGCACGGCAAGCCAGCCGCTCGATGCGAGCGCGGCGCGCACGCAACTGGCGAACTCGCGGAGTGTGATCGATGCGATGTCGTCGGCGAGCGAGACACATCAGGCTGAATCGTTAAAAGACGGCACGGATGCGCTCACGGCGTTCAACGACGCGACGCAGAACAGCGTGGCAGGATCGGGCAGCAGCGGCGGCAACACGGCAGGCGGTGGAACGGGCAACGCGAACGCGTTCAAGGAACCGATCATGCTGTTCGCGACGCCATCCGGTCTCGCGATGTCGACGCAGCAATCCGCGCATTTCGCATCGACACAGCACACGACTATCGTCAGCGGTCAGAGCACGCACATTGCCGCGGGCAAGTCGCTGATCGCGAGCGTCGGCGAGAAGATCAGCCTGTTCGCGCAGAACGCGGGCATGAAGCTGTTCGCGGCAAAGGGCAAGGTCGAAGTGCAGGCGCAGTCGGATAACGTCGAGATCACCGCGCAGAAGACGCTGAAGCTGCTGTCCGCGACCGAAAAAATCGAAGCCGCCGCCGATCAGGGCATTCTCGTGACGGCAGCCGGCGCGTACATCCGCATCCAGGGCGGCAACATCGAGATTCATGCGCCTGGCAAGATCGATATCAAGGGGGCGCAGCATGCGTTTGCGGGGCCTGCGAGCCAGGGCTATCCGCTGCCGTCCGCGCGTCCCGATCAGCCGGGACAACTCGATTTGCTGCATCAATACGCGAACGGCGAGCCAGTCAAAGGCGGCAAGTTCTCGGTGCTCGACGCGAACGGTTCAGTGCTGCGCCAGGGCGCGCTCGATGCGAGCGGCCGCACGACCGTCAGCGGTTTGCCGCCAGGCGCCGCGCATGTCAACTTCGGCGTCGACCCGCGTGACCCGTCGCAACCTGCCAACTACTTCAAGAGCGCGCAGTGGCCAGCCGAGCCGTTGACGGCTTCGGGCGACAGCGCTGCCGCATCGCAAATGGCGTCGCTGTTGCCCGGCGTCGCGGGCGCGGGGTCGGTGGCGAGTTCGGCGGCGAGTCTCGTCACGGGTGCATCGGGCAATGCGGGCGCTGCGTCGCTTGCAGGGACGTTGGGGCAAGCGGTGGGCGGCGCGTCGCAGATTGCGAGTGTCGCCAGCGCGGCATCGGCGGGCACGAGCGGACTTACTTCGCTTGCGCAGAGCCAGGCGCAAGGGTTCGCGCAAAACGCACTCACTCATGCGCTGCCTGCGCAGGCGAGCGCGGCCGTCACGCAGGCCAATCAGCTAGCCGGCGCAGCGAAAGAAGTCAGTTCGATCGCGCAGTCCGCACGCAGTGCATTGCCAGCCCTCAAGGGCTTCGCCTGACCCGATGCATGGAAAGCGACAACGTCCGCGATGCTCGCCATCGCGACGACGGTCTCTTCAACAATAACGCAATCACCGACTGATCCAGCATGAGCGCAGCCGCCCCGACCCCTGTCCAGCAAACTGAAGTCGCGATCGCGCCACTGAACACCATCGTCAAGGAAGACGCGGGTTCCGCGCTCGAGCAGTTCGACGCCTGGCTCAAGAGCGTCAGCGACGGCTATGTGACGCTTCAACGCGTCGAGCAACTGGCGAATGTCATTCCCGTCGTCTCGAACATTCTCTCGGCGATCGACGTGGTGCTCGATATCAAGCGGCTGATGCAGTCGCAATCGAAAGACGCATTCGATTACCTGAACCTCGGCATCGATCTGATCGGCGTGATTCCGGTGCCGCCCGTGATGGGCGAGTTCCGCATGGGCGCACGGCCCATGATGAAGCTCGCGCGCGAAGAACTGATGAAGAGCGGCCGGGCCGTCGCGGAAGGCGGCGCGCAGATGATCGCGGATGCCGTGATCTCCGCGATGGTCGCGCATCTGAGCGCGAAATTCGCAGGCGAGATCGAGGGCTTCGTCAAGGAAGTGCAGGCGAAGCTCGCAGAGTTGCTGAACGACTGCGCGAATCATGCGCATCAGTTGCTCGAAGGACTGGCGCAAATATTCGAGCGGGCGGCATCGGGTAGTCTCTTCGATACGTCCGGCAACTATCGTGCGGCCGATAGACATCTCGACCAGATGTCGGCCGGATTCGCGGCGCACGACGCGGGCAAGGTCGCGGAGAACCTGTGGTCCTATCTGAAGGACGGCGGCAAAGTGCTGGTGAAGGACACGGCCAATCTCGCGACCCAGGCGGCCAATGCGATCTCGCCGTCGACCAATCAACGCCTGAAGGCACTGGCAGCCGAAGCGCGTCACGCGATTCCGCTCGTGACCACGAAGATCAGAGGGCTCAACAGCGCGGACGTCGGCGGACTGATGTGGCTGTTGAACATGCTGACGATGGCCGTCGCGAAGTGGCGCGCGGCGCAACAGCATCGCGGCGCGCAGGCGGTTGGGATCAAGCCCGCGGGCAAAGTCGAAGCCGAACTGAAAAAGACGGAAGGCGAACTGGAGTCGCTGTCCGCGCAAGCGAAAGCAAAGCATCCCGGCGCGAACGATTGCAAGAGTTGCGGTCTTGGCCGCAGCGGTGCGTCGATTGGCTACGCGCTCGGCGACGAACGCTTCGATCACGACGACTTCTTGCTGCCGGGCGCGATGCCCATTGCGTGGACACGCACGTATCGTTCTTTTCTCGATGCGTATGACGAAGGCGAACTTGGCGCTCGCTGGATCACGCCGTATACGACGCGCTTCGATATCCATGCGACGAAGCTCGTCTATCACGATCCTACTGGCCGAAGCATCGAGTATCCGCTGCTGAAGGCGGGACAGACGCACGACGATCGCGGCGAAGATCTGACGCTTGCCCGTCTCGACGATCATTGGTTGACGCTGATGCGCGGGCATGAACTGCTCGAAGCTTATGAACAGCGTGGCGACGCGTTCCGTCTTGCATTCATCAAAGATCGCGCGGGAAACCAGATCACGTTCGTTTATGACACGGCGGACCGGTTGACGCGAATCAGCACGTCCGTGGCGAGTGTCGTCTTTTCGCATGATGCTGCGGGGCGTATCACGGAAGCCGTTCACGTCGACGACGAAGGCGAACGCGTCGAAACGCTTGCACGGTACACGTACGATGCAGAAGGCGATCTGATCGCAGCGACCGACCGCTATGGCAACCGACGTGAGTATGCCTATCGCCACCATCTCGTGACCCGTTATACGGATCGCACCGGTCGCGGCATGAATCTCGAATGGGATGGCCGCGACGCAAAGTCGAAATGCGTACGCGAGTATGCCGACGACGGCAGCGATGAAACGCGGCTCGCCTGGCATCCGGATATCCGTCTCGTGCAGGTCACGGATGCGATGGGTAGCGTGACGCGTTACTACTTCGATATCGATGGGTACACGTATCGGATCGTTCAGCCCGATGGACTCGAAGAATGGTTCTATCGCGACGCGCATCACAATCTGACGCAGCATATCTTTCCCGATGGCAGCGCCGAGCGTTTCTCGTACGACGCTCGCGGCAATATGGTCGAGCAGATTCGCGCGGACGGCAGCGTAGTGCGAATGGAGTACGACGACAAGGATCAGATGACGGCGATCGTCGATCCGCTTTCGTACAGATGGGAACGGAAGTACGACGACGCGGGCCACTTGGTCGCGCAGATCGATCCGCTCGGGCACGAAACGAAATACAGCTATGACAAGCAGGGTTTGCCCATCGAAATCGTCGATGCGAAGGGCGGCGCGAAGAAGCTCGAATACGACGCTGCGGGGCAGCTCACGAGCTATACCGATTGCTCAGGCAAGACAACGGCGTGGCGCTACGACGAACGTGGGCGCCTGCTCGAAGAGAAGAATGCAGCGGGTCAAAACGCTTCATACCGTTATGCCAGCAACGGACAGTTGACGGCCGTCGAATCGTCGGGGGGTACCGAGAAGCTCGAGTACGATGCGGAAGGCCGGTTGCTCACGCACATCGATGCGTTAGGCCGCATGACGCGCTTCGTGTACGACAGGGCGGGGCGCATTGCACAGCGCGCGGATGCATTGGGTAATACGCTTTCGTACCGTTACGACCTGCGTGGGCGTCTCACGGCATTGACGGATGCGAACCACGCGACGTTCAGCTTCCGCTATGACCCTGTTGGGCGCTTGCTCGAGCAGATCGGTTTCGATGGCAGTTCCGTTCGTTACCGGTACGAACCCGAGAGCGGGCGCTTGCAGTCGTCCGAAGAAGCGGGACTCGAAACGACTTACGACTTCGACATTGCGGGTCGCACGACGCGCCGCACTGCGGGCGCGAGCGAGATGCGCATGGCGTATGACGGCAATGGCCGTCTCGTCGATGCACGCAACGATGTGAGCCACACGCAGCATTTCTTCGACGCGGTGGGCAACCTGGTGCGCGAGCATCACGCTTATCAGTTGTTCGGCGAGCGCCGCAGCTATGTGTGGCACCACGCTTACGATGAAATCGGCACGCGCATCAAAACCGTGCGGCCGGATGGCCATGCGATCGACTGGCTCGTGTACGGCTCGGGACATGTGCACGGCATGATGCTCGATGGACGAGAGCTGATCGGATTTCAGCGCGACGATCTGCATCGCGAGACGCAGCGCAATCTGTCGAACACCATCGAGCAGGCGACGCACTATGACATGGCTGGGCGCGTCGATATGCAGTCGCTGCGGCGTCACGGTGCGCCAGCGATGCTCGCGGCGCGGCGGTATCGCTATGACGCGGCGGGGCAGCTCAAGGAGATCGACGATAGCCGTCGTGGGGTGACGACGTATGGTTACGATCCCGTTGGTCGGTTGATCGAGGCGATTAGTCCGCTTGCGACCGAGCGCTTTGCGTTCGATCCCGCGAGCAATATCGTCGATGCCGGCAGTCCGCGTCATGCGCGATCGGGTGGCGGATATGAGTCGAATACATTACCGGCCGATGTGCCGAAGATCGTCGGCAATCTGCTGAAGGAGTATGCGGGCGAGCATTACGCATACGATGCGCGCGGCAATCTCGTTGCGAAGCAGTCGGCTGGCAGCGAGCAACGGTATGAGTGGGATGGGTTTAACCGGCTTGGCGCGGTGAATGCGCGCAGTCCTGCTGGTGCGCGGCAGGCGCAGTACTTTTATGATGCGTTCGGGCGACGTATTGCTAAAGACGTCGACGGTGTAAGGACAGTGTTTGGTTGGGATGGTGATCGGCTGGCGTATGAAGTTGCGGGATCGCACAGTACGCATTACGTGTATGAAGCGGGATCGTTCGTGCCGCTTGCGCAGTTTGTCGCGGCGCCTGTCGAGGGATTAGAGACGCCGCAGCGGCGGGAGTCGGATCGGTATACGCCGGAAGATGATCCGTTGATGAAAGTGCCATCGCCGAATGAGCAGGCGCAGGTGTATTACTACCACTGCGATGTGATCGGCACGCCGCAGATGCTCACGGATGATGCCGGTGAGATTGTCTGGGAGGCGCGTTATAAGGCGTGGGGCGAAGCGGTAGAGGTGATTGCGCGCGTCTCGGCGGCGACTCAGGCGCAAGTGCGGAATCCGATACGGTTTCAGGGCCAGCAGGCAGATGATGAGACGGGGCTGCATTACAATCGGTATCGGTATTATGATCCGGCGAGTGGGCGGTTTGTATCGAAGGATCCGATTGGGTTGGCGGGCGGGATCAACGCGTTTCAGTATGCGCCGAATCCAGTTTCCTGGATTGACCCGCTTGGCCTTGCCAAGCGTCTGTGCCCGTGTGATTGCGAGAGCATTCTTAAGGAGTCGGGGCGCGACTATGGCACTTATAGTGAAGTCGATCCTGATTCGCATCACATCATCCAAAATGCAGCAGTGAGAGATGTAACGGACTACTCGCGTTCTCAGGCGCCAGCAGTTCAATTGAATGGGCCGTCTACGTCAATTGGATCGGAACACTACATCGCTACGCAAGTACAGCGGCAGGCAGGAGGGGGGACTTATGCCGCGGAGCGTCGCATAGGTTATAAGGCGCTGAGAAGAGCGGGTTTGTCGCAAGATGAAGCACGTTGCCATATTGCTCGCGCTGATAAATATTTCTCAAACCTTGGCGTTGGTCCGAATACGGTTTTGCGTGTACCAGGAAACAGGTGATCTAATGGATTTGCGAATGATTGAGGATGTAGTGCGGCAAATCGTGTTGCTGCTGGTTCATGGAGAGTTTGAAAAACTCGAAAACATGAAGATGTTGGGACCAAGTACACGTGAGGAATATGCTCTCGCATTGCAAAATTATCTTCGTGGACGCGAAGTTCTATGCGAGCCACCACCGGAAGCGTTTAGTCAACTGGAGGTTGACAAGACTCGGGACGCTAAAAGATGGCGTGTTGACTTTGACTTGTGGACTGATCGCGGTCGGAGCGATCTGACTGCTCAAATATATGTGGAAGAAGTTAGTCCAGGTGTCGGGCATGGCGTGCTATATGATCTCAGGGTGCTTTGACCATGGGGGCCGCTAACGTGGCCCTCGTCACATTTACTTTCTGATCCGTACGGCGGGTTCCAATCAACCACTCCAAAAAGGACTTGGTTGGCATCATTAGCGGCGGAAAGAACAGTCAACTTTCTTTTGACCATCTCCTGAGTGTCCGGGTCTGGAACGCTATGGAATCAAGTTGCGCACAGTCGAAAGGATCGAGAAACGACCCACCAGACATGAAACTGCTGGAAAAAGCGCTGGCACGAAATCCGTGCAAGTAAATGAGGCGGTGCGGGCGAACCCATATGAACTGACGGCGACGCGGCTACGATTTGGTATCCGCATCTGCCAGGCCAACTGCCGCGCGACGCCTGGATGCCTTTCAACGCAGGGTTTGGTGGCAAATCGAACCGACTCCTGAGAGCCGCATTGTCAGGCTTTGGTTCGTCTAAGCGTGATCGGGCGCAATAGTTGCGCACGGTGCGGTACGACGTATCCTGTGTCGAACGGGGAGCTATGGAACTACGTATCGGCGTTGAGAACGAATGCTGCTTGATCAATGTCTACGCGGGCAAGAACGATTCGGGGCCTGTGTACGAGGAACTTCCGGCAAAGTATATCGAAGGTGATATTTATAAACTACTTGCTTCTCCCGGGCTCGCGCTCAATTTGGCGAAAGGAGATGTGATTCGAATCGGCGACGCAGGTCGACCTGCTGACGTGTTGGAACGCGGTGGGAATTTCTGTATTCAGATATACACAGACGAAGTATCGAACGATGAGATCGAGCGGTTAAGGTCCGGAGTCAGTCAGGAACTCGGGGGGAGCCTGGATGGCGTGAACGGTGGGAGTCTTGCACTGTCGGTTCCATCAAGCAATGGCGTGGAAGCAATCAATCAATTCTTTGACGATTTCAAAATGCGAACCGGGATCGAATGGTATTACGCGAATATCTATAAGAATTTTGATGACCATAACGACGAGACACTTCTGAACTGGTGGATGCACTAGAGAGTTTTTTCTTCATCGACGGTACTATGAATGGTTGCACATTATTCGAGTGACAGAACAACTCTAGAAATTCGCCAAGAAAATTATTTCAGTGGTCGGATAAGGAGCTTTCGCGAAATGAACTTCTCAAACATAGCTAATTTGAATGGATTCAACCGAAGAGCTCTTTTGGAAGAAATTGCTCTGGTGGAATCTTCAATGAGAGTTCAATTTCCAGTTGCGTACAAAGAAGTACTCTTGTATTCAGACGGCGCCTTGTTGGACAGCGGCGTCACGCTATATAGACTGGAAGATCTCGTTGAGAGAAATGAAACCTACGAGGTTGGAGATTACTGCAGCGGTTATCTTCTAATCGGCGATGATGGAGGGGGAAGGGGGTTCTTGATCGCACTCGAAAATGACGATCCTTTGGTAGTTAGCTCAGGACTAGGAGATCTCGATCCAGTGGATTTCTCACCTGTTGCGACCACTTTGCAAGAATGGGTCAACCGGGGTTTAAGTGTGTGAGGAAGAGACCGCATGGACGGCCCTGCCGCCAGCTACCTAAAAGGACGGGCGTCGAGCAACGGTGAGCTTCCAAACGACCACCGTGCAAATCCAACAAACCCCACACTTCCCGACACGACAAAACTTCCCATTTGCGAATAATGACCACACCGTCACCATTCACAAAGAGAGAAGTCGATGTCGAGCACTACCGAAGTCCGTCCGCCGCTGCCGCCGTTCACGCGCGAAACCGCCGCACAGAAAGTACGCCAGGCCGAAGACGGCTGGAACTCACGCGATGCTGCAAAAGTCGCGCTGGTCTATTCCACCGACACCTGGTGGCGCAACAGAGCCGAATTCGTACAAGGTCGTGAAGAAGCGCGCGCATTTCTCGAGCGCAAATGGAGCAAGGAATTCGAGTACCGTCTGATCAAGGAACTGTGGGCCTTCACCGACAATCGCATCGCGGTCCGCTTCGCTTACGAGTGGCGCGACGATGCTGGCAACTGGTTCCGCTCATACGGCAACGAAAACTGGGAGTTCGGTCCCGATGGCCTGATGCATCATCGTCACGCGAGCATCAACGACCTGCCCATCAAGGAAAGCGAACGCAAGTTCCACTGGCCACTCGGCCGTCGCCCCGACGATCATCCCGGCCTGAGCGATCTGGGTCTTTGATCGGTCGTTCTGACCCGTAATCCTTCATCACCTGCACTTAGCCGACATCCACATGTCGGCTAGCCGCGCTTCCATTCCCCGTTGCACGCACAACCAGCAGGTCGTTGCGCCTGCACCGATACAGTGCGTACGTGCGTAAGCACACTGAACGTGTTGTTTCTTACGGGTAACTCCGCATAGTGGCAAAAAGCTTACGATTTCTATACTAGGTTGCCGTTTCGTATCAAGGCGATATAAAGCACGCCGTTATACGAATCAGGCGGCGTCGGGAGACAGCCCGCGCCCGTCGAAAATAAAGAAACATGCTACGGAGACGAACATGGTACTTCGCCTGAAGAGCGTTGTTGCTGCTCTCGCATTGTGTGTGGTCGCAACGGGTAGCTATGCGGCCGATCCGATCAAGATCGGTGTCGATGGTCCTTTCACAGGCGGTTCGTCGTCGATGGGCGTCAGCATGCGCGACGGCGTGCGGCTTGCGGCCGCTGAGATCAACAAATCGGGCGGCGTGCTGGGCCGGCAGATCGAACTCGTCGAACGCGACGACGAAGCAAAGAACGAACGCGGCGTACAGATCGCACAGGAACTCATCAACAAGGAAAAGGTAGTCGCAGTGGTCGGCTACATCAATACGGGTGTCGCGCTCGCATCGCAGCGCTTCTTCCAGGAAGCGAAAATCCCTGTGTTCAACAACGTCGCGACGGGCAGTATCGTCACGAAGCAGTTCGCGGACCAGCCGGATAACTACGTGTTCCGCAACGCAGCCGCCGACCGCATTCAGGCGCCGATGATCGTCGAGGAAGCCGTCACCAAACGCGGCTTCAAGAAGGTCGCCATTCTCGCCGATTCAACCAACTACGGACAACTCGGCCGCGAGGATCTGGAAAAGGCGCTCGCTGCTAAAGGCGTGAAGCCGGTTGCCGTGGAGAAATTCAACATCAAGGACGTCGACATGACGGCCCAGTTGCTGAAGGCCAAAGACGCCGGCGCGGAAGCCGTTCTGACCTACGGCATCGGACCTGAACTCGCGCAGATCGCCAACGGCATGGCCAAGCTCGGCTGGAAGGTGCCGCTGATCGGCAGCTGGACCTTGTCGATGGCGAACTACATCGACAACGCGGGTTCCAACGGCGAAGGCGCGCGCATGCCGCAGACCTTCATCCAGGAACCCAACACGCCGAAGCGTAAGGCCTTCATCGAGGCCTATATGAAGGAATTCAAGCCGAAGAACAGCCGCATCGATTCGCCCGTGTCGGCGGCGCAAGGCTACGACTCGGTCTATCTGCTCGCCGCCGCGATTACGCAGGCAGGCACGACGGACGGCCCGAAGGTGCGCGCCGCGCTGGAAAACCTCAACACGAAGGTCGAAGGCGTCGTGATGGCGTACGACAAGCCGTTCTCGCACGACGACCACGAGGCGATCAGCCCGAACGTGCCCGTCGTTGGCGAAGTGAAGGGCGGCCGTGTGATCTACGCATACGACAACGACAAGAAAGGCGGCGGACAACTGCGCACCAAGCAGGCATCCGCAAACTGAGCACAGCATGAATAGCGAAGCCGCGCCCGCCCGACCGGCGGGGGCGGCTTTGTGCTGCATGGCTCACGGCATCATCTACGGGGCGTTGCGATCGAGGCAATTGGACTATGGCCATTCTTCTTCAGCTCATCTATAGCGGCATCGCGCTCGGCATGATTTACGCCGTGATCGCGTTCGGCTACCAACTCACGTTCGCGACATCGGGCACGCTGAACTTCGGCCAGGGCGATGCGCTGATGCTCGGTGCGCTCGTCGGTCTCACGCTCGTCACGCTGGGCGTCAACTACTGGCTGATGATTCCCCTCGTGTGCGTATTCGGCCTGTTGCAGGGCGCATTCGTCGAACGGATCGGCGTGCGGCCCGCTATCAAGATCAAGTCGGAGTTCGGCTGGATCATGTCGACCATCGCGCTCGGCATCATCTTCAAGAACGTCGCGGAGAATGTCTGGGGCCGCGACGATCTGCGCTTTCCGTCGCCGCTGCCGGAAGCGCCTATCAAGGTGTTCGGCGCAAATGTTCTGCCGATGGAACTGCTGGTAGTAGGCGGCGCCCTCGTGCTGATGCTGGCTGTCGAGTTCTTCAACCGGCGCAGTATCTTCGGCAAGGCGGTTGTCGCCACGTCGAATGACCGCGATGCCGCCGCGCTGATGGGCATCAACACCGGCCTCGTCATCACGTTCTCGTATGCGCTGTCGTCGCTGACGGCGGCCTTCGCCGGCGTGCTGATTGCGCCGCTCACGCTGACGGGCGCGACGATGGGCGCGGTGCTCGGCCTCAAGGCGTTCGCGGTGGCGATCATCGGCGGATTGTCGAGCGGACTCGGCATCGTGGTCGGCGGCGTGATACTCGGCATTGCCGAGACGACGACCGGCTTCTACATTTCGACGGGCTACAAGGATGTGCCCGGACTCGTGCTGCTGCTGATCGTGCTCGCCTTGCGTCCGGCAGGTCTGTTCGGCAAAACCGCGATCAAGAAGGTGTGAGGTCCGCCGTGAAAAAGAAAAACCTCATCGGCGCGCTGCTCGGGCTGGTCGCACTCGCGATCTTCCCGGTGCTGTCGGGCAATCCGTACTACATCCACCTCGTCGAAACGATCATGATCTACGCGATCCTGCTCTTCGGTCTCGACATCGTGGTCGGTTACACGGGCAGGTCTCGCTGGGACACGCGGGGCTGTTCGGCGTCGGCGCGTACACGGCGGGCGTGCTGTTCATCAAGCTCGGCATGCCGTTCTACGTGACCGTGCCGATGGCAATCGTGGTCACGGCCGCGTTCGGCGCAATTCTCGCGCTGCCCGCACTGCGCGTGTCCGGCCCGTATCTCGCGATGGTCACGCTCGCGTTCGGCACGATCATCCAGATCCTGATCAACGAAATGGATTTCCTCACCAGCGGGCCGATGGGCATCAAGATCACGAAGCCCGTGATCGCGGGCCATAGGCTCGATGAAACCCAATACTATTGGGTCGTGGCGGCGCTGCTCGTGGTGTCGCTCGTGGTCGTGCATCGCGTGCTGAAGTCGCATCTGGGCCGCGCATTCGAGGCGTTGCGCGACAGTCCGATCGCATCCGACTGCATGGGCGTCTCGGTGTATCGGCACAAGGTGTACGCGTTCGTGATCAGCGCGGGCTTCGCCGGGCTCGCGGGCTGTCTGTACTCGTACTCGGAGCAGTACATTTCGCCGAACACGTACAACTTCGAGCTGACCATCCTGTTCCTGCTCGCGATCATCATGGGTGGCCGCAAGACGCGCACGGGTGCGCTGATCGGTTCGACGATCATCGTGCTGCTTCCCAAGCTGCTCGACGACATCTCGATGTTCCGTATGGTCGCGACGGCGCTTGCCGTTATCGTCGTGGCGGGTGCGCTGTTCTCCATTGCGCGCAAGAGCGTGACGCCGCGCAAGGTTGCGATCCCGATGGTGGGCACGGTTGGCCTCGCAGTGTTCTCGTACTGGATCGATGCGCTGACCGATTGGCGGCTGACGATTTTCGGTTTGATGATTCTGCTGGTCGTCTACTACCTGCAGGACGGCGTGGTCGGCTTCGTGCGCAAGTTCTTCACGCATGGCCGCGTGCGCACCGTGACCGTCGATACCGAAAAGCCCGCGGAAATCACCGCCGATGCCGTGCTCGACGTGCACGCCAAAGGTAACGAAACCATTCTCGACGTGCGCGGCGTGCTGATGCAGTTCAGCGGCCTGAAGGCGCTGAACAACGTGAACCTGAACGTGCGGCGCGGCACGATACATGGTCTGATCGGACCGAACGGCTCGGGCAAGAGCACGATGATGAACGTGCTGACGGGCATCTATATACCGACGGCGGGCGCGATCGAGTATCGGGGCGAATCGATTGCGGGGCGCACGTCTTCGTCGATCGCGCTGTCGGGCATTGCGCGCACGTTCCAGAACGTGCAACTGTTCGGCGAAATGACCGCGCTCGAAAACGTGCTCGTCGGTCTGCATCATACGTTCCGCTCGAACTTCGCCGATATCGGCCTGATGACGTCGCGCTATCGACAGGAAGAACGTACGGCGCGCGAGCGCGCGTTCGGCATGCTGCGCTTTGTCGGTCTCGATAATGTCGCGGCGGAAGAAGCGCGCAATCTGCCCTACGGCAAGCAGCGTTTGCTCGAAATCGCCCGCGCGCTCGCACTCGATCCACAAGTGCTGTTGCTCGACGAACCCGCGGCGGGTCTCACTGCACCCGATATCAAGGAACTGGTGCGCATCATTCGCAAGGTCCGCGATCACGGTATTACGGTGGTGCTGATCGAGCATCACATGGACGTGGTGATGTCGGTGTGCGATACGGTATCGGTACTCGACTTCGGGCAGAAGATCGCCGAGGGCAAGCCGTCCGAGATCCAGGAAAACGAAAAAGTCATCGAGGCGTATCTGGGCGGCGTGGCCGCCTGAGACTACGCATCGTTTGAACGACAACGGCATGAATGGGGAACACGCGATGTTATCGATCCGCAATCTGCATGCGGGCTACGGCAAGGTACAGGTGCTGCACGGCATTTCGATGGACGTGCCGAAGGCTTCCGTCGTCACGCTGATCGGCTCGAACGGCGCGGGCAAGACTACGACGATGCGCGCCGTATCCGGCATGATCCGTCCGAGCGGCGGCGAAATCACGATGGGCGAGGGCGCATCGGCCAAACGCATCGATTCGCTCGATTCGCACCGTATCGCGCGGCTCGGTCTCGCGCATTCGCCCGAAGGCCGGCGCGTGTTCTCGACGATGACGGTCACCGACAATCTGTTGCTAGGCGCGTTTCCGCGTCTGACGTGGGCGCGTCCGCGCGGCGACATCAACGCGGATCTCGAGCGCGCGATCGACCTGTTTCCGCGCCTCAAGGAGCGCCGCAACCAACTGGCGGGCACGCTGTCGGGCGGCGAGCAGCAGATGCTCGCCATGGCGCGCGCGATCATGCTGAACCCCGATCTCGTGTTGCTCGACGAACCGTCAATGGGACTCGCGCCGATTCTCGTCGATGAGGTCTTCCGGATCATCGAGCGTCTGAAAGTGCAGGGCGTGACGATGCTGCTCGTCGAGCAGTTTGCAGCCGCCGCGTTGAATGTCGCCGATTACGGCTACGTGCTGGAAAACGGACGCATCGCAACGCATGGATCGGCTGCGCAGTTGCGTAACGATCCGATGGTCAAGGCCGCTTATCTGGGGCATTGAACCGCGCGCGCCGTCAGCGGCGGCGCGCATTACACGCATTTCTTTAAGGTCGTTGAAAGCTTCAATTCAGCGACCTGTCCGCACTCTTTCCTCTCCAACAGAACGTAAAGCGGCTGCTTGTGCAGTTCGCCGACTCGTTACGCATAGCTGTGGCAGAATCTCGCGCGCATCCAACGAACAATTGAACAAGTGCCGGAGACGTCGTGATTCAAGGTATTGCCCGCTTCTTTACGCAGGTGGTTCATCGCTTTCTACCTGATCCTCTTATTTTCGCGCTGCTTCTGACGGCGATCACCTTTGCGCTGGCATTGGGCCTCACGCCGCAGTCACCCGGCGATCTCGTCTATATGTGGGGCAGCGGGTTCTGGAACCTGCTCGCATTCACGATGCAGATGGCAATGATCCTCGTGACGGGGCATGCCCTCGCGACCTCGGGTCCCGTCAAGCGGGTGCTGTCCGGTCTCGGCGGTCTGGCGAAAACACCGGTGCAAGGCACGATGCTCGTCGCGTTCGTGAGCGGCGTGGCCTGCGCGATCAACTGGGGCTTCGGTCTCGTACTCGGCGCCATGTTCGCGCGAGAGGTCGCGAGACGCGTGCGCGGCGTCGACTACCGGCTGCTGGTAGCGGCTGCATACATGGGCTTCCTCACCTGGCACGGTGGCCTGTCGGGTTCGGTGCCGCTCGTCGCGGCCACCAGGGGCAATCCGATGGAAAAGGTGATTGGCCTGATTCCCGTGTCGCAGACGCTCTTCACGGGATACAACCTCTTCATCACCGCTGCGCTGATCATCGCGTTGCCGCTGCTGGTGCGCGCGATGATGCCGCGAGCCGAAGATGTCGTTTCCGTCGATCCCGCGCTCCTCGTCGACGAACCTGTGCAGGAACGCAAGATCACGGCGCAATCGACGCCGGCGGAACGTATCGAAGAGAGCCGCATTCTGTCTATTCTGGTGGCGCTGCTGATCGTCGCCTATCTGGTGATCCGCTTCACGAAGAAAGGCTTCAGCCTCGACATCGATACCGTCAATATCGTCTTTCTCGCAGCGGGCATTCTGCTGCACAAGACGCCGATGGGTTACGCGCGTGCAATCGGCAATGCGGCGCGCGGCACGGCGGGGATCATGATCCAGTTTCCATTCTATGCGGGCATTCAGGCCACGATGGACCACTCGGGTCTTGCGGGCGTGATCACCAACTGGTTCATCGAAATTGCAAACGTCCATACGTTCCCGCTGCTGACGTTCCTGAGTTCGGCTGTCATCAACTTCGCGGTGCCGAGCGGCGGCGGCCACTGGGTCGTGCAGGGCCCGTTCGTGATGCCCGCTGCGAAGGCGATCGGCGCGGACCTCGGCAAGTCTGCAATGGCGATTGCCTACGGCGAAGCGTGGACCAACATGGCGCAACCGTTCTGGGCGCTGCCGGCACTCGCGATTGCCGGGCTCGGAGTGCGCGACATCATGGGCTATTGCGTGACGGCGCTGCTGTTCTCGGGTGTGATTTTCGTCGCCGGGCTGTATCTTTTCTGACGTCGTTCGCAACGCGGTGTCGCAACGGTAGACTGTGCGTTCCTTTCTGCGGCGTACAGAACCATGCAAACCATCTACAGCAGCGATCACCGCTTGCATCAAGGCGTCGAACTCAAGGACGGCGCCGTCTCCGATTCCTTCGAAAAACCCATCCGCGCAGAGACCGTGCTCAAGCAGGTCAGAGCCGCGGGCCTGGGCGATGTTCTCGCGCCGAACGTCTATGACCGTGCGTGCTATGTCGGCGCGCATAGCGGACGTTACGTCGAATTTCTCGCATCGGCATGGGACGAGTGGGCCGCAACCGGGCGCACGTGCCAGGCGCTGCCGCTCGTTTGGCCGGTACGTGGCTTGCCTTCCACAGCGATGCCGCAATTCATCGACGGCAAGCTCGGCTTCTTTTCGATGGATGCCGGTTCGCCCATCAACGCAGGAACGTGGAGCGCGGTGTCGTCGAGCGCGAACTCGGCGCTGACGGGCATCGATGCGCTCGCACGCGGAGACAAGGCCGTCTTTGCGCTGTGTCGCCCGCCGGGGCATCACGCAGGCCGCGAGTACATGGGCGGCTATTGCTATCTGAACAACGCTGCGATTGCCGCGCAACGCTGCATCGCGCAAGGCGCGAAGCGCGTCGCCGTGCTCGATATCGATTTCCATCACGGAAACGGCACACAGGATATTTTCTACGATCGCAAGGACGTGTTGTTCGTGTCGATACACGGCGATCCGGGCGTATCGTTTCCCTACTTCTCGGGTTTTGCCGACGAGCGCGGCATGGGTGAAGGCGAGGGCTTCAATCTGAATCTGCCGTTGGCGAAGGGCACGACAATGGAACAGTACGGGCCTGCGTTACAGCACGCAGGTTCGGCAATCGCCCATCATGCGCCCGACGCGCTCGTTGTTTCACTGGGCGTGGATACATTCGAGGGCGATCCCATCAGCCATTTCCGCTTGCGCACGCCGGACTATCTGCGACTCGGTGAAATGCTCGCGCGCTTTGATTTGCCGACGCTCTTCGTCATGGAAGGCGGGTACATGGTCGATGAGATCGGCATCAATGCCGTCAACGTTCTGTTGGGTTTCGAAGGGCGGGCATAACACCGCCGCGAATCTGGCAGCTTCGTCATACTTATGCCAGCATTGCGCCACTCTTGAAGCGTAGAGTTAATACAGCCGTCGTAGACACCGCGAGCCGTCTGCGGCGACTGTATTCGCTGCACAGTCTCTCGCGATCAAGGAGCCTTGAAATGAAGCAACTTCTTCTCAGTCTCGTGGTAACGGCGGGCGTAGCAGCCATGTCGAGCGCATACGCGCAACAAATGCCGACCGATCAACCGATGGACCAGACCCAGGCGCAATCGGCCGCGCCAGCGGACACGGGTCAGGGCGGCGTCAATTGGGGCAGCGCGGCGCAAGGCGCCCGTAACGTCCCGGAGACGCGTCAGGATGTGCGCCAGCAATTGATACAGTCCGAGCGTGACGGGCAACTGCAAACGCTCAATCGCACCGTTTACAACGGCAATTGATCGCGCAGCGCGTGCCTGACAATCCGGGCATTGAATCAGGGCTTGGGAATACGGATGCGGCTGATCATCAGCGATCCGGAAATGCCGTAGACCAGCGTCAACGGATGCAGCACATGCCCTGCAATCCGCCATTCGCCGAACCATAATTGCGGACCGAGAGCCCCTTGCCATGCGGCGATGGCGAGCAGCAGCACGATTGCGAACGATGTCGGTATAGGCGTGCCCTCGAAGTGAGTCACTTTCCCCGTCGCGCCCGACATCGTTTCTGCCGTCACGTTATAGCGCGCGAGCCGCGACACGCCGCACGCCACGAAGTACGCCAGCAGAACGCGGTCATACAGGCCGCGCATCCCGCATCCATAACCGATGATGGCCGGCGCCACGCCGAACGAGATCACATCGGCTAGCGAATCCAGTTCCTTCCCCAGCAGTGAAGCCTTTTGCCGCCAGCGCGCGATGCGTCCATCCAGCACGTCGAACACCAGTGCCGCAAACACGAGCGCACTGGCGAAGTAGACATGCATGACGTTCGCGCTGCCGATATAGCTCATCATCGAAAACAGTGCGCCCGTGCCGCACACGGCGTTGCCGAGCGTAAACCAGTCGGCGAGATGAAACTCGCGAATCATCGAAAAGCGCTTCATATTGGCCTTTTTGTCGAGCAGTGGGACGAGTATAGCCGTCGCGATTGCACCTCGTGCCTGCAAGACACGTGCCGCAAAAACGCGTGTGCGCTGAAACAGACGGTAATACGTGCATGCACTACAAATAGCATTCCGCGCCGAAAATGGCAAAGCTGCCATTTTGGCGCCATCAGTTCGTTGGGCCGGGCGCACTAGCATTTACACCTGGTTGCCGCGGACGCGCAGAAAGACACTGACGCCGCTGCCTCACGTCACTCTTGCGCGCTTCTCTCGGATACCAACACCTGTATGTGGATCGTCAATCTCGCATTGAAGCGGCCGTACACGTTCATCGTGATGGCCATATTGATCGTGCTGGCGACGCCATTCGTGCTGTTCACGACGCCTGTCGATGTGCTGCCGGAAATCAACATTCCCGTTGTCAGCATCATCTGGAATTACACGGGTCTGTCCGCCGAGGACATGGCGAACCGCATCACGTCCGTCAACGAACGCAGCCTGACGACCACCGTCAACGACATCGAGCACATCGAATCGCAATCGCTTGCGGGCATTTCGATCATCAAGCTCTTTCTGCAACCGAACGCGAACATCCAGACAGCCATCGCGCAGACCGTTGCCGTCGAGCAGGCGCAGCTGAAACAGATGCCGCCCGGCGCGACGCCGCCGCTCGTCATCAGCTACTCGGCGTCGAGCATTCCCGTGATTCAGCTGGGGCTGTCGAGCCCGCGTCTGTCCGAGCAGGATCTGAACGACACGGCGCTCAACTTTCTGCGTCCGCAACTCGTGACGATTCCGGGCGCAGCCGTGCCGTATCCCTACGGCGGCAAGAGCCGTCTGATTTCCGTCGATCTCGACACGCGCGCGCTGCTTGCCAAGGGACTGACGCCGCTCGACGTCGTCAACGCCGTCAACGCGCAAAACCTGATTCTGCCCACGGGCACGGCCAAGATCGGACCGAAGGAATACACGATCAACATGAACGGCTCGCCGACCACCGTCGCGGGCCTGAACGACATTCCCGTGCGCACGGTCAACGGCGCGACCACGTATCTGCGCGAAGTGGCGCACGTGCGCGACGGCTTTTCTCCGCAGACGAACATCGTGCGCGAAAACGGCCGGCGCGGCGTGCTGATTTCGATTCTGAAGACGGGCAGCGCGTCGACGCTCTCGATCGTCAACACACTACGCGGGCTGTTGCCAAACGCAGTGGCCGCGCTGCCGCCCGATCTCAAGGTCACGCCGCTGTTCGACCAATCGGTGTTCGTGAAAGCCGCCATTCAGGGCGTGGTGCGCGAAGCCCTGATCGCCGCCGCGCTGACGGCCGCGATGATCCTGCTGTTTCTCGGCAACTGGCGCAGCACCTGCATCATCGCCATTTCGATTCCGCTGTCCATTCTGACGTCGCTGATTGCCCTGCATGCGCTTGGGCAGACCATCAACATCATGACGCTGGGCGGCCTCGCGCTCGCGGTCGGGATCCTGGTCGACGACGCGACGGTCACGATCGAGAACATCGAGCGGCATCTGCACATGGGCACGAATCTGCACGATGCGATTCTCGACGGCGCGGGCGAGATTGCGATTCCTGCGCTCGTGTCGACACTGTGCATCTGTATCGTGTTCGTGCCGATGTTCTTCCTGACGGGCGTTGCGCGCTATCTGTTCGTGCCGCTCGCGGAAGCCGTGGTGTTCGCGATGCTCGCGTCGTACGTGCTGTCGAGAACCCTCGTGCCGACGCTCGCCATGCTGCTGATGGGCCACGCGCACAAGCGCGACGCGAATGCCCGGCCCAATCTGTTCATGCGGATGTATCACCGTTTCGACCGCGGCTTCGAGACGATGCGCGCCGCGTACATCATGGTGCTCAGCAGCCTGCTGGTGCGGCGTCGGATGTTCGGCACCTTGTTTCTCGGCTTCTGTGTGGTGTCCCTGGGCCTGGCATTCGTGTTGGGCGAAGACTTCTTCCCACGCGTCGACGCCGGCGAGATACGCCTGCATATGCGTGCGCCGACGGGCACGCGGATCGAAGAAACGGCACGGCTCGCCGATCAGGTCGAGAAGGTGGTGCGCGAGGTGATTCCGCCAGACGAACTCGGCACGGTGCTCGACAACCTCGGCTTGCCGTATAGCGGCATCAATCTCTCGTACAGCAACGCGGGGACGATCGGCACGCTCGACGGCGAGATCCTGCTCGCGCTCAACGAAAATCACAAACCGAGCCTCGGCTATGTCGACCGTTTGCGGGCGATCTTGCCGCAGCGTTTTCCGGGCACCGAGTTCTTCTTTCAACCGGCCGATATCGTCACGCAGATTCTCAACTTCGGTTTGCCCGCCGCTGTCGATGTGCAGGTGGTCGGGGCGAATCAGGAGGGCAATCTTGAGGTCGCGCGCAAGCTACTCAAGCAGATCCGCGCCATTCCGGGCGCCGTCGATGCGCACATCCAGCAGAAGCTAGACGAGCCCGTCATCAATCTGCAGATGGACCGCACGCGTTTGCAGCAATTGAATCTCAACGCGAACAATGTCGCGCAGAACGTGTTGATTTCGCTGTCGGGCAGTTCGCAGACGTCGCCGGGATTCTGGTTCAATCCGCGCAACGGCGTCGAATACAACCTTGCTGTGCAGACGCCGCAATATCAGATCTCGTCGGTGGATCAGCTGCTGCGCACGCCTGTATCCGCATCGTCGACCGGGCCGACGCAACTGCTCGGCAATCTCGTGCAGGTCTCGCCGCAAACCCAGTTTGCGATGGTCACGCATTACAACATCCGTCCTGTCATCGACGTGTTCGTGAGCGTCGAAGGGAGCGATCTGGGCAGTGTCGACAGGCAGGTCGAAAAACTCGTCGATCAGGCGCGCGCGACGCTGCCGCGCGGCAGCCAGATCACGATACGCGGCCAGGTCCAGACCATGCGCACGTCGTACTTCGGCCTCGGCATCGGCGTGGCGATGGCGATCGTGCTCGTTTATCTGCTGATCGTCGTGAATTTCCAGTCGTGGATCGATCCGCTGATCATCGTCAGCGCATTGCCGGCTGCGCTCGCGGGCATCGTGTGGATGCTGTTCCTGACGGGCACGCATCTGAGCGTGCCGGCGCTGACGGGCGCGATCATGACGATGGGCGTCGCGACGGCGAACAGCATTCTGATGGTGTCGTTCGCGCGTCAACGTCTGACGGCAGGCGCGCCGCCACTCACGGCCGCGCTCGAAGCAGGCGCGAGCCGGATCCGGCCGGTGCTGATGACCGCCTTCGCGATGATCATCGGCATGATCCCAATGGCGCTCGGACTCGGCGAAGGCGCCGAACAGAACGCGCCGCTCGGGCGCGCGGTGATTGGCGGCCTGCTGTTCGCGACGGTATCGACGCTTTTCTTCGTGCCCTTGCTGTTTGCGGGCATTCATAGCCGGCTCTCGCATCGCAAGGCGACACGCGATCAAGACGAGCAACAGCACGGTGACGCGCATGGATGACATGGCCGAGACGACGAGCACGGACACAGCCCGAACACGGACGAATGAGATGACTGAAAAAACGCATTCTTCGCTAGCGATCCCCGCACGGGAGACCCCGGACGGCCACGCGCTGCCGCCGCGCCATCGCGAATGGCGGCGCGCGAAGATCGCGGTGGTGATCGTGCTGATCCTGCTGGCGATCGGCGCGTTGCGCACGGTAGTGGCGAACATCATGCAAAGCCACTCGATTGCGCAAACCACGCAGCAAAACGCGAAGCAATATGTCGACGTGGTGACGCCGAAGCAGACGGATGGCAGCGCAGGTGTCACGGTCCTGCCGGGCACCTTGCGCGGCTACGTCGAGTCGCCCATCTTCGCGCGGGCGACGGGTTATCTGCTGCACTGGTATGCGGATATCGGCGCGCGCGTGCAGGAAGGGCAATTGCTCGCGGAACTGGATACGCCGGAGATCGATCAGGAACTCGCGCAAGCCGTGGCGCAGCGCGATCAGATCCAGTCGAGCCTCGGCCTCGCAAAGAGCTCGTACGAGCGCTGGCAGCAACTGCGTCAACGCGACGCCGTCTCGCAACAGGAACTCGACGAACGGCAAAGCACCTACTCGCAGGATGTCGCCAATCTTGCCGCCGCCGAGGCCAACGTGAAGCGGCTGCGCCAGCTCGAAAGCTTCAAGCGTATCGTCGCGCCGTTCGCGGGCGTGGTCACGCAGCGCAATGTCGATGTCGGCGATCTGATCGACGCGGGCAGCGGCACGAGCCGCGCGTTGTTCGCGCTTGCGCAGTCTGATCCGTTGCGGGTCTTCGTGCAATTGCCGCAGGCCTACGCGCAGAACATCAAGGTCGGCGAGGACGTGGTCGTCACGCAGGCGGAACTGCCGGGCCAGCAGTTCAATGGACGCATCACGCACATTTCCGGCGCGATCGACGTGCCGACGCGTTCATTGCAGGTCGAAGTGACGCTGCCCAATCCCGACGGCAAGCTGAGGCCGGGCGCCTACGTGCAGGTCGCGCTGCCGTCGGGCGCGCGCGCGCAGCTAACGGTGCCGGGCAATGCGTTGCTGTTCCGCGCGGAAGGGCCGCGCGTGGCGGTCGTCGATAACGATGGCGTCGTGCATCTGCGCAAGGTGACGATCGCGCAGGATCTTGGGCAGACGCTCGAAATCGAAAACGGCATCGAGCCGAACGACCGTGTGATCATCAACCCGAGCGATTCGATCGAGGACGGCGACCATGTCGTGGTGACGCGTCCTCAATCGCAATCGCAGGCCAAGGGCAAGGCGGCGTCGTGAATGCGCTCATCCATGCCGCACGCGTGAGCGCCCTGGCGTTGGCGGCGACACTGTGCGCGTGCACGGTCGGCCCCGACTACAAGACGCCGATGACGGATGCGCCGCCCACATGGCGCACGGACTCCTACTGGCGTCTTGCGCAGCCCTCGCATGCGCCGCTCGCGCCGGACTGGTGGCAGGCATTCGGCGACACGGCGCTCGATCGCCTCGAAACGCAGGCGCTCGCGGAAAACCAGACGCTCGCCGCCGCCAGCGCGCATTACGCGCAGGCGCGCGCCACGCTCGCCAACACGCGTGCGCAACTGATTCCCGAAGTTGATCTGTCGGCCTCGGCGGCGCGCCAGCGCATTTCGAAGAACCGGCCCGCCACGAGCTTCACGGTGCCGAACCAGTCGATGGTGCAAAACGACTTGCAGATCGGCCCGACGATCAACTACGACGTCGATCTGTTCGGCCGCATCCGCCGTGAAGTGGAGGGCGCGCGGGCGTCGGCGGAACAGTCGCGCGACGATCTCGCGAATGCGCGGCTCGTACTCACCACCGATCTCGCCACCGACTATTTCTCGCTGCGTGAACTCGATGCGGAAATCGACGTATTGAACCGCTCGGTCCAGTTGCAACAGAAAGCGCTCGACTACGTGACGACCGAGCACGATCTCGGCTCCGTCTCCGGACTCGACGTGTTGCAGCAGAAGTCGCTGCTCGACCAGACGCGCGTGCAGGCGCAGCTTCTCGTCACACAGCGCGAGGCGTTCGCGCATGCGATCGCCGCGCTCGTCGCGGTGCCCGCGCCGCAGTTCTCGATCGAGCCGAAAGTGGTCGAGTATGCCGTGCCGGCGATTCCGCTTGGTTTGCCGAGCGATGTACTGCAGCGCCGCCCGGATATTGCATCGGCGGAACGCGCGATGGCGGCGGCGAATGCGCAGATCGGCGTCGCGAAGGCAGCCTTCTTTCCGAGCCTGACGCTGACGCCGGGCATCGGCTGGCAAAGCACGGACCTCGCGAGCCTGTTTAGCGCGCCGAGCCTGGTGTGGACACTAGGCACGGCGGTGAGTCAGGTCGTGTTCGACGGCGGGCGGCGCGCGGCCAATGTCGATTTCGCCAGCGAGGGCTACCAGGCTGCGCAGGCCAATTACCGGCAAGCGGTGTTGACGGCGTTCCAGCAGGTGCAGGATGGCATCACGGGGCTTTCCGTTCTGGATAGCGCCGCATCCCAGTCGCGCGATGCCGTCGCCGATGCGCAGCGGCTGCTGTCGCTCGCCAACGACCGCTATTCGGGCGGACTCGTCGCGTATCTGGACGTCATCACCGCGCAGCAATCATTGCTGACGAGCCAGCGTACGGATGTGCAGATTCACGGCCAGCAGATGACGACGGCTGTCGCGCTGGTGAAGGCGCTTGGCGGCGGCTGGGACGTGCAGCAAGCGGATGCGCAGCGCGTGCCGGGCGATGCGGCGAAAGACGCCTCGAACGATAACGGCACATCCACGACGCATCCACCGGATTGAAAGCAAACTGTAGAGGACGGGCTGAACAGGTTTGAAAAGCCTACTTATAATGAAGAGGACAATACAAAGGAGCGCCCATGAAGCTGCTCATCGTGGAGGATGAATTCAAGGTGGTCGACTATCTGCGCCGTGGCCTGACGGAGCAGGGCTGGGTCGTCGACGTCGCGCTGGACGGCGAAGAGGGCCTGCATCTCGCGTCCGAGTTCGACTACGACATCATCGTGCTCGACGTGATGCTGCCCAAGCGCGATGGACTCAGCGTGCTCAAGGCGTTGCGCATGCGCAAGTCGACGCCCGTCATCATGCTGACCGCGCGCGATCACGTGAACGACCGCGTGCGTGGCTTGCGCGAAGGCGCCGACGATTATCTGACCAAGCCCTTTTCGTTTCTCGAACTGGTCGAGCGGCTGCACGCGCTCGCACGGCGCACACGCGTGCAGGAATCGACGCTGATCTGCGTCGGCGACCTGTATGTCGACCTGATCGGCAGGCGGGCGACGCGCAGCGGCGTGCGGCTCGATCTGACGGCGAAAGAGTTCCAGTTGCTCAGCGTGCTCGCGCGCCGTCAGGGGGATATCCTGTCGAAAGCGATCATCACGGAACTCGTCTGGGACGTGAATTTCGACAGCCACACGAACGTCGTCGAGACGGCGATCAAGCGGCTGCGCGCGAAGCTCGACGGCCCGTTCCAGACCAAGCTGCTGCACACCATGCGCGGCATGGGCTACGTGCTCGAAGTCCGCGAGGAAGCGGAGGCATCATGACTCGCCCGACCCGTTCCATCGCACGACGTCTCGCGCTGCTGTTCGCGCTCGTCGCGCTCTCGGTTTTCACGCTGGTGGACACGGGGCTGTTTCTCGTGCTGCGCTCGCAACTCGAACAGCGCCTGCGCGATTCGCTCGATAGCCGCACGGAGGTCGCGCGGATCATCGTGCATCACGCGATCAACCGCGACAAGTGGCGCATCGCGCAAGAGAAGCTCACGGACATGACGCCGCGTGACGGCACGAGTGGCTATTCGATTTCGAGCACGAACCCTGTGTTCAATTACGGCCACCTGGTGACGGGCACGATCGCGCAGCAATGGCGCGGCGACTATGCGCGCGTCACGCACAACGGCACCGACCACGATCTGCTGACGCGCACGCTGACCATTCCGCCCAACGGAGAGCGTCCGCAGGTGCAGTTGCAGGTGGCGACCAGTTACGGGCCGACCGAGCAGGCGTTGCGCGAGTTCGGCCTTGCGTTGGCGGCGCTGTCGGCACTGGGCGCGTTCGGCGCGTCGCTATTGAGCTACTGGGTCACGCGGATCGGCCTCGCGCCCTTGCGCAGATTGACGGTGGACGCATCCGAAGTGAGCGCCGATAACCGCTCGCAGCGATTGCGCACCACCGAGCTGCCGTTCGAGCTGAACGATCTCGCGCATTCGTTCAACGGCGCGCTGGAGCGGCTCGATCAGGCCTACGTGCGCCTCGAGTCGTTCAACGCCGACGTCGCGCACGAGTTGCGCACGCCCGTGACGATCCTGATCGGGCAGACCCAGGTGGCGTTGACCCGCAACCGTTCCGTCGACGACCTGCGCCGTACGCTGCAATCGAACCTGGAAGAGTTCGAACGGATGCGCGGCATCATCAACGACATGCTGTTTCTGGCGCGCGCCGATCAGGGCGAGCGGGCGACCGAACTGGTCGAAGTCTCGCTGGCGACGGAGATTGCGCGCACCGTCGAGTTCCTCGAAATGCCGATGGAAGAGGCGCAGGTGCAGGCGGAACTGCACGGCGATGCGGTGGCGCGCGTCAACCGTTCGCTGTTCGGCCGGGCTTTCGCCAACCTGCTGATCAACGCGATCCACCATACGGCCCCCGGCGCGATGATCCGCGTGACGGTGTCGCGCGAAGCGGGCCGCGTGTGGGTCGCCGTGGCCAATCCCGGCGCGCCGATCATGCGGGACGTGCTCGATCACGCGTTCGACCGCTTCTATCGCGCGGAACTGTCGCGAACGAACAGCCGCGAGAATCACGGCCTCGGGCTGGCGATCGTCAAGGCGGTCGCCGATATGCACGGCGGCGTGGTGTTCGCGCGCAGCCTGGACGGTGTGAACACGTTCGGGTTCTCGATCATGAGCCCCGAGACGGCGCGTTCGCCGAAAGCCGAGCCGTCAGCAAAGGACGCACAACTGGCGTCGCGGCCCGTGGTGTCGGCGCCGCTCAAATCGCCCTGAGTGTGCGCACGGGCTCGCCGGTGAGTCCGACGTCGAAACAGGTAAATTGATCCGCTTCATGGCCTCTGTTCAGGGGAATGACGGTCAAATTGACTGGGTACGCTGGTGTTGTCGCGTGAGAGCGTATCCGGCAAGGAGATTCAGGTGGATCTGATCGAAATGGCTAAGAAGTCCGGCATGCAGGTGTTGCTGGACGCGCAGATCGGCAGTCAGATGTATCACAGCGTCTGCGGGCCACTTTCTTCGTTGCAGCGATTTGCGGAAGAGGTTGGTAAGGCGCTGGCCGCGGAATCGGCGGCGCAGACTGCGGATTCCGTTTCCGAAACCTGACCTGCCGCCAACGCGCCGCAGCATTCAGGCCCGGTATCTGCTTCACGATCGTCGCGAAGGCGGGCGCATCGGTGCGCCTGCGCCATGCGCATATCGATCGTGGAGGGCTTACCGCGTTGACCGCTTGCCGATCCAACGCCGACAGCGGCAGACTGCGGCGCGCATGCGCGCTGTGCCGTCTGCTCGTTGCGAGCGCCGCACTCTGTACCGTTTCGGTGACAGTCGCTGCCGCGCCGCCCGCCATCGCGCTGCTCGACTGCGTCGTGATCGACGACAACGCGGCGTACAACGATGCCTCCGTCACCCAGTCGCAACAGGCGCGTGCCGCGATGGCGAGCACCGAGTTGCGCACGCGCGTCGACCAGCGCGGCCTGTTCAAGGTCGCGGACAATCGTCCGGCGGCGGCGCTGATCGACGGCTTCACGAAGACGCAGGACCTGAGCGCCTGCAACGGCTGCGAGCTGGAAATCGGCCGAAAGCTCGGCGTGCAACGCGTCGGCGTGTGCTGGGTGCAGAAAATCAGCAACCTGATCCTCAACATCAACCTGCGCATCGAAGACACGGCGAGCGGGCAGGTCGTGTTCCAGCGCTCCGTCGATATCCGCGGCAATACGGACCAGTCGTGGCGGCGCGGCGTCGACGCACTTGTCGGCCTGCTCGCGTCAGAACCGGAAGCCGCGCATTGAGCCGCGCGCATCCATCGATTTCGGGAAAAACTCCCGGCCCTCCAAGCTGTCATCCCGACGCGCGATGCGCTAACTTGAGCCTGGGTGAATCTGCCCTTGCGGCACAACGAACATGGCTCGCGCGATTCGACGCGGCCCCGTCGAACAACACTCCGCAGGAGACATCGATGCATTGCACGACCAGACATACACGCGTGGCGATATCCGTCGCGCTCGCCGTTCTGTTGGGCGCGGGTATCGGACAGGCATCGGCCGCGTCCGTCGCGTACGTGACGAGCGAGACGAACGGCGTCGGCGTGATCGACCTCGACCAGATGACGCTGAAGAAAACCATCGGACTCGGCAAGGACGGCCCGCGCGGGCTGAGCCTGACGTCGGACGGCAGCAAGCTATTGGTGGCGAACAAGACGGGCGATCTGTCGGTGATCGATACGTCGACGGACAAGGTGATCGCGCGCGTGAAGATCGGCAAGAACCCGGAGTTCGTGCGGGTGCATCGCGGGTTTGCTTACGTGACCTATGAACCGGGTGAGAGCGGGCCGCCGCCGCAGGTGCTGGCGGCGAATCAGGGAACGCAGGGTGCCGAGGGCGCAGGCAAACCGGAAGGCAAGCCCGAAGCCGGAGCGGGCGGCGGGCCGGGGAAGGGCCACGACGACGATGACGACGCGAACAGCCCGCCCGCCGAAGTCGCCATCGTCGATCTGAAGACGATGAAGGTGGTGCGCTCGGTGAAGAGCGGGCACGAGACAGAGGGCGTCGAGTTTTCGCCGGATGGGCGCGAGCTGCTCGTCACTAACGAAGGCGACGATACGGTGTCGGTGTATCGCACCGGCACGGGCAAGCTCGTGCGCACGGTGAAGATGGACAAGGGTTCGCGGCCGCGCGGCATCAAGGCGTCGCCGGACCACAAGCAGTATGTGGTGACGCTGGAGAACACCAACAAGTTCGTCGTGCTGGACGCGGCGACGTTGAAGACACTGAAGACGGTCGATACGAAGATGGGTCCGTACGGCGTCGCGTTCGATCCCGAGGGCAAGCATCTGCTCGTCGCCGCCGCGCGCGACAAGACCTTGCAGGTGTTCGATGCGAAGACGTATGAGCATGTGGCCGACGCGCCCGTCGGGCAGCGCTGCTGGCATTTCAGCTTTACGCCGGATGGGTCGAAGGTGCTGATGGCGTGCGGGCGCTCGAATGCCGTGTTCGTGCTCGATGCGAAGAGCTATCAGACGGTCGGGCAGATTGGCGATTTGCCGCTCGCGTGGGGCATCGTGACGTCGCCGCCGAGTCAGGGGTCGATTGAGTCGCGGTGAGGCGGGGCGTTGCGCTAGAACTGGATCGTCGCCTGTACACCTGCCGTGACGCGTGCAGTTGGAAATCCCGCTGGTTTGTAGATGGGCGTGCCCGCGAACAGGTCATACGAGAATGCTGCGTACGTCGCCGGCATGCCGCCACGAATGCCGAGCACCGCGCCTGCGAGTTGGGTGCCCGCCAGAATCGCGGTGTTCGGGCCGTACACGCGTCCGTAGTCGATGCCGGCGTATAGCGTCTGTCCTGTCTGGACGATGGGCCATTGCAGTTCGTTGCGCCAATAGAGGCCTTTCTCTGCTGCGAGCATCGTTTCGCCGTCGAAGCCGCGTACCGTGTAGCGGCTGCCGATGGTCAAGTCGTCGATGTAGAACAGCAGGTCGTTGGTGAACTGTCCGTGGAAGGTCGTCACGTAGCGGACATTCTGTGATGCGATGGCGAACGGTATCGACAGATTGGCGTCGAGTACGGCCATCTCGTAGAGATAGGTGGGATGCGGCGTGTTCTGCGTGGTTGGGTCGTAGAGGTACGGGTTCGGATCGCCGGTTGCGCCCAGGCCGCGAACGCCTTGACGGTAGGCAAGCGTGCCGTCGAACTGCGCCGCGCCGAAGAAATGGCGGTCGGTCGCGCCCGCTTCGATGAACGTGTTGTTGCGGTCCTGAATCGGGATCGTCGTGCCTTCGATGAAGCTCTCGCCGAAACGCTTCGACAGCTGGAGATACGCGCCGAGCACGTCGCTCTGGCTGCGCGAGAGTACGCGCGCGAGCCTGAATGCGGTTGTCCGCGCGTTGCCGCTGGACACGAACGTCTGGTTCACGCCCGCGACGTTCTGGTAGTACGTGTTCGTGTTGCCCGATAGCGTCGCCGTCCAGTAACCCCACGGCACGGAATACGAGCCGTTGAAACCATGCGAGCCGAGCGTCTTGTTGCCGAACGACAGATCCTGGTTCGCGCCGACCATGAACACGTCGTTCAGGCCGAGCGGGTTGTCGATGCCGAGGCTCACGTTGCCTTGCCATTTGCCCGTTGCGTTTGTACCCGAGTTGTCGGCCGATACGACGAACCTCCATGGCTTCGCGCGTTTGACGTTCAGAACGATGTCGCTTTCGCCTGGCGCGTCAGTCGGTTCGATCTTCATGTCAACGTCTTGCGACGCGACGCGCTTCATCTGCTCCAGCCCTTGCTCCAGATCGCGCAGGTTCAGCAGGTCGTCGTCGCGCGCTGGAAATGCGGATTTCCATGTGCCGCGCATGTCGGGATCGGCAAAACGTAGATGCCGCACGACACCCGGCACGAGCGCGACTTTCAGCGTGCCCGTCGACATGTCCTGTTCGGGCAGCAGCACGCGTGTCGTCACGTAGCCGCGCGACAGGATCATCTGCTGCAATCCCTTCGTGAGTATGTCGAGTCTCGCCTTGCCGATACACTCGCCCCTGTAGTGATCGAGCCATTCGCGCGCGAACCAGAAAGGATCAAGCGGGAGATTGGACGCGCCATGCTTGCGCGCGACATCGGGGAGCGTGGCCGGTACGTCGAGCGCGAACGTGTCGATGCGAAAGCACGGCGATTCGCGCGGAAGGTCGGGATATACCCCGGCCTTCGGCACGGTGGAGCGCACGGTGGCCGCAGTGACGGTCTGTTCCCGCTGCTGTGCGTCGCGCTGCTGCTGTAGTTGCTGGTTCTGTTCCGCGTTCGCGCGTGCGGCTGCTGCTTCGTCTGCCGGCGAAGGCGCGCGTTGTGCAGACGCGAGTGTGACCAGGGCTGTGAGCGGCAAAGCCGCCAGCCTGTTCCTGATTTTCATTGGTGAATTGGTCTATGATTTTGCGTGTGGCGAGGCAAGCGGCCATGAGACCGCTGCCGCAATAGAATCGCTCTGAGACTTATGGTTTGACGGCTTTACGCCGGTTCCATAGCGAACCAATCCCCGCTACAGAGAGGCAACAGATCAGTACTGGCCCCGGGCCTGGCTGCACGACAACTAGCACTGCGTTTAGGCCGAGGTTCATCAGGAGTAGAGCCAAGGCGATGCGCCACACCAGACTCGTGCAACGTTTGAGGTAACGGGCGACCATGACGTAGGCGACGGCAAAGCAGAGGATGTTGACCACTGCCGCGAGGGTCACTGCGGCACGCTGCATAGTTGTTGCCGACTGTGCCAGATTGATCGGTAGAGAACCCGTCGCCATCATCAATGCAGAAATAATCTGTAGCACCGAGAGCATGTAAAACACTACTTCCGCAACTGCAAACTTGTCATCAATGTAGACGTCGTCTGATTGTTGCGTACTCATTTCCTTTCCTCGTTGTCGTTGCTCTCGTAGGTCTTGCGTGCTTTCTTGTAGCTGTTGTCGAAGGGTTTGATATTCAGCAATTTAGCCCGACTAGCCATTCCACCGATTAGTACGAGAAAAAAGCCACCTAATAATAGAACCCTCGCCCAAACGTTCGGAAGATCGTATTCAATCGCAACAGTGCCAAACACCAGCCCAACTACGATTAGTGCCAAGCGAAGCCACGACGATAAGTTGCCGTTGTCGATAAACTGGATTTTCATTTTTTCCCATTGGAGGGTTGAGGTCCAAGAATGGAGTTTATTTTGCCCTGAGCGTTTGTAGCGATACCGCTCCCGTTAACTAAATTGACCAACTCATTCACGATAGGGGTGAAACGGGGCTGAGCAGCTGATATCCAGTTCGACGCGAGAGACGTAGAACCGTTGAAAATATACTGCCCGTTGTCGTGGTTAGCCAATTGTCCGACTGCGTCGGCGGCGGTCCCTAGAATTGTTCCAGCAAATGCAATCCCATCACAGACGACAGAACAAGGCGTTATTGCTCCGCCTGCTGCTGCAACGGCCGATACGCGTCCAGCATTCGTCGAGATCATCGACGACACGTCCGCCGTTGTGTTCCTCACGAAATTAACATCGGACTTGTCCATCCTGGTAAAAGGACCAGCTATGTTTGTCGAGCCGGTTCCCGATGGCCGATCATAGGTGAACTGGCTAGGCACGCCGCCCGGCGACGCTGATCCATAGTTTGCGAGAATGTAAACCTGCAAATCTGGATTCGCCTGCGCTGTAACCTGCGTCAGAATCGGTTTGCCGTCCGCCGTCGTTCCGCCCGAAATCCATTGCGCACCTGAATCAGTCGGTGCCTGCCCGATCAGTGTTGCGGGTGCTCCCGATTCGGACGTGCCGTTCGTGCTTACACCCATGATGTGCAATTGGTCTTCGATCTGCGCCTGGGTATATTTGCCGCCACTCTTGTCTGCGAGTTGCTTCGCTAGCGTCTTTTCCTCGGGGTGCAACTGCCGGTTGTAACGGTCCACGTCGTACCCAGAGAACGCGCCCGCATTGCCTCCGACCGCCGCGCCCGCTCCAGTAGCAATCGCGTTCGCCACGATGTTGCCGAGTGCCTGGTTCATATCCGCATTGCCGGTCGGATTCGATCCTGCAATCGCACCGCTCAGTTCGTTCAGCTTGCCCGCAGCAATCGACGCAATCCCCGCACCGGCTGCGCCGCCGAGCGCATTACCGCCCGCGAGACCGGCGACGAGCGCTCCGCCTGCCGCCTGCATTTCAGCCCGCGCCGTGCCTCCTTCCTTCCACGCGTCGATGCCTGCCTGGTCACCCGCTGCCTGTGCTTCCTTGAGTTTCGAGTTTGCGTAATCGCCCACGCGCCGCGATACCGCTTCACCCGCCGCGCTCGCCGCCGCCATCATGTCAGCCTGTTTGTCCAGCAGGTTGTTCACGTCCGGCAACGTCGCGACCGTGCCGTTCGTATTCGACGTATCGCGGTTCAGGCCCGCCACATCCTGCGTCTGGTGCGCGCTGTCCGTGACATTGATCGTGCCCGCGCTGATGCCGCTGCGCGTCGTGGCGCTGTCGCTGCCGCTGTCGTTCTGACTCAACATCGGCGCGCCGCCGCCCGCGTTCTTGCCGGAAGCAGGGCCGTGCGTCGTGTAGTTCGAGCCGCCGTCACCCGTCGTCGCGCCCGCGCTGAACCCGCCCGAATGCGCGTCGTAGCTGGACTGGTTCTGTATGTCGGAATAGGTGAGTGTGCCTGTCGACAGATTATTCTTCGACGCATCCGCATCGCTCGCGATAATCGCGCCGTTCAGGTCCGTATTGCCTTTGACGTTGACGTTGAACCCACCGTCGCCCGACCGGATGCCTGCCTGTTCGTTCACGCCCGTATAGCTGCCGCTCGCATTGCCGTGCTGCGAACTAAAGCTCCCACTGCCGCCGCCCTGACTGACGCTGAAACCGCCTCCCATGCTTTCCTGATGCGCGCTGCTCGCCATCGTGTCCTGCACGCTCGCGATGTTCAGGTTGCCGCCGACATCGGCGTTCACCTGACGGCCATTCACATTCGCGCCGATGATGTTCGTATCGCCGCCCGAAATAATGGTCGCGGTATTTGCCGCCGTGACATGCGTGTTGCTCTGCATCGTCGCGTCGCTGTTTGCGTCGCCGTGCGCCTTCGCCATCGACGCCGACACGCCGAATCCCTGCGTGCCATACGACACGCCGACACTCGCGCTGCTTGACTGGTTCATGCTGCGCGTCGTGTCGGTATCGGTCGTATTGACGAGATTGACCTGGTTTTTCGCCGCAAGAATCACGTCGTTCGCGTTCACGTTAGAACCGGCAATTGTCACGTTGCCGCTCGCGGTCTGGCCATTGCCCGTCGCGACGAATGCCGCTGTGCCGCCCGCCGTGACGCTCGAACCCCGGTTCATCGTGCTGTCTTCGGTGAACGTGTTCTTGCTATGGCTGCTGCCGTAGCTGAGTTCGATCTTGGCCGACGGCGTCTGACCGTTGGCGAGTTCGCCCATTGCGCCGCCCGCTGCGCCGATGGAGTCGAGCGCGCCACTTGCCGCCGCCATGCCATGCAACGCCGCCGCGCGATCATCCTGACTGTGGCCCGCCGCCCGCGCCTGGTCGATGGTGTTCGAAATGGCGTCGATGACGGGCGCTTTCACGGCCAGCGTGAAACCGCTCTTGCTGACTTCCTGCGTCTCGTCGTGGTGCGCGGTGTTCGTCGCCGCGTCGATAATGACGTTCGCACCCGCACCCGTCACGTTCTGAGCCGCAATGAGATCGCTGCCTGTCACATGCAGATCCGCGCCCGCCGTCAGATTCACGCTGCCGCCCGTGCTCCCGATCATGCTGGCGTTGTTCGTCACCGAACTGTCGTTCGTCGTGTCCTTCGTGTCGACCTTGCCGTAGGAGATGCCGATACCACCCGAACTGCCGAGGCCTGTCTTCACTTCCTGATGAAAGTGACTCGAATCGCTCGTATCCTGCGACGTGTTGACCGTCAGGTTGTTCGCTGCGGACAGGTTCACGTCGTGTGTGGCCGCGACCGTCGAGCCGCTAATCGTCATGTCGTGACCGGCTGCGCCCGTGACCCTATCGCCCGATATCGTCGAGCCGTTCGCGATAACCTGGTGCGAACTCGTCGTATCCGTGTCCTTTTGTTTCGACAGAAACCCGGAGTGCTCGTTATGCGACCAGCTTTGCGAGTCATGTGTTTCAGTGACACTGCCGATGGTCACATCGCCCGTCGAGACGAGTTTGACGCCGCCTGCATCCGTCGCGACGGTCGAGCCGAGAATCGCAAGGTTGCCATTACCGGACAGACCGGCCGCAAGCGTCGCATTGCCACCCGCGCTGACGCTCGAACCCTGTACCTGTTCGTCATAGGACGAGCTGGTCAACTGGCTCTTGCTGTTGCTCATCGACTGTTCACTATGCGTATGAACGTCCTTCGTCGCTGTCACCGTCAGGTCACCACCCGCAACCATCGACACATCACCGCCCGCGCGAACCGTGGCGTTGGTGAGCGTTGTGTCTCGGCCCGACACCGTTACCACGTCGCCGCCCGCGACAATCGCGCTACCAAGGTTTTGCGTCTGCCTTTCGTGCCGGAAGTCCTGACCACCGTAACCGCTCGAATCCTTCGTCGCGGTGAGTTCGACCGTGCCGACATTCAGGTCGCGGCCCGCTGCAATGGCTGCACTGCCGCCAGCCTGCACCAGTGCGCCATTGAGGTTCACGTCGCGGCCTGCGGTCACCGTCGCGCTGTTCGTTGCGGAAATCGTGCCGAGGGCATCGACGGCCGTACCCGTAGCGCCACCGGCATAGTGCCCGTCAGTGAAGGACTTCGATACACCGTAGGTCTGCGTCTCGTTGATGACATCGCGACCGGCCTGCACGATGACATCGGCCCCGCCGATGCGACCGCTCGAATTGCGCACGTCCTGCACGGCTGCAACGGCCGTCGTGCCCGCGCTGCCGATCATGCCGCTGTTCGTGATGCTGTTGCCGATCACGGTCGTCGCGACGTTGCTGACGATATGCCCACTGTTGTTCACGTCGCCGCTCGCGTTCAGGTTCACCGCGTTACCCGCGACGAGTGCGCCGCTGCGCGTGAGGTCGACCGTGCTGGATTGCGCGAGATACACCTGGGGCACGAGTACGCTCTGATGCGAACCGTCCGGCAGGGTCACGTCCTGCGACACTAACCAGACCATGTCAGTCGTGAGTTGCGCCATTTGCGCGGGCGTCAGCGCAATGCCCGGTTCCAGCCCGAACGCCTTCGCATACGTGACGCCGTGGTTCATCAGCGCCGTGTATTCGTCGAGATTGTCGGTGAAGCCTGCGAGGAACGCGCGGCCCGTGAGTTGGGTCACCTGGTTGCGGATCAGCGTAGTTTCATACAGTCCGTCACCGAGTCGTTTCTCGATAGTCGACGGGTCGTAGCCCAACTGCTTGAGCAGGTAGTCGCTCGAAATGAAATTCGCGTACTGCGTGAATCGCGGATCGGTTGCAATCAGGTACGTCGTTCCGGGCGCGGTGTTGTACGTGTACAGGCCATTGACAGGCAGTTTCAGATTCGGGATGCCGCCCGTCGCGCCGCCGACCGTCTGCGGCCGGTTCGACTGGCCGCTGATGGTGCCCGTCTGCGTGCCGTCCGCGCTGCCGCCCGTGACGCCCGATCCGGCAACCGTCTGCCCCTGACGGTCGACTGAGTTGATGCTGATGGTCTGCGCATCGGTCTGCACGTTCTGGTTCGACGAGGCAATCGCGGGCAGGGCATCGACGGTCGTCGTGTACTGCGTCACGCCGTCATACTTGCCGTCGTTGCGGGGTTCCGTCGTACTGTTGCTGCCGCCTGTTTTCTGGTGCCAGTAAAAGACCGATTCCGTACTCGTGACAACCGCCTGCTGAAGGACCGTGCCCGTGTCGTTGACGATGCCGCCGCCGTCCGCGCGCCGGACGAGGTTTCCGCCCGCCGCCATCGTCGACGATTCGTTGCTGATGCTGCCGCCGTCCGCGTTGATGCGGATTGCGTCTTGCGCCTGGATCGTTGCGACGTTGCCCGCGCTGACGAGCTGGTCGGTCGTGGTGGTGGTTTGCGTGGCGCGCGACTTTTCGACGTAGTCGTGATTGCCGATGTCCCATCTCACTTCGGCCTGGTCAGGACGAATGTTCCTGTTCGGATCGAAGTCGGGCCAGAAGGTGATCGACACCGTACCATCGGCGTTGGTCGTCAGGCTGTTGTACCACTGCGTTGCGTTGGTCGTAATGTCGCGTGCAACGATAGTCGAGCCGGATTGATAGTGGTCATAGATTGGCTGCGTCAGGGAGAACGTCTGCGCGCTCGTGTCGATGTTCGTCACCTGCGAGGCGGGAACCTTGATCGTGATGGGATTCGCCAGCGCATAGATGGTCTTGTCGCCAATGCCCGCGCCCAGGCTCCAGTTCCATTCAGGAAAATCCAGGCTATGGTAGTTGCCGAATACGCCCGCTGACAGGTCGCTTCCGAGGCCCGCCGTCCACAGTGTGAGCGTGGTGGTACCAGCGTCCTGCGGCGTGCCTGGTGCCGTCTGTACGCCCGTCCTTATGTTGCTGACCGTGTGCGCGGCAATGTCGATATCGCCGTCCGCTTCGATGGTCCCGGCGCTGTTGGTGAGCGTGCCTGTCTGGTTGGCGAGCATGCCGGAGCCGTCGCGCGTGCCGTCCTTCGCAATCTCCAGACTGCCCGCGCTGTAGATCAGCGCGCCGTCCGCGTTGGTCACGGCGTTCTGCGCGTAGACATGGACGCTGTTCGCGCCCGCGATGACGGCCGCCGCGCCCGTGTTCTGCACATCGTTCGCATTGACTGTCACGTCATTGCCGATGACCGTTCCGGTATTGGCGAGCGTCGCGCTGTGCGTCGTGACCGCGTCGCCTTCGATACGTCCGGCATTGCTCAATGTGCCCGCTGCGCTGACGGTCGTGTTCGTCGAATTGATGTCCGCGCCCATCGCGTTGACGACATTCGCGCCCGTCGCGGTGAGTGCGCCATTGGCTGCGAGCGTGCCCGTATTCGTGAGCGTGCCCGTCGCGCTGAGCGTCATGTCGCCGTCCGCGTGCAGGTTGTTCGATGCGCCGCTCGTGTAGTCGCCGTTGACGGCCAGCCCGAGATTGCGGCCCGCGATCATGTCGCCGTCGCCGGATACGATGCCGCTTGCCGCGATGTCCCGGTTCGCACGGATCGCGCCGCTCGCATTCGACAGCGACGCGACATTGACCGACACATCCAGTCCGCCGAGGATCGTGCCGCTGTCGTTGATGACGGCCGCGCCCGCCTGCTTCAGCGTCAGGCCCGTGCCGCCGTAGAGCGTGCCGCCCGCATTGTTCACACGTTGCGTGACGTTCAGGTGGGCCGCGCCGCCTGCGACGAGGTTCGCGCCTGCATCGTTCGTCAGCGTCTGTGCGTTGACCGTCACGTCGCCGTTGCCGCCGAGTGTGCCACCCGTATTCGTGACACTGAACGCCGTGACAGTCGTCGCACCGTCGCCCGCGTTGGTCAGCTTGCCTTTGGTGTTATCGACGCTCGCGGCCGACAGATTGACCGCACCATGCGCGCCGTTTGCTGAAATCGTGCCTCGTGCGTTCGAGAGTGCACCGCCCGCCGTCACGGACAGGGCGCCCGCCGACTGTGCCGAGCCGCCCGTGTTGTCGATGTCGCCCTGTGTCGAAACGGTCAGCCCTTTGGCGCCGTACACCGTGCCGTTGCGGTTGACGAAGCCTGAGTCCGCATTCACCTGAGCGGCCTGCTGCGCGGTGAGTGTGCCGCCGCTGTTGTCCAGCTTCGCGCCGGACACGGTCAGCGCGCCATTCGTCTGCACCTTGCCGCCGATGTTCGACAGCGCGCCCGATGCCTTGATCTTGAGCATGCCCGCGCCCGCATGCTGGAGCGTGCCGCTGTCGTTGGTGATGCTATTCGCGGAGACGGTCAGACCGTTCGCATTCGACGCTATCGTGCCGCCTGTAGTGTCGAGCGCGCCGCCCGCGCTGATTGTCTGGTCGGCCGTGCCGTACTGCGTCAGCCTGCCGTTGCGGTTGACGAGGTCGCCCGATGACATGACGGCGAGCGTGTCGCCGTCGATGCTCCCGCTCGTGTTGTCGATGGATGAAGCGTTGACGGTTGTCGCCGCGCCTGACAGCGTGCCGCCCGAGTTACTGAGTGCGCCCGTTGCCGACGCGTTCAATGCGCCGCCCGCCGTTACCGTGCCGCTGTTGGTCAGGTTCCACGCACGCAGCACTGCGTCGCGCAGCGCGTTCGCCTTGCCCTGGTTCGTGAACGTGGACGCGCTCACCTGGACATTGCCGTTGCCGCCGATAGTGCCGCCGACGCCATTCAGCAGTGTGCCCGTCACCCCGAGGTTCAGGCCGTCGCCGTTTAGCGAGAGGATCTGGCCGCCCGTGTTGTCGAGCGAAGCCGCGTTCACGGTCGCGCTGCCCGCCGACTGGATGACACCCTGACGGTTCGCGAGCGCGCCCGCCGTGGAAAGCCCAACCGTCGAGCCTGACACGATCTGACCGCCCGTGTTCGAGACGTTCGCCGCCGACGCCTGAACCGAACCACCGGACAGCTTGCCGTTGTCGTTCGTTAGCGTGCCCGATGCGCTTGCATTGAGCGCGCCAGCTGCCGTCGTGCTCGCGCCCGACAGGTTCAGGTCGCCGTTGCTGGCGGCGAGCGTCAGCATTCCGTTAGCCGACGTGTTGCTGCCAGTGAGATTGACGGCCGCACCCTGAATCGTCGTATTGCCGCCGCCCTGGTTCCGGCCCGTGGCCGCGACTGAGCCGGTCGCAGTGACAGACAGGTCGCCGGAACCGGCAATCGTCCCGTCGCCATTCACACCCGCGCCGAACGTGCCCGTCGATGTGACGCTGCCCGCGCTGATAATCGTGTTCTGCTGCGCGGCAAACGTGCCGCTGTTGGCGAGCACACCCAAAGTATTCGCGCCGACACTCTGCTGCGCGTATGTCGTGCCGCTGTTGTCGATGCCATCGCGCGCGTTCGCCGTGATGTTGCCGCTTGCGTTCGTTTGACCGGCCAGCACCAACTTGCCCTGTGTCGTCAGGATCAGGTCGCCCGCCTGCGCCGCGAGCACGCCCTTGTTCGACACGCCGACGCCGTTCTCCGCGCCGACCAGCACGATGCGGTTCGCATACATGCCGCCAAGGTTGCTCACGTCGATGGAGACACCCGGTGCGGGGGCGCTGCCCGCAATGGGCGTCGCGGCAAGCGTGTTGTAATCGACGGCATTCGCGCCTGTTACGACGTTCAGGTTCCTGGCGTAGATCGCGGCATTGGCCTGCACCGCACGCGCCAGAAGGTCGACCTGGTCAATATTCGACCCGTTGAACCCCGCGCCCTGCACGGTGATATTGCCACCCGTCACGTTGAAACCCGCGAGCGATCCATCGGCAGCAAAGTTGGGCATACCCGTCGTGAGCGTCGCGCGCGACGTATTGATGAAACCGCCGCCGTCGACCAGCAACCCATTCGGATTAGCGACGACAACCTGCGCGCTCCTGCCCGCGACTTCAAGAAAACCGCGCAACTGCGACGGTGCAGCGCCGTTGACCTGGTTGACGATCACACGCGCGGCATCGTTCGCCCCGAAATTTGGATTGCCGTTGATATAACCGGCCTGCTGCGTATTGACGATAGTCGGCGAGTTGTTGAGGATTGCACCGTTTTTCTGAACATCGAACTGGTTGTAGGTGTTCATCGACACACCCGAACCAGCGGGCCTGTTGATGTTGACCTGTGGGATGCCGTTCTGCGTGGTCACGACGCCAGGCGCGTGCGAACCGCCCGGTACGATCTGCGCTGACGCCATGAGCGATGAAAGGGTAAGCAGCGCGGTCAGCGCAAGCTGACGCAACGACAGGCATATCGCCAGCGCCTTGGGTGTGCGGCCCGTCGCACGTGTTTCTCCTGCCTTGCCCGCTGCCGTGGCGGTTTCCTCGACGGCGACAAGCATTCCTCTGAACCGGCTAAATACGAGCCGATATGCCTTCTGATTCACTTTGTTCGTTTTGCTTATTATTGGGTCCGTAAAAGTATCGTGAATCCCGACGACTATTCGTTGATAACTGTCAAGGCGAGAACGAATACAACAGAACCGGGTAAATCAGTCTTGTCTGATTGCAGGCGAAAAAAAGCCCGCTAGCAGCGGGCAGAAACATCGGTAAGTAATCCAGCGCAACGCATTCACTTCCACGCATACCTCAACCCGACCCACACCCCACGCGGCGCGCCGATCCCAAGAAACTGCTCATTGCTGATCGCGCCCGGATCGAACGTATGGTTCGGTCCATTGAAGAAGTTCTCGCCGAGAATCGCAAAGTTCGCGTAGTGCTTGTTCAGCAGATTCTTGACAGTAGCAAACACCTGAAGCTGCTTCGTCACGTTATACGTCGTATCGAGATCGACAAGAAAATAGCCGGCGACCGTGCCGTTCACATCCTGATTGTTCTCGTCACCGCGTGCAAAAATGCTGCCGCGATACGTGAGGCTCGTGCCGATATTCCATGCCGCGAACGGCGTGTAGTCGACGCGCAGCTTCACCGTGTTCTGCGGAATGCCGGGGATGTGGTCGCCGGGCTTCACCGTGATGTTGCCGTTCGCATCCGCACTCGAATTGCTCGCGCTGCTCTCGGTCCACGTCGACTGATACGTCGCGTCGATATAGCTATAGCTCGCGCTCACGCCAACCGGCCCGTACTTCGTGCGGCCCGCGAGTTCGAAGCCTTGCCGGCGCGTCTTGCCGACGTTCTGGAAGAAGCCGAGCGAACTCGCCGCGCCATTGCTGCTGATGAACTGGATATCGTCGTCGAGTGTCGTGCGATACAGTGCCGCGCTCCACGTCGTGTTGCTACCGATGCGCCCGCGTGCGCCGATTTCGAACGTCTTCGAAATGACGGGCTTCAATGACGGGTCTGCAATGAAGTCGTTCGGCAGCGAGCAGGGAGCATCGGGGTCCGCGCACGCCAGTTCGATCGATGTCGGCGAGCGCATGCCTTCGTTGTAAGTGAAGTACGCGGTGAGCGTATCGGTCGGATTGTAGGTAATGCCGACAGCCGGGTTGAAGCGCGAAAACACATGACGTCCATCCAGTAGCGGCTGCACGCCGCTCTCGTCGCCGATCGTCGTGCGGGACCAGTTGTAGCGCCCCGCGAACGTCATCGCCCATTGATCGGTGAACGAGAATGTATCGGTGAAATAGACGCCGTAGGTTTCATTGCGTGTCTTCGCATCCGTCGTCGATACGAATGGACCTGTGCCGACCGTCGCGCGCGTGTCGGTGAACGTCGCATCTTGCGCGGATTGCGTGAAATGCGTGTTCGCGAGATCGGCGGCGACCCCGAGCGTCAGTTCATTGCGCTTGCCGAACAGGTTCTGCAACAGCGCCAGTTGCAGACTGCCCCCGTAGCTCTGGGTGAACACCGTCGACTGTACGTTGGTGGCGGGCGGTGCATCGTCGGGGTCATCGGGATCGAAGTCGTCGTTCACGTTGCTGCTGACATTCTTGTTGCGATAGTGGCGATAGTAGAGCGTGCCGCTCAACTGCACGTTGGGCGTGAAATAGTGTTCGCCCGCAATCGTCAGATAGCCGACCGTGTTGTCGTTCTGATCGGGAAACGTGTACGCCTGCTTGCGGTTGTCGAGAAACGAGCGCGGAATCGTCTGCGAACCGTCGAGCGTGTTGTCCGCACCGCCACCGGATATCGACAGCGTCGTGTCGGCATCGTGATAGCGCAGCTTGCCGAAAGCCTGGCGCAGACGGCTGCCGTTGTGATCGGCCCAGCCGTCTTCGTTGGCCGCGTTCGCGGTGAAGTAGTAGTCGAGGTTGCTGCCGATCATCCCGCCTTGCTGGATCTGCGCGCTCTTGCGTCCAAACGACCCGCCGCTGATTTCCGCTTCGCCGCCCGGCGAATTGCTGCCGTTCTTCGTCGTGATGGCAATTGCACCGCCGAGCGTATTGAGGCCGAAGGTCGGATTGGAGCCGGGAATCAGCTGGATCGTGTCGATTGCGGCCTGCGGTATCAGGTCCCAGTTGACGACATCGCCGAACGGCTCGTTGATGCGCACGCCGTCCATGAACACGGACAGCCCCTGCGGCGTGCCGAGCAGCGGTGAAGCCGTGAAGCCCCGATAGCTGATGTCCATTTGCGACGGGTTGCCCTGTGCGTCGTTGATGTCGACGCTTTGCAGATTGGTCGCGAAGTAGTCGGTCAGCGTGTTCGGATGCTGCTGGTCGATCTCGCGGCCGCGGATGGTCTGCACGTTGGCGGGCACCAGTTCGATCGCGGTGCCGATGCCGATCAGCGGTGTCGTGCCGATCACCAGAATGGACGGCATTTCGGCTTCCTGCGTCGTATTTTGCGCGGTCTGCTGCACGTCGGCGGGCGGTGTATCGGCGGGCGGCGGCGCGGCCTCCTGCGACCAGGCAGCCGTGCACAGACTGGCCAATGCGCTGCTGAATATCAGTTGGAATGCGCGCTTGCGAGGAAGCAGACGGGCACGTCGCGACTTGCGCCGTGAGGGTTTCATCGTTGTCGTCTCCAGCAGTTTGTTTTAGCCTTGTTTCGGCGCCGCTTTCGCGAGTTGCGCATGCCTGTCTCTGTGTCGCTTCGCCGCTGCTTGCAGCGTCGCATATCGAAGGCGCGTCGTGCCCGGGAAGCTTTCCCGATTCTTTCGGGAGGCCTTCCCAAACCTGCAAAAAGCAACACGAACTGCACCCGTTCGGTGGTTAGAATGAGTGACCGCTTCCATCGATACGCTCATGCCCGAAGCTCTCTCCTCAGCCAGACCGGCAGACCCGAAGCCGGACCAGCGGCAAGCAGCAGACAGTCGCGCGGACGCCTCGGGCGCGGCGGAGCCATCGCGCGAGCCGCAGCGGCCCGCGGCGGGCAAAAGCGCCACCCGGGCCATAGAGTCGCACTCCGTCGCGTGGCGCGACTTCATGTGCGTCGTGGTGCTGACGGTGATCGTCGGCGCGCTGTGCTCGATCTTCGATGTCTCCGAGATCGCGTACCGCTGGAGCCGCCGCGCCGAGCGCTATCAGCTCGACGAGTTGCCCGTCACGCTGTTCGTGCTCGCGGCTGGGCTGGCGTGGTTTTCGTGGCGGCGCTACCGGGATTCGCAGAAGGAATTGCAGCGCCGCCGCGCGGCGGAGGAAGAGGCGGCGCGGCTGCTCGCCGAGAACCGGCGCCTCGCGACGCAGGGCATCGAGGCGCAGGAAGCCGAGCGTCGCCATCTCGCGCGCGAGTTGCACGACGAACTGGGGCAATACCTGAACGCAATCGCCCTCGATGCCGCGCGGATTCGCGACCTGTCGGCGCAAAACGACGAGGTGCATCGCGCGTCGCTCGCGGTGATGCAAAGCGCGGGATTCGTGTATCGGCAGATTGGCGGAATGATCCGCAAGCTGAGGCCCATCGGCCTCGACGAGCTAGGCTTGCCGAGCGCGCTCGAACATTGTGTGGAAGGCTGGCGCGAGCGGCTGCCCGACGCGTCGTTCAAGCTGACCATCGACGGCGACTTCGACGGCTTCACCGACGCCCTGAACATCACGCTCTACCGGCTCGTGCAGGAAGCACTGACGAACGTGTCGAAGTTCGCGCGCGAATCGAACGTCGAAATCTATCTGGTGAGGGCACCCGCCAGCCGCGAGCGGGTTGAAGAGATCGTCGTCACGGTCGCCGACGATGGCCCCGGCGTCGATCTGTCGAAGCCGCGCATCGGGCTAGGGTTGATCGGCATGCGCGAGCGCGTCGAAGCGCTAGGCGGCGAGTTTCATGTCGCGAGCGAGCCGGCGCGCGGCTTTCTGCTGTGCGCGCGCGTGCCGGCTCAGCCCGGGCTGCCTGAACCGAGCGCTTCCATCGATCCCGCCGAACCGAAAAGCTCGTGAGGCGCGGCAAGCTCGGAGAACTGCAAACCGAGGCGCTGTGCGATCTGCACGAGTTGCACGCCGTTGTTCGCGCCGAACTTCTGCCGGATCGCGGACTGATGATTCGCAATCGTCTTCTGGCTCAGTCCGAGCCTTTCCGCGATCACAGGCAGCGTAAAGCCTTGCACCAGCAGGCGCAGCACTTCGAACTCGCGCGCGGAAAGCTGCCGTCCGGGCGGCCCTTCGCTGAACATCGTCCGTAGTGCGAGCGCATGCGAGACATCGGCGCTCAGATAGCGCACGCGCCGCGCGACGGCACGCACCGCTTCGACGAGCACATCGGGCGCGCTCGCTTTCGTCACATAACCGCAGGCGCCCGCATCGAACGCGCGTCGCACGAAAAGCGTCTCTTCGTGCACGCTGAAAATGAGCACGCGCGCTTCCGGCTCTCTCGCGAGCATGCGCCGCATCGCTTCGATTCCGCTCGCGCCGGGCAACGCGAGATCCATCACGACGACATCCGGCTGCAACGCGCAAAAGCGCTGGTAAGCCTGCGTCGCGTCGGCGGCTTCGCCCGCGACGCGCACATCGGGGCTCAGTTCGAGCAGCCTTCGGTAGCCTTCGCGCACGACGGCATGATCGTCGACGAGAAGCACGGAAATAGCGGGCGTCGTCATGATCGCGTTCTCTCGGTGTGAGGCGTCGCTGTCATCTCGCGCGCGTCGGCGCTGAGTCGCTTCGAGTTTGCGTCGTTGCGGAACGTGACGGGCTGTTCGTTGGGCGCAAGCGTCGCCGGACGTTGGGCCGCATCGCGCACCACGCGCACGACCTGCTCGTGATGCGGAGACTTGTCGCAGACGGGATCGGCGTTGGCGGCGTCGAGCGTCAACAGATACGCCTGGCAGCGGCAGCCGCCGAGGTCGTGGGTCTTTTCGTCGCAACTCCGGCAAGGCTCCTTCATCCAGTCGAAGCCGCGAAAGCGGTTGAACGCGTCGCTGTCGTACCAGATGTGTTCGAGCGGCGTGTCCTTCACGTTCGGAAACGTGAGGCCCGGCAGCGAGCGCGCCGAATGGCAGGGCAGCGCGGCGCCATCGGGCGCGACGCCGAGGAACACCGAGCCCCAGCCGTTCATGCAGCGCTTGGGCCGCGTTTCGAAGTAGTCGGGCACGACGAAGAAAATCTTGCAGCGGTTGCCGATCTCCTTCCGGTACCGCTCGACGACGGCTTCCGCTTCCTGCAGTTGCCCGGCGGTCGGCATCAGTTGCGCGCGGTTCGTGTGCGCCCAGCCGTAGTACTGCGTGTTCGCAAGCTCCAGATATTCGGCGCCCATGGCTAGCGCCATGTCGATGATCTTGTCGACATGCGGCAGGTTGTAGCGATGCAGCACGCAGTTGAGCACCATCGGAAAGCCATGCGCCTTGATCGAGCGCGCGACGCGGTTCTTCAGGTCGAAGGTGCGCGTGCTGCTGAGGAAGTCGTTGAGTTCCTGGGTCGAGTCCTGAAACGACAGTTGAATGTGATCGAGCCCGTTGGCCTTCAGCGTATCGAGCCGCGCATCCGTCAAACCGACACCCGACGTGATGAGGTTCGTGTAAAAGCCGAGGCCGTGTGCTTCCGCAACGAGTTCTTCGAGATCGTCACGCATCAGCGGCTCGCCGCCGGAGAAACCCAGTTGCGCGGCGCCGAGCTTGCGGCCCTGTCGCAATACATCGACCCATTGCGCGGTGCTCAATTCGTCGCGATGGCTCGTGTAGTCGACGGGGTTGTAGCAGAACGCGCAATGCAGCGGGCAACGGTACGTCAGCTCCGCCAGCAGCCACAGCGGCGGACCCACGCCGCTGCGTGCGGCCTGTTGCGTGTGCTCCTGTGTGGGTGTCGAGAGGTCGGTCATGCTGTCACTCCAGCCAGCCGCGCGAACGCGCGTGGTCGACGAAGGCTTCGACTTCGGGCGTCAGTCCGGTTGCATTGAACGCCGCTTCCAGTTCCGCGACGAGCGTCGGGATGTCGCGCGTGCCGTCGCAACGCAACAGGATTTGCGCGGCGCTCTGGTTCAGCTTCACCATGCCTTCGGGATACAGCAGCACATGCGCGTCCTGTGCCGGTTCCCATTGCAGGCGAAACAGGCTGTTCAGCTTCGGGCCGCGTTTGTCCGTGTCTTGCGCGTTGTCATGTGGGTTCATGCCGGGAACGCCTTTTCTATCGCATCGAGCATCGTCCAGAGAATGTCGAGCTTGAATTGCAAAATGTCGAGCGCGCGTTCCTGCTGCTCGCGCGTGCGGAAATGATCGAGCGTGACGGCGAGGCCATGTTCGACATCGCGTTGCGCGAGCGAAATGCGCGAACGGAAATACGCAAGACCTTCGGGCTTGATCCACGGGTAATGCTCGGGCCACGTCGACAGCCGGTCTTTGTGGATCTGCGGCGCGAAGATTTCCGTGAGCGACGAGCACACGGCTTCCTGCCACGGCGCGCGGCGCGCAAAGTTCACATACGCGTCGACGGCGAAGCGCACGCCAGGCACCACATGTTCCAGCGACCACAATTCATCGCGCGACAAGCCGACGGCATCGCCCAGCCGCGCCCACGTTTCGATCCCGCCTTCGTCTTCGCCATAGCCGTCGTGATCGAGAATGCGCAGCACCCAGCGGCGGCGCGTTTCCCGGTCGGGGCAGTTCGACAGAACAGCGGCATCCTTCAGCGGAATGTTGATCTGGTAATAAAAGCGGTTCGCGACCCAGCCGCGAATCTGCTCGCGCGAGCATCCGCCGCTGTTCATCTTCACGTTGAACGGGTGATGGATGTGATACGCCTGTCCCTTCGCACGTAGTTGCGCTTCGAATTCTTCCCGGGTCCATGCCGGGCCGATGTCGCCTTTGACACTCATCGATCGCGTCTCCGTATCAGTGGTCTGTTTCTGCGTTTCTCTGTGCGTGGCTCACAACTCGAACAGCATGCCGTCGTGCGCGACTTCGATGCCGTGCTGCGCCAGCGTGCGCCGCTCGGGGCCGTCGTCGATCAGGATCGGGTTCGTGTTGTTGATATGTATTAGCACCTTTCGCGCGTTCGGCCTATCGAGCGTATCCAGCACGTCGATCATGCCGCCCGGACCCGTTTGCGCCAGATGGCCCATATCGGCGGCCGTCTTCTTCGACAGGCCGAGTTCGATCATTTCACCGCTGGTCCACAGCGTGCCGTCGACGAGCAGCAGGTCCGCGCTGCGCATCGCATCGCGGATGTGCGGTTCGAGCACGCCGAGGCCGGGCGCATAGAACACGCGCTTGCCGGAACCGGGCGCTGTCATCAGCAGACCGATGTTGTCGCCGCGCTGCGGCGCCGCGCGATGCGGCGAGTAGGGCGGCGCCTTGCTCGACAGCGGCAGCGCCTCGATGCGCACGCCGGGCAGCGCGGCAATCTCGAACGGACCGTTATCGAGCGCAATGGTGTGACGTTCGACGCCGCAGTAGTGCGAGAGGATGGATACGACGGGAAAACCCGTCGACAGGTCTTGCCAGACGGCATCCGTCGCATGCAGCGGCAACGGCGCGCTGTTTTCGCGCAGCATCAGCAGCCCTGTTACGTGATCGATCTGCGCATCCATCAGCAGTACGGCCGCGATACCTGTGTCGCGCGCGTGTCGCCCGGGTTGCATTTCCGGGTTCGCAGCGATCTGCGCGAGGATATCGGGCGATGCGTTCACGAGCAGCCACGCCACGCCATCGACGCTCACCGCAATCGACGACTGCGTGCGCCGCCGCGCCGCGATCGTGCCTTTGCGCACGCCATCGCAATTGCGGCAGTTGCAGTTCCATTGCGGAAAGCCGCCGCCCGCCGACGAACCGAGCACCTTGACCTTCATCGTCCCCTTGCTCCCGAAAGAATCCGCAAAAACGCCCTTGAAACAGGCCTCGATTGATGCATACCGCGCATCACGGCAACATTCTGCGCAACAGCCCGTCGCGGTCGATCAGTTGATGCTTGAGCGCGCCCGCCACGTGTAATGCGATCAACGCAATGAAGATCCATGCGGTGATTTCATGAATGGTGAACCAGAAGTGGCGCAAACCTTTGTCGTCCCAGCCCCACTTCGGCAGCATCAAGCCCCAGAAACGCGTGCCGTAAGTGTTGAACGACGAGCCCAGATAGCCCGTCACCGGCATCACGATCATTGCGGCGTATAAAAGAACCTGCGTAGCGCTCGCGGCGGCGCGTTGCCACGCTCGCATCGGCGGCAACGGCGGCCTGCCGGATACCATGAGAACTCCGATGCGCATCAGCACCAGCAGGAAAATCGTCAAGCCAAGCGACTTGTGAAAGTTGATCAGCGTGGCCTTGAACGGCAGGCCGCGCGGCAGTCCGACCATATAGAGGCCGATACCCAGCATCACGATGATGCAGATCGCGATCAGCCAATGCAGCACGATCAGCGCCATCGGGAAGCGCTCGGGCCTCTCTCTGCTGCTGCGCGCGATATCGGTCGAGCGTGTCGCGTTCATGTCGGTTCCCTCGATCATTCGACGATCAGCAGTTCGCCGCGTCCATCGACTGCAAGATCGCCCGCGTAGCGCTGCGGCGGCGTGCGGGCGTCGAGTGCCGCAAACGGCGCGAGGCGCTGCGCCATGGCCGCCATCGCCGTGCTGATAGCGGACGCCGCATCGCATTGCGCGGCAAGCGCCCGCGTGAGCAGCGACCAGAACACGTCGAAGCCGCGTCCACCCGTCGTGAACGTGGGCGGAATGCGCTCAGGTCGTTGCAACATCAACAGCGTGCCGCGCCGCATGCCGTAACCATAGTGTGCGCCGACCCGGCCCGCAATGCCGATCGTCCCGGCAACGATGCGGGAGGCGGCGTAGTCGCCCGCGTCGCCGCCGATCAGCAACGTGCCGCGCCGCATCCGGTCGCCAAGCCGTGCCCCCGCGTTGCCCGAGACGATCAGCGTGCCGCCCGTCATGCCTTCCATGCCGCCCGGCAGCGCGCCTGCCGCGAAGTCGCCGCAATCACCCGCCACGACGAGCGTTCCGCCGCGCATTTCGCAACCCGCGAAATCACCGGTGCCGCCCGCTATGTCGAGCGTACCGCCCGTCATGCGCAGGCCCGCGTAATCGCCCGTCGCGCCGCTGATGCGCAGACTGCCTGCGTCGAGCTGCGCGCCCAGCCGGTCCAGCCAGCTTGCGTCGCCTTCGATCACCAGACGCGCATCGTCGCCGTTCGTCTCGACTGCGACGTCGAACAGATCGCCGATTGCGCAGGCTTCGTTGCCCGCAGGCAGCATCCGATGCGCAATCTCCGCGCCCGACAGCGCCGATAGCGCGGACGGCAACAGCGGCGAGCCGTCCACACGACAACCCGGCGCGGCTTTCACGCGCAACGTGATCGTGCTCATGTCGCGCCGTCCGCAGGGCTGTCTTTCTGGCGCTGCACAATGCCCGCCGCCAGTTCGCGCAGCTTGAAATGATAGGGCCCGAGCTTGCCGCCATAGTTCCCGGCGGAAATGCGCACCACACCCTGGCCGGCAGCGGCGGCTGCCTCGATGCCCGCCGTCATCGCCGCGCCGACGTCCGCGTCCGTCAGGCCGTCGATCACGATTTCCAGCACGCAGCCCGTCTGCGCATCGAGTTCGCTGCGCTGCGACAAGCCGGTGAGGGTCGGGCAGAACGCATCGTTGGTCGACGCGACGGCGCCTTTGTATTTCGAGCCGATCTTCGATCCCGACCGCACGACGCCACCCGGAAACGGCGTAATCACGTTCGCGAGCCGGTGCATCGCGGCGACGGCCGCCTCGGCGCCCGCCAGGGCGCTATCCAGATCGCGCGCGAGCAGCAGCAGGTTGCCGCCGCCGACGGCCTTGACGGTCTGCACCGATTCTTCGCAGACGAATTCGCCATCCATCACGGGCACGCGCCAGTAGCGCACGCCGCCGAGCACTTTCGAGATCTGCCAGCCATCGCCGAAAAACCGCAGCGAGCCGCCGAGCGGCGCGACATCGGACAGCGGCGCGCGTGTCGTCGCGGGATCGATGCCGTTGTAGACGGCCGTGGTCGGGCAGGTCAGCACGCATTGGCCGACGCGCCGCGCGATCTGCTTCACCAGTTCCTTCGAGGACACCGCAAAAATCAGGACCGAAATACCGGGACGGCCATCGGGCGTCGCGTCGGCGGCGATCTCGTGCTCGATGCCCGCCTCGCAGCCGCAGTCGATCACCGAGGTCGCGAATCCCGTCAGCGAATCCGCCGCCGCGCGCGCCCAGCGCGGCGTATGCGCGGTGATGACGAGACGCGTCGCCTTCATCGGGAAGGCTTCCGCGAAGGTGTCGTCGATCAGGGTGTCGTTGATCTGCATCGCGCGTCCGCCTTCATGCTCGCGCGAGGCACGCGACGGGCAGCAGCCGTCCGCCGCGGCAGCATGCGCAGATTTCGTCGTCGCTGATCGCCGCGTGCGCGAAGTTCGTGGCCAGATTCGCGTCGCTGTACTGGCGCAAGGTCCTTTCGATGCTCCTGTCGTAGTCGGGCGAGACGAAGTGGATGCCGCCCGTCGGGGTCGACACGAGGTTGCCGTCGCGCGCGACCAGTTCGCCGTCCTTGAACACATAGGCGGGCGACGTGAACATCCGCTCGCGGTCCGCGTCGTCGCGATACACGGCGATATCGGCCGCGGCGCCCGGCGCGAGATGGCCGCGATCCTTGAGTCCGAGCAGGCGCGCCGGGCCGGCGCGCGTGATGATCGCGATGTCGTACAGCGAAAACTCGCGCTTCAGTTCGGGCAACGCGCTCGCCACCTTCGCTTCCGGGTGCAGCCGGTCGATCTGCGCGTCGCGGAACGGCTTGTCCATCAGCAGGCGGATCAGATGCGGATAGCTCGTGAACGGGCCGCCGTTCGGATGATCGGTCGTCATCGACACGCGCCACGGGTCGTTCACCAGCAGAAAGATTTCCAACCCGATGATCCATTGCAGCGCATTCACATAGCTTTGCTCGCGATAGCGGAACGGCACGACGCCGCATCCCGCATCGCATTCGATATCGCCGACGATCCACTTGTGCGGACGCGCGAGCGGCGCGTTACTGAACTGCATCATCGTGTCGCCGGACGCCGTGACCGTCTGCCCGAAGATGATCTGGCCCACGTCGATCGATACGTTAGGCCGTGCGTTGACCGCATCGGCAATCGCGCGCGCGCCTGAAGAAAACTTGCGCGGGCCTTCCGTGCCGTAGCTGTGAAACTGGATGTGCGTGAGATGAATGGGCAGGCCGTCGGCGGCGTCCATCGTTGCGATGGTCGAATCGATATTACCCGGCACGCCCAGGTTGCTCGCGTGCACGTGCAGCGGATGCGGCACGCGCAGTTCGGTCAGCGCGCGGGTCAGCGTGCGCAACACGTCGCGTGGCGTAATGCCGTAATGCGCGTGCGCTTCGTCGACATCGAGCGAGCGCTGGTTGAACTTGAACGCCGAGATGCCGCCTGGATTGACCACTTTCACGCCGAGCGCGCGGCTCGCGTGCATCGTCCAGCCGACGTAATCGCGCACCCGCTCGAAGTCGTCTTTCGCGGCGAGCATCTGCAGCAGCAGTTCGTCGTTGCCGAGCATCACGTAGGCGCCGTGATCGATGATCGGCGTGTCGCCCATTTCCAGATGCGCGTGGCGTGCGTTCGACGCGATCATCGCGGGCTCGAAGGCCGCCGTGTAGCCCATTTCCGCGTAACGGTAGCCGGTGGCGAGTGTGCCGGGCGCGCAGACGCCGCACGACGGCATGCGCAGATAGCGGCCCCGTTCGTCCTGCACGGCTTCGTACGATGCGTCGCGCGGCGCGTCGTCGCGATGATCTTCGGGCAACAGCAGCCGCGACAGGTTGGTCTTGCCGCCGCCGATATGCGAATGCAGATCGATGCCGCCCGCCATCACGATCATGCCGTGCGCGTCGTAGTCGCGATCGACGGCGCCGTCGGTGGGCGCCTCGACGATGCGGCCATCGCGGATATAGACGTCGCGCTGCTCGCCGTCGACGCCGTTCGCCGGATCATAGACGCGGCCGCCTCTGAGTCGCGCGATGCTCATGCCGGGCTCCGTGCCTGCGCGGCGCGTGTCGCGAGCGCCTCGGCAAGATGCGTCGCGATGAACGCAACCGTTGGCAGCGCAACATGCCGCGCCGCATGCAGGGGCACGACGACGGATGTATCAACGCGAAACAGATGACCGTCGCTGTCGATACCGGGCGTCGCGACGGGAATGAAGATCGTCTTTGCTCTGCGCGTTTGCAGATCGGGCGCAGAGCCGAGTGCGGGCGTGCCGAGCACGATCAGGGGCGTGTTTGCGTCGAGCGTGGAGGGTGGTGGATGCGTGTCGAAGCTGGCCGTCCACAGCAACGCATCCGCTTCGCCCGCAGCCAGCAGACGTTCAGTGCGATAGCGATAAGGATCGTGGTCGAGCGGCGCCGTGCCCGGCGGCCGGTCGGGCTTCGACACGCGCGTGCGCAACGGAAAGCCCGACAGCCACGTGATGGTCTGGTTGACGCTCAGCGTGCCGTCTGCGCCGCCGAGCGTCAGGACGCCCGCGCGGCTCGTGCGGTTGATCGCCTTGACGATCCGGTGCAGCGCCTCGATCAGCAGCGCTGCATGCGGCTGCGGCAGTTCGGCCGGCTCGATCACGAACGCCGTGTAGCGCGCTTCGGCGATGCGCGCCATCAACGAAGCGAGTGCTGTCGCGATGCCCGCGCCGTCATCGAACGATTCGGCTGTGCGGCCTTCGGCAATAGCCGACCACAGCGCGAGCACGTCGTGCGGCGAAGCATCGGCTAGAAGCGAAGTGCTGCGCGTGTCGTCAGCCTGACTGGCGGCCGGATCGGTGTCGCAACAGACGAAGCGGATCTCGCGCTGCATCGACGTGCCGCTCGCAATGCGCTCGTAAAAGCGCGGATGCTGCGCGGAAGGCTGGCAAGCAAACACGATCAGCAGATCGGCGCGCGAACGCACTTCGGACAAGGTCGTGAAGAACGCGCCGCGATCCTGTAGCGCCAGCGTCGAGGCGCTCAGCGCGTCGCCATGCAGCGAATCGAGGATCGCGCCGCAGCCGGCAGCGAGCGCATAGAGCGCGCGTGCACCGGCAATATCCGTTGCGCAGCCGCCAAAGAGCGGCCTGCGTGCCTGCGCGAGTACGGCGGCGGCTGCATCGAGCGCGGTATCGAGTGACACGGGGGCGCCGTCGACGGCAGGCGAGCAGACGTTGTCGCTGGCGTCATGGCGCGTCAGCGCATCGGCGAGCCGCGCGCATTGCGTGGCGGGCGCGGCGATCGTCTGATCGCGTGAGACGTGGGCCTCGATGTCGTCGCACAGCAGCGGGCAGAAGGGGCAGGTCCAGTCGTGAGTCGTCGAAACGGATGGCAATGGCCCATCGGCGGCCGATGTCGCGTTGGCGTGCGTGACGTTGGACGTGGAGGGGGACGTGGACTCGTGCATAAGACCCCGATCAGCAAGGTCCGTGCCGATCTCGTCGTCGGCTTGCAGCGGGCTCGTGCAAGCACGGTTGCCCGGCATTTCAGATGAGCGCGTGGCAAACGGCTCGCTGCGTCGAACGTGAACACCTCATGAGCGGCCCAATATGTCCGCCGCGCGCCGGGCCGGGCGCAGCACAGTATGTGCTTCGCGCTGCAACAGTGTGTCACTTGAGGACAGTGCGCGGCCCACTGCGCATGCGAGCCGCGCCGTTGCTGCAACGCGGTCCGCGTGGCATGGATATTGTTTCGCGGATCACGCTGCGGCGTCTGAGCGCGTTGTTTGCGCGGTGCGAAGCCTGCCGTCGTGAAGGGCCGATGCGATCAGCCATGCATGCGCGCCGTTGCGTGCGGCTGCATCGAGATCGTCGCGATGGCGGATACCGCCTGCGCCGATGACCGGGCGCTGGCCCGCTTGCGCGTGGATCAGGTTGAACGTCTCGAGGTCGGGGCCGGCGTCGGCGCCGACCTGATCGAGCGTCATGACGATCACGCGCGACGGCCATGACGCCGGCGAGCGTAGTGCCTGCGCGAGTTCGGGGGCCGCGATCAGCTCTCGGCCGCGATGATCGAGCGACAGGATGGGCGCGTAGCCGGCCGCTTCGGCTTCGCGCAGCGCGTCGAGCGAGTGCAGCGACTCGGAGCCGAACACGGGGACGATGCGGGTTTCCGTGGGGCCGGTTGCCGTGGCGATGCGCGCGAGATGGGCAAGCATCGACGGGAAATCGGCGAAGCCCGCGTCGAGCCAGATTTCGAACGGGCCGCTGTGTGGCCCGATATGCGCATGCGGATGCGCGAGGTTCGCGGCGAGCGCGGCCACTGTCGACGGATCGGCTTCGCGCGACATGATTGCGCCGAGGTCCGCGACGTACAGCGCAGGCGCGGCCGTCGCGGCAACGAGCGCGCGCGCGACGGGCAGCGGCTCGCTCGTCGCGCACAGCGATGACTGGATGGGTCGATAGTTCGCGCGGTCGCCGCGTATCGCGCGCACTGCGTGGCCGTCGAGCAGATCGAGAACCGGGATCACCTGCATGCGGAGACGTTCCTTGATGAAGCTCTGGGTTTATGAGTATCTCACTGGCGGCGGCATCGACGCGCAACTCGCGGGCGCCAGCAGCCTCGCGGATCTGAGCGCGCTCGTGGTCGAAGGGCGCGTGATGCGCGATGCGATTGTCGGCGATCTGCGGCAGCTCGACGGCGTGCAGGTCAGCTTTGCGAGTTCGCGCTTCGAGCATGTGCCTGAGGGCGTCGCGCATTGCCGCGCGAAGCCGGGCGAATCGATGCTGGAGTTCGTCTCGCGGGCCGCGCGCGAACACGACTATGCATGGATCGTCGCGCCCGAGTGCGATGGCCTGATGCTCGATCTCGCCGATGCCGTCGGTCCCGCGCGCTGGATCGGTTGCACGAAGGAAGCCATCGCGCTCGCCTCGAGCAAGCGCGCGACGGCGGCGCGGCTCGCGTCGCGCGGCATTGCCGTGACGCCTGCGCTCGAACCGGCGCAGGTCGATCCGCGCACGCAGCACCGCTGGGTCGTCAAGCCCGACGACGGCGCGGGCGGACTCGATACGCTCGCGTTCGACGACGCCGACGCGGCGCGCGCCGAATATGCGGCGCGCCGCGCGGCGCAGCGCGAAACGGTGCTGCAGGCGTGGGTGGATGGCGACGCACTGAGCCTGTCGCTGATCTGCGATGCAGCGGGTGCGACGCTCATCAGCATCAACCGGCAGAGGATAGACGTGGCTGCCCCCGTCGTAGGCCATGCCGGGCGGGTGGTCGGCTTCGACGGCGTGGATATCGACCAGATCGACCGCGACAGCGCGCAAGGCCGCACGCTCGATGCGCTCGCGCAGCAGGTCGCGGCGTCGCTGCCCGGCTTGCGCGGGTTTGCCGGGATCGATGTCGTGTGGCATCCGTCGCGCGGCCCTGTCGTGATCGAAGTGAATCCGCGTGCGACCGTCGCGTATGCCGGATTGTCCGCGCGGCTCGGACGCAATCTCGCTGCCGACGTGCTCGCGGCGCATGGTCTGCAGGTCGCGGGGCGTCCGGCGTTGTCCGCATGCGGAGCGGGATCATGAGCGCGTCCATGGCTTCGATGGCCGGGCCTGTCGTGTTCGGCTGGGACGTCGGCGGCGCGCACGTGAAGGTGTCGCGCGTCGACGCGGACGGTATCGTCACCGATATCGCGCAATGGGCGTGTCCGCTGTGGCAAGGGCTCGACCATCTGCATCGCGCGATCGATTCGGCGGCGGAACGCTGGCCCGATCTCACCCAGGCGAGCGCGCGCCACGCAGTCACGATGACGGGCGAAATGGTCGATCTGTTCGCCGACCGCGAGCATGGCGTGCGTGCGCTCGTCGATGCGCTGGCCGCGCGGCTCGGCGCCGATACGGCATTCTTCGCGGGGGCTTCCGGCTGGCTGGATGCCGCGCAAAGCATCGCGCACTGGCGCGCCGTCGCGTCGGCGAACTGGCTGGCGACGGCGCAGCATGTCGCGACCCGCATCCGCGACTGCGTGCTGATCGATATCGGCAGCACGACGACCGACATCGTGCCCGTTGCCGACGCGCGCGTCGCGGCGCGCGGCGTCAGCGACGCGACGCGGCTCGTAACCGGCGAACTCGCGTATCACGGCGTGGTGCGCACGCCGTTGTGCGGCATCGCGCATCGGATCGCGTTTCGCGGCGAGACGGCGAGCGTGATGAACGAATGGTTCGCGACAAGCGCCGACATCTACCGGCTGACGGGCGAACTGTGGCCGCCGCACGATCAGCATCCAAGCGCCGACAACGGACCGAAGACGTTCGCCGCGAGCTGCGCGCGGCTGGCGAGAACGATCGGCCGCGATGCAGGCGACGCGACCGAAGACGAATGGCGCGAGTTCGCCCACGCATGGCGCGACGCGCAATTGCGCGCGATCGGCGCGAGCTTCGAGCAGGTGTGTGCGGCGCATCCGTCGCTGGCGCGGGCGCCTGTCGTCGGCGCGGGTTGCGGGCGCTTTCTGGCGGCGGCGCTGGCGAAGGCCCATGCGCGCGATTACGTGGATTTCGGCGCGCTCACACAGATCGCGCACGACGCGCCAGCGGATGCCGCCGAATGGATCGCGACCTGCGCGCCGAGCGTCGCCGTCGCGTGGCTGATGACTGCGAGGAGGCGAGAACAGCGCGCCGCGTGAAGCGGCGGCAACGGGCTTGCGACGCGTGAGGCGCAGCACCATCGATGCGCGCGCGGTATGCGCGGCGCAGACTCGCGATGGCGCGGCGAGCGCAGGGCTGACGCGGGCGGGCCGTCGGGCGTGCCATCGTGAGGTCGAACGAGAGCGAGGTAACGGACATGTGGGTGGTGAAGATCGGGGGCAGCCTGAGTCACGACCCGTCGCTGCGGGACTGGCTCACGCAGTTGTGGGAGGTCGGCGGCGGGCGCGTGGTGATCGTGCCGGGCGGCGGGGATTTTGCGGACAGCGTGCGCGTGTATCAGCAGGAATGGCAGTTCGACGATCTTGCCGCCCACAACATGTGCCTGCTCGCGATGACGCAGTACGCACTGATGATGCAGGCCGTGCTGCCCGACCTCGTGCTGGCGACCAACGAAGAACTGATCCGGCGCGCGCTGCGCAAGGGCAAGGTTGCCGTGTGGATGCCCGTGAGCCTGATGCGCGTCACGCCCAACGCGATGACCAACTGGGACACGACCTCCGACAGCCTGGCCGCGTGGCTGTCCACATCGCTGAATGCGGAGCGTCTGATGGTCGTGAAGTCATGCCCGGTCGGCGCGAACGTGCCGCTCGTGACGCTCGCATCGAACGGTGTCATCGATGCGAGCTTCGTCCATTACGTGAAAGAGGCGAATTACGAAGTCGAGTTGTTCAGCAAGACGGATGTCGCGCTGGTGCGCGAGCGACTCTTGAATGCATCGGCCGTGTGAGCGCGCGATGGCGCGCTGTCTACGCTTACGCGGCGGCCGTCGATGCGACGGGAGCCGCGTGATGCAGCGCGTCGGCCCATTGCGCGACGCGGCGCGGATCGAGGCGCGAGGTGCGGCCGTTCTCGCATAGCGCGGTGCGAAAGCCGGCAACATCGGGCGCCAGCGCGCGGATCGCGTCGAGTTGTGTCCAGCCGAGCGAACCGGCGATGCAGGCCATGGCGCCCGACGCGCGAATCGTCGTGATGTAGCGCGCGAGCGTTGCGCCGTCGATGCAATCGAGCAGCGTGCGGCCCGTCTTGCCTGCCGTATCGAACACGATGCCTGCGAAGCCGAGCGAGACGGCGTGTTCGACGAGTTCTGCATCGACGCCGTCGTCGCACAACAGCACAGGCAAGACGTTGGCATTCAGGCCAGCGATGCGCGTGAGGCAATCGCGCGCATGCGGTCCCGGCACGACGCCGGCTTTCACGAAATCCACGCCTGTTTCGCCGACTTCGTCGATGCGCGCCGCGATGGCGTCGAGCGCGTCGGGCGGCAGGTCGCCGATCGTCGCGCTGATGGGTTTCACCGGGTAGCGCGAGCGCAGCGTGCGCGCGATGCGCCAGATGTTGTCGATCGACACGCCGCCGAGTGCGCCTGCGAGCGGCTCTTTGAGATCGATCAGGTCGGCGCCGGCGCCGGCTGCGTCGAACGCTTCTTCCGCCGAGCGGACGCTTGCGAGCAATGCGGTCATCGAGGTCTCCGTCAGGAAGCAGTTTTTTTGTCGGCGGCGTCGCCGGTGGTGCGAAAGCGTTCTACTGCTGCTGTGATCCATTGCCATGCGACGAGTTCGTCGGGGCCGGCGGTTTTATCGATGGCGATCTGCAGGTAGGCGAATTCGCGGTCGATCTTGTCGGCGGGCAGCATGAAAAGCCGGCTCACGAGGATGGCGCCTTCTATTACCGCCGCCTGTGCGCGGTTGAAGCCCGCGAATGGGGCGTGGTTTTCCGTGTGCACGGAGCGCATGTGGAGGACGGGACGCTGCGGGTCGTCTTGTGTGATGTGATCGAGGGTGAGTTCGGTGTGGGCCAGTGAGTTTTTTAGCCTGAGGCTGGGGACTTGGGTCGCCGGGCTTGTCGGCCAGTCGCGTTGGGTGCCCGTGACGCAACCGGCGAAGACGCGGACGTCGGTTGTGAAGTTGATCACCGCTGCGCGGGTGGCTAGTACGTTGTCCAACGTTCTCGATGGCCTGAACGGGGCCAGGATCGTCAGGCCGTTTTCGTCGTGACGGATGCCCATTGGGGCGATATGGGCGACACCGTCGATGGAGCATGTTGTGATGATGGTTTCGTGGATCAGCATTTGGTTTTTTGCCTTTGGCGGCAGGCCGTTTGGTGATCTGTTTTTTTGTTTGCTGCGCAGGCGGTTTGGTTTGCTTGTTTGTTCGCTGGCATCCGCGTGATGTTATTGGTGCTTCAGGCGTCGCCCCTGTGCGGGGCGGCACCTACTTTTCTTTGCCGCCGCAAAGAAAAGTAGGCAAAAGAAAGCGGCTCACACCGCCAATTCTAGTCCCCGCCTGAGGGCCCCCAAAGGGTCTTACGCTCCACACGGCAGCGTAGCTTTGTGCGTTCGTTGCCAGCGTTCTCTCTATACGCATCACCCACTTCACACTCCGGAGTCGCGGCACGCCGTGCCAGATAGTCCTCCGCCGCCCAGGTGGCAAACTGTGTGTAGGCTTTCGCGCCATCGGCGCATCACTCCGGACGGTAAAGCAAGATTGGTGTTTCTGGTAAGGCACTGACCGGTACGGTACGACGACCTACACACAGTTTGCCACCTGGGCGGCACATGCGATTTGCTGCCGCTTGTCTGAATACGGGTACTCGAAGCGGGTGAGGCGTTCATTCGAAGCGTTGGCAACGCACACAAACAAAGACGTTGCCGTGTGAAGTGTAAGAACCGTTGGGGGCCCTCGGGCAAACACAAGAACTGGCGGTGTGAGCCGCTTTCTTTTGCCTACTTTTCTTTGCGGCGGCAAAGAAAAGTAGGTGCCGCCCCGCACAGGGGCAACGCTAGCGAACCAATAACATCACGCGGATGCCTGCGCGAACCACCCGCGCGGCCCGAAAGCAAAAAGCAGAAAACCAAAACCTCCTGCGGCACCGCACAAAAAACAAACGGGGCCGGCCCGGCAAAAACCTCACCGAAACCAGCCCCGCACGGGCCACTTCACCTTGTGGCGATATACATCGTAATTTCAAACCCGAAACGCATATCGGTATAACCAGGGGTAGTCCACTGCATGTTCGTCCTCCTTTAGCGATTGAAGAAAACAAAACGGCGGTCCCATTGCGAAAAAAGCACCCGCGTGCACGCACGCAAACGCCCAATCGCCTCGGCCCATGTTGCTGATGCAACTGTCGTACCAGTTACAGCCCTACGGGGAAGGGCGCGCCGTTTACGCGCCTTACTGTAGCGGAACCGCAGCAAAGTGTTCCACGAGCCGATAACCCATTGTGGACGCATTTTGCATTCCGTGCACGCGTGTTAACGGATCACTTAAGCCTGCTGAAAAAAATCGTGAATTCACTTCATCCGGGCATCCGCCTACATTGACCTGCAAGGCCGGCGACTTTCGATGCACGCCAGCTTCCACCCCAAGGCGTGCGCAGCATCAGAGGCGCGCCGCGATCCATATCGAGGCAGCCCGATGAACGATTTCAGCAAGGAAGCCGTGAAGCCCGCAGGCAGCGAAAGCACTCAACCACGCTCGCGCTATTCGGCGGGTGTCCTCAAGTATCGCGAGATGGGCTACTGGCAACCGGACTACACGCCAAAAGACACCGACATCATCGCGCTGTTCCGCATCACGCCGCAGCCGGGCGTCGAGCCCGAAGAAGCCGCCGCCGCCGTGGCGGGCGAATCGTCGACGGCCACCTGGACCGTGGTCTGGACCGATCGCCTGACCGCGTGCGACATGTACCGCGCCAAGGCGTTTCGCGTCGAACCCGTGCCCAACGCGAGCGAAAGCGAGCCGCAATATTTCGCGTTCATCGCCTATGACCTCGATCTGTTCGAGGAAGGATCGGTCGCGAACCTGACGGCCTCGATCATCGGCAACGTGTTCGGCTTCAAGCCCCTGAAAGCGCTGCGGCTCGAAGACATGCGCATTCCCGTCGCGTATCTGAAGACCTTTCAGGGTCCGCCGACAGGCATCGTCGTCGAACGCGAACGGCTCGACAAATACGGCCGCCCGCTGCTCGGCGCCACCGTCAAGCCGAAGCTCGGGCTGTCGGGCAAGAACTATGGACGCGTCGTGTACGAGGGCCTCAAGGGCGGTCTCGACTTTCTGAAGGATGACGAAAACATCAATTCGCAGCCCTTCATGCACTGGCGCGACCGCTATCTGTTCGCGATGGAAGCGGTAGCCCGCGCGCAAGCCGAGACAGGCGAACTGAAAGGCCATTACCTGAACGTCACGGCGGGCACGATGGAGGACATGTACGAGCGCGCCGAATTCGCGAAGGAACTCGGCTCGTGCATCGTGATGATCGACCTGGTGATCGGCTGGACGGCCATTACATCGATGGGACGCTGGGCGCGCAAGAACGACATGATCCTGCATCTGCACCGCGCGGGGCATGGCACGTACACGCGGCAGCGCAATCACGGCATTTCGTTTCGTGTGATCGCGAAGTGGTTGCGCATGGCAGGCGTCGATCATGCGCATGCGGGCACCGCTGTCGGCAAGCTCGATGGCGATCCGCTGTCGGTACAGGGCTACTACAACGTGCTGCGCGAGTCCCACAACCCCGTCGATCTCACGCGCGGCCTCTATTTCGATCAGCCATGGGCGAGCCTGCGCAAGGTGATGCCCGTCGCGTCGGGCGGCATTCACGCGGGGCAGATGCATCAGCTGCTCGATCTGTTCGGCGACGATGCGATCCTGCAGTTCGGCGGCGGCACGATCGGCCATCCTTCCGGAATTCAGGCCGGCGCGACGGCCAACCGCGTCGCGCTCGAAACGATGGTCAAGGCGCGCAACGAAGGCCGCGACATCGCGAACGAAGGCCCCGATCTGCTCGAAGCGGCCGCGCGTCATTGCACGCCGCTCAAGCAGGCGCTCGATACATGGGGCGATATCACCTTCAACTACACGCCGACGGATACACCTGATTTCGCCGTCACGCCGAGCGTGGCCTGAGCCATCGCGCGCCGTACACGCCGAATCCGAATGAGGAGCCTGCCATGCGTATCACCCAGGGAACGTTTTCCTTCCTGCCCGACCTGACCGACGACGAAATCCGCCTGCAGATCCAGTACGCGTTGAGCCAGGGCTGGTCGTGCTCGGTCGAATTCACCGACGACCCGCATCCGCGCAACACGTACTGGGAAATGTGGGGCCTGCCGATGTTCGATCTGCGCGACGCGGCGGGCGTAATGATGGAAGTGACGAGGTGCCGCGACGCGTATCCGCAGCACTACATCAAGGTGAATGCGTTCGATTCGGTGCGCGGCTTCGAGACGATGCGGCTGTCGTTCATCGTGAATCGTCCGGAAGTCGAACCGACGTTCGCGCTGGGACGTCAGGACGACCGCTCGCGCGTGCAGCGCTATTCGCTCACGGCGGTGCGCGCCGCGCCGCGCTAGCGGCGGCAGCACGCCAGTAGCGCAGACCAGAACACGAACAGGGAGACATCGTAATGAACGCCGTCGTAACGGAGCCGCTGGCGCAACAGGAAACGCAAACGCCGCGCGTCGACCTGCTTGCGCTGTTTCGCGAGTCGGGCATCGCCGACGTGCTCGACGAACTCGACCGCGATCTGGTCGGACTTGCGCCCGTGAAAACGCGCATCCGCGAAGTCGCCGCGCAACTGCTCGTGGGCCGCGCGCGCGAGGCGCTCGGCATCGAAAGCGGGGCGCCGACGCTGCACATGTGCTTCAGCGGCAATCCCGGCACGGGCAAGACCACCGTTGCGCTGCGCATGGCGGACGTGCTGTTCCGGCTCGGCTATATCCGGCGCAATCATCTGGTGTCGGTGACGCGCGACGATCTGGTCGGCCAGTACATCGGCCACACCGCGCCGAAAACGCGCGAAGTGCTCAAGCGCGCGATGGGCGGCGTGCTGTTCATCGACGAAGCGTATTACCTGTATCGCCCGGAAAACGAGCGCGATTACGGGCAGGAGTCGATCGAGATCCTGCTTCAGACCATGGAAAACCAGCGTGACGATCTGGTCGTGATTCTGGCCGGCTACGCCGCGCGGATGGATACCTTCTTTCGCAGCAATCCGGGCTTTCGCTCGCGGATTGCGCACCACCTGTCGTTTCCCGACTATGCACCCGACGAACTGCTGCTGATTGCCGAGCGCATGCTCGACACGATGCATTACCGGTTCGATGCCGACGCACGCCGCGCTTTCGAGGATTACCTCGCGCGGCGCGTGCGTCAGCCGAACTTCGCGAACGCGCGCTCGGTGCGCAACGCGCTCGACCGCGCGCGCCTGCGCCAGGCGAATCGCCTGTTCGCGCATGCGCTGGGCGGGGGCGCGAGCGCCGATCCCGCCGCGCTGACGCTGCTGAGCGCCGCCGATATCCGCGCGAGCAGCGTGTTCTCCGAATCAGGCGGCGCCGGGGCGGAACCCGGCGCCGCGACAGAATTCCCCACTTCGTAGGAGAGCATCATGCGTCACGCAAACATCACGCTCACGAGGTTTCTGGCCGGCGACGCGGACCATCTGATGTCGATGCGGCCGCCGACCGCGTTGCAAGTCGTGCTGCACGACGTCGCGGCGTCGGTGAAGACGATCGGTGCGGCGCTCGCGCGCGGCACGCTGGGCGACAGCGCAGAGGTGGATTCGGTGGCGGGCGGCGCGGTGCTCGCGTATTCCACGCGACGCCGCAAGCTCGCCGAAGCGGCCGTGCGCAGCGCGCGGGCGGAGCAAATGGACACTGCGGTCACGCCCGAGTACCAGCTTGCCTTCGATCCGCTGAACTGCCCGTGGAATGCGGACATCAACGGCACGGCGGGTTCGATCTTTTCGGTGATGCGGGTGCAGTCGCAGGGCAGCGCGGTGAACGGCAACGACGCGCGAGCCGAAGCCTACGGCGAACTGGACTGCGAATCCTGTGGCGAAGCCTACGGCGCGCCGTTCCTCCAACCTGGCCGCGAACAGGCGGCAGCGGGCTACACCATCTACGGCCCGGCGACGATGCTCGTCATCACGCTGGGCGAGGGCACGCACGGCTTCACGCTCGATAGCCAGACGGACGAGTTCATGCTCACGCACCCGTCGATCCGCATTCCGGACGAGACGGGCGAGATTGCCGTCGATGCGTCCAATGAGCGCTTCTGGGAGCCGCCCGTGCGCCGCTACGTGCACGAGTGCCGCGAAGGCCGCGCGGGCTGCCGCGAGCGCGATTTCAGCCTGCGCTGGAGCGACGCGCTGGTGCCGGAAGTGCATCGCATCCTGATGCGCGGTGGCCTGTTCCTGATGCCGCGCGACTACCGCACGCGTTCGGCGATGCGCGGCCGCCTGTCCGCCGTCTACGACGCGAGCCCGCTCGGTTTCCTCGTCGAGCAGGCGGGCGGCATGGCGACGACGGGCCGCGAACGCGTGCTCGACGGCGCGCCGCGCACATTTCATGAACGCATGCCGCTGATACTCGGCTCGTCGAACGAGGTGGCGCGTATTGGCCGCTATCACCGCGAGCACGATCTGGGTATCGACATGCCTTTTACGTCGCCGCTTTTTCGTGAGCGCTCATTGTTCCTTCCGGAAACCTCGGTCTGACTCTTGACCTGTAACCAGGAGACTGCGCATGTCAGTCAGACATCCGATCGTTGCCGTAACGGGGTCGAGCGGCGCGGGCACGACCACTGTCATGAGGAGCTTCACGCACATTTTTCGCAGGGAGAAGATCAATGCGCAGATTGTCGAAGGCGATGCGTTCCATCGGTACGACCGGCTCGGCATGCGCGAAGCGCTGCGGCAGAGCGAGCGTGACGGCGTGCGCGACTTCAGCCACTTCGGGCCCGATGCGAATCTGCTCGAAGAACTGGAGCAGCTGTTCGCGAGCTACGGGAACTCGGGCGGCGGGAAGTTCCGGCGTTACGTGCACGATGAAGCGGACGCGGTGGTGTACAAGCAGGACCCGGGGACATTCACGCCATGGGAGGATATTTCGCCGGGCACGGACATGATGTTTTACGAAGGGCTGCATGGTGCGGCCGTGACCAGCAAGGTCGACATCGCACAGCATGCGGATCTGCTCGTCGGCGTGGTGCCGATCATTAATCTGGAGTGGATCCAAAAGCTGCATCGTGACCAGACGCTGCGCGGTTATTCGCACGAGGCTGTCGTCGATACGATTTTGCGGCGGATGCCGGATTATGTGAATTACATCTGTCCGCAGTTTTCGCGTACGCATGTGAATTTTCAACGTGTTCCCACTGTTGATACTTCTAATCCTTTTACTGCTCGGGAGATTCCGCAGCCTGATGAGAGTTTTGTTGTTATTCGGTTCTCCAAGCCGAAGGGCATTGATTTTCCTTATCTGCTTACGATGTTGCATGACTCTTTTATGTCCCGTCCTAACGTTATCGTTGTGCCCGGCGGCAAGATGGGGCTCGCTATGCAGTTGATTTTTACGCCTATGATTTTGCAATTGCGGGATCGGAAGTCACGTGCGTGACTGGGTTCTGGCGGGGCCGTAGTGTTGTGGCTCAGGTGTGTGTGTTGGCTGACGGCCCTGGAGGTTGTGGCCCCGCGTGGGTCGTCAGTTTTTTTTTGGTTTTTCGTTTTGGTTTGCTTTTGGTTTTCGCTGGCATCCGCGGTTTGCTCTTTCGCGGGCATCCGCGTTATGCATTTGGTCTGCAAGCGTTGCCCCTGTGCGGGGCGGCACCTACTTTTCTTTGCCGCCGCAAAGAAAAGTAGGCAAAAGAAAGCGGCTCACACCGCCAGCACGTGTTTTTGCCTGAGGGCCCCCAACGGGTCTTACGCTTCACACGGCAACTTTCCTGTTCGCGTCCGTTGCCAGCGCCCTTGCGGTGCGCGTCACCCGCTTCACGCTCCCGCACTTCAGCAGGCCGCGCCAGACAGCCACCGCCGCCCAGGTGGCAAACTGTGTGTCGGCCCAGGTACTCCACACGCCTGACTCCGGACCGATAGCGCACGCGTCCCACCCTGTAAGAGCGCCGAGCTATACGACGCGACAACCTGCACACAGTTTGCCACCTGGGCGGCGCATAACATTCGCTGCCGCTTGCCGTTGTACGAGTGCCTGAAGCGGGTGATGCCATTGTTCAAAGCGTTGGCAACGAGCACTAACCAGGGCACTGCCGTGTGAAGGATGGGGACGTTGGGGGCCCGTGGATAGGAACATGGGCTGGCGGTGTGAGCCGCTTTCTTTTGCCTACTTTTCTTTGCGGCGGCAAAGAAAAGTAGGTGCCGCCCCGCACAGGGGCAACGCTAGCGAACCAAATGCATAACGCGGATGCCAGCACACACAAACACCCGCAAACCAAACCGCTTGCGCAGCAAACAAACCCTCGCTATTTAGCCGCTTTAACCTTCGTCGTGCCAGGCGCACACCAGACATCGAGGTCTTCAGCACCTCTCTCCACCTGACATCCCCAATCCAGCACCTGATCCTGATCGAACCGTTTCCCGAGCCGCCAGGCGATCTCCGCCCGTGCCGTCTGCACGCCCATATAGAAAGCATGCCCACCATCATTCTCAAGCTTCAGATACGGATACAAAGCAAACGGATCGCCTTCAACAACATGCACATCACGGTTATAAACATGAATCCCATCCGTGGTGACCTGCACACGAAAATTCGGATCTCGCACTTGCGCGGCGAACGCAGCGATCTCATCAGCGTCATAAGGAAAAGGCCGCTTCGCATGCAGCGCAGAAAGATCAGAATCGATACCTTTAGGCAGCACCTGCGCTTCATAAGCCGCATGCATCACACGCCGGGCAACATCGGCCTCACGCACAGCCCGCCGCGCATGCAGACTAACCGAAGTAGTCAGCACAGCAGAGACCCGCAACTCAGCAGCAACACCGAGCAGCACCGCATTGATCCCGCTAGTATCAGCTTCAGTGAGTTCAGTAAGATTCCCAACCCCAAGCATGATCGCAACATCAGGATACCGCTCGCGCAACGCGACATACCTCGCAATAGAAGCAGCAAAACCAAACGGAATCGGATCGAGAATAGGATCAGCGAGAAACGGCTTGCCACGCGCGACGAGCGCATCGATTGCCTGATGCAAGGAAGCCATATCGTGCGGCTCGCGCGCCACGACAACGGGCGTCGACGATACTTCATCAGCGACCCACAACGTGTCGACGTTGAGACTCATCAGATAATCGGCCCCCGCGCGCCCGCCGCGCAGAAGTTCATCCGTCACCATCGAGTCGACGCTCACGCGATAACCGTCAGCCTTCAGCATCCGCACGGCATCCTCGAGATGCGGAAACGGCGTATCAGGCAGACAGCCCACGTCGATCACATCCGCACCTTGCTCCGCGTAATGCCTGGCGCGCGCAGCGATACCCTCGAGATCGAGCCTAGGCGCATCGACGATCTCCGCAAAAATCTCCGTCGAGTACCGCGACAGATCGAACTTCCGCGCGGCGTGGCCGAAGTGCAGCGGCAGATCCTTCGCTTCCTCGGGACCACGTTCGACGGGCAATCCGAAATGCTCGCTCAACGCGGCAAGGTCCCCGCGACAACGCCCCGGCACGATCATCCGGTCCGCGCGCAGCGGCAACGTCACGCGCCGCCGGATCATGTCCGCCGTCATCAGCGCGGCAACCTGCAAGCCGATCTCGCGCACTTCCCACGTGAACGGCGCGTTCGTCATGCCCTCCAGCACCTGCACGACGCTTTTTTCGGCGAGCCTGCCAGTCAGGAAGACGATGTGTTCCATGCGAGCCCGAGGTTCGATAGCCGTTCGCTCAATGCCGCGCGCAATTCGTCGAGCGAGCGCGCGACGGTCGTGTATTCGATGCGCGCCAGCCGCTCGACGTTCTCCAGCTCGATCGCGCGCGGACGCACTTCGACCCATTCGTGCGGGCTTTGTGTGATGACGCTCGGCTCGGTGTCGCATGCGAAAACGATGCCGGGCACGCATTGCTTGCCCGCCTGCGCATAGAGGTTGGTCGGCAGCGTGTCGGAGATGCCGAGCGCGCATTTGGCAACTGTGTTGCTGGTAGCCGGCGCGATCACGACCGTGTGATAAAGGCCCTCGTACAGCATGCCGACGGGCACGCTGCTCGCGCTGTTGTCGCGCACCACGCGGAAATGCTCGCGCAGCTTAGGCACGGGCCAGCCGTAAAGCGGCAATACTTCTTCGCCGGCAGAGGACAGAAACAGATCGACGCCCGGCAACGCAAGCGCGATGTCGATCGATTCTTCCAGCATGTGTCCCGAGCCCGTGATGCACCACGCGAAGCGCGCGTAGGGGCGAAAAACGCCAGGGCGGCGGGCGGGCGACGGTGCGCTCATGCGTGGGTCAGGTATGGATCATGTGTGGGTCACTTGCCGCATGCGTCGTCGACGGAGGCCTGCGAGGCGTCGTGCGACAGCCGGATGTGCAGTCTGTGCATCTTCCGGTACAGGGTGTTGCGGCTGATGCCGAGCGTCTTCGCGACGTTGCTCACGTTCCAGCGATGTTCGTCCAGCATCGCAAGCACCGTTTCGCGCTCCTTGACCTGGATCGCGTTGAGGGCCGACAGGTCTGCCTCGTCGTCGAACGGTGTTGCGGCGGCATTGGCCTGTTGTGCCAGCGGTCCCGTCGCCGAAGCTCGGGCGGGCGCGCCGCCACGCATCTCGTCGACGATTTCCGCCGGCAGATGCGCGCAGCGTATTTCCGGTCCGTCGCACAGCGCAATCGCCATTTGCAGCACGTGCCGCAACTGGCGAATGTTGCCGGGCCACGCATAGTTCGCCAGCGCTTGCCGCGCTTCGGCACTGAGTTCGGGTGGGTCCTCGGCTTCGCTTTCGAGTATGTGCTGGACGAGCGGCAGCAGATCGGCGCGCTCGCATAGCGGCGGCAAATTGATCTCGATGCCGTTGAGCCGGTAGTACAGATCTTCGCGGAACAGGCCGCGCTGCACGAGATCGAGCAGGTTGCGGTGGCTCGCGCTGATCAGCTGGAAATCGACCTTGATCGTGGTTTCGGCGCCGAGCGGCGTGACCTCGCGTTCTTCGATCACGCGCAGCAGGCGCGCCTGCAAGGCCATCGGCATGTCGCCGATTTCATCGAGGAACAGCGTGCCGTTGTTCGCCTGCACGATCTTGCCGCGCCGTCCTTCGCGTTGCGCGCCTGTGAATGCGCCCGCGCGATAGCCGAACAGCTCGCTTTCGATCAGCGTCTCGGGCAGCGACGCGCAGTTCACCGCGACGAACGCGCCCGCCGCGTTTGGACTGATGCTGTGCAGCGCGTTGGCGAACACTTCCTTGCCGGTGCCCGTCTGGCCTCTGAGGATGATCGGGATTTTCCGCTGGATCACGCGCGCGGCCAGCTGGCTCTGCGCGGCCATGCGGGGATCGCCGAATTCCAGATGCGAGAGCTTGTCGAGCCCGGCTGCCGCCGGCTTCGCGTCGCGTGTTTCGCGTGAGGTTTTGGCGCGAGAAACGCGGTTGATCGATACATCGCTCCACTGTCCGCGCGCGCTCGTCGCCACCTGGTTCGCGTTGCCGAACGACGTTGCGTCGCGCGGCGTCTGTGCGATCACGAAGAAGCGGTTGCTGGCGTGCGCGCTGTACACGGTGATCGGGTGGAACGAGCCGCGAATGCTGCGCGCGATCATGTCTTCGAGCGTCGCGCTGAACGCTTCTTCGATGCGCTTGCCGCACAACTGGTCGGGCGAACGCAGGTCGAGCTGGAACAGCGCGCTGCGATTGGCGGCGAGCACGATGCCGTCGTCGTCGACAGCGAGCTTGCCAGCGTGCAGCGTGCCGACGAATTCAGGACGGCTATGAAAGTGGACCGTGTTGGCGCGCCGGTAGCGCGAATCGATCAGCCGGTTCTCGATCATCTGCCGCGACATGCCGACCAGCACGAGCGAATGCTGCTGCAGCATGCGCGAGCGGCTCGTCACGTCGAGCACGCCGACGATCGCGCCGCGTTCGTCGAAGATCGGCGCGGCCGAGCAGGTGAGGGACGTATAGCGCGGATAGAAATGCTCATGCTGATAGATCGCGAGACATTCGCGCTCGGTCAGGCACGTGCCCATGCCGTTCGTGCCCGCTTCGCGCTCGCTCCACACGGCGCCGGGACGCAGGCCATCGGCAGCGACGGCCTCGCCGAACGGTACCGACGAAACCTGATGCACGATCACGCCGTTGGCATCGACGAGTATCACCGCGAGTTCGGGGTCGGCGAGCTGCTGGTAGAGCGTGGTCATTTCCAGCTTCGAGCAGGCGATCAGATCGCCTGCCGCTTCGCGCCGCAAGTTCAGTTCGTGCTGCGTGAGCACGGGCGGCAGCACGAAACGTCCGGGGTCCAGACCGAAATCGACGAGGCAGCGCGTCCACGATTGCGCGACGGAATGGCTCATCGAACACGAGGCGGGCTGGTTGTTGACGATGTTCATTACATCCCGGACATGCGAATCGATGTCAACGAGCGATGACATTAGGGGCGTCTCCGATGCGTTCGGCTCGTGTCCATCCCGTTGCCGATGGGCGCGGCCTGCGCTGTATATAAGTGTTTCCCCGTGTGCTTCACGATGTGCCGCGCGTCTCGCGCGCGCGTGGCAGAACTGCTGATATGTCGTTTGAATCCGTTCCAGCGCACTCAGCAAACACTGTACAACTCGTGTCGCGATACATCAATAAATAGTCGTACGATCGTGTGCGAGTGCGCCTGCTTTTTGCTTCGCATCGTCAGATTGCCGTAAAAACCGATGCGCCGCACGCGCGCCCCACTGTGGAGCCGACACATGGACCGTTTCAACCCAGGAAGCAGTCCCATCCATTTTACTGTCGTGCTGCCATCGAGCGCGCGGCCCATGCTGGAGCCAGCAGAGCAGCCGCAACGCAGCGCCGCGCTCGATATCGTGTACATCGAGGGCTTCGTCGCGCAGACGGTGATCGGCATCGACGTGGGCGAACTGCACGAGCCGCAGCCCGTGCAACTGGATCTTGCAATCGGCGTGCCGTCGCTGCGCGCGTGCGAGACGGACCGTATCGACGACACGATCAATTACGCGGCCGTGCGCGCCGAATTGCTCACATTGCTCGCGACCCATAAGGTGCAGCTTCTCGAAGCGCTGGCCGAGCAGATTGCCCGGTTGTTGATCGACAGATTCGGCGCTCAGTGGGTGCGCGTCAAGTTGTGCAAACCCGCAAAGTTCGACGACGTCGCCGCGGTTGGCGTGATCATCGAACGGCAGCGCGTGCGCTTTGCGTGAGATGCGCGCACGTGCCCGTCGGTCTGTGACGGGCACGTCAGCGCGTGCGCAGGTTGGGTGAAGAGGCTTTACTTCGCCGCCGACGGCGTGGCCTTGGCGAGCCCGCACGCCTGATACGCCTCTTGCTGCAGCGCGCGATATTTCTTCGTTTGCGCGCGCGCCCGGTCGACGCGGAATTCATTACCGCCTTCGCCGCCGAGTGTCGCGTACTTCGCGAACGTCATCTGCTCGACGTATTCGTCATACGGTAGGGCAGCCGCAATCTTGTCGATCACGCACGAGCACTTGTAGACGTTGGCGAAATCATGGCCGTTGTCGTCCATGCAGCCGAGCACGTATTCGACACGGCCCTGGGTCGGGTAGTCATTGCCGCCGGGCGGCGCGCCTTGCGCCTTGTCACCGGCGGGATCGGCCGCCAGGGCGGCAAGCGGGATTACTGCAACGCACGCGAACGCCGCGACAGCGAGACGCGCGCGACAACGTGAGGTCATGGGTCAGCCTTTATCGTAGGGTTCAGCATCCATCGGGGAAACACGCGCGACGCAACGCGCGGCAGACCGTTACGGCCCGCCGCGCGTTGCGCGCGCGACACTGCTTGTCATGCATACGGCGCGCCTAGTTCGGCGCGAACGGGTGCGCAGCGCCTGCCTTCTTCGACACCACTTCAGCGGCGCTCGGCTCGCCCGCTACCGCGCGCTGGAGTGCTTCGCGTGTCGCCTTGTAGTTGAACTCCTGAATCTTCTTGTCGTCGTCGGCTTCCCAGTGAATGAAGACGCCGACGCAGACGAACAGGTCGTCGGCTTCGTCCTTCGGAATCGTGCCGTCTTCGACGCAATCCGCAACGGCAAGCGCCACGGCGTGCTGCGCCGGACCGAACATCTGCACGGCCTGCTTTGCGCCCTTGATGGTCACCTTGTTGAACATCACGGTATTGGGCTTGGTCAGCAGATTCGGCGCAACGACGGCGAGCAGCGACGTGAAGCCGTCCTTGTTGTTGGTGAGGGCGTGGCAGAAAGCCGATTCGGCTGCTGAGCCTCGCGGCCCGATGATCAGATCGATGTGGGCGACTTCGTTGCCCTCGCCGATAAGCGACTCGCCTACCATTACGCGGTTGATCTTGGCCATGCTGTTCCTCCAGTGAATTGGGTCTGTCGACGTGTGACGAACTCGCGACGCGTGGCGACCAACCGCGCGTTGTTTGAGGGGGACGCACCGCGTTCCCGTGTAACAGGAACCATGCCAATTAATCTCGTGATGCGTTCAGACGCTGTTGCGCGTGAAGCGCAGAGGGTCGAGCAGGGCGGCGACGAACAGCGTCGCGACGCTCAGATCGGCGCTCGTGCCTGGGTTGACGCCTTGCGCCTTCAGTTCGGCGTCCCATGCATCGAGTGGCGCGGTGCGCTCGCGACCGTGCGCGTCGCGCCATTGCGTATGGCGTTCACGCGCTTCGCGCGTGACACTTTGCGCCACGGCCGCGCCATGCTTGCGCAGTATGTGCGAGTCGGGCCACGCGCCGAGGAAGGTGAGAAACACGTCGAGCGTGAGGTCGGTCGGCATGCTGCAGTGCGATTGCGCGAGCGCATCGAGGCCCATGCCGAAGATGTCCGCGAAGCCGTTCGCGTATTGACGCGCGATGCTGTCGCGTTCGGCGGCCAGCGACATGGCTACGCGCAGATCGACAGTGGGCGGCGCATGCACCGATTGCTCGGGCGCGTCGCCGAGACCGCCGGGATTGGCGAGCGCGATCGCGCGATAGGCGGCGCGCGCATCGTCGACGTCGAGGCGCGACAGCACGGTTTCGACGGAGGCTTGCCAGCGCGCGGCATCGAGCGGTGCCGTGTCGCCAACGCTTTCTAGTGCGGCGGCAAGCGGCGCGACCAGCAGCACGATGCCGAGATTCGTATTGCAGCCCGCGACGTGCCGCGTGCGCGTCACGGCATCGAGAATGCGCTCGCCGACGCGCGCGCCGCGCGCAAACAGCGCAGGCGCAGCGGCCTCGGCGCTGTCGATGAACTGCGCGGCCTGCATCCCATGCCCCGCGCTCGCGATGCTGACATTACCCGGCTTCGCCGCTTCGACATCGAGCCGGCACGCGCGCAGGAACGCGTCGGGCGCGCGGGAGAGCAGATCGCTAGCGCCCATGGAGCGGCACGGCGGGCTGGGGCAGCGTCGACGTGTGGCTCGCGGCAAGCTTGCGGTCGAGCAGATCGTCGACCAGCGCCGCCGCGATATCGACGGTCGTCACCGATTGCAGTCCACGCCACGCGGCGACGCCATTCACTTCGAGCACGAGCGGCGCGCCTGTTTCGCCCGGCATCGACAGGTCGGGGATCAGGTCGACGCCCGCGTAATCGAGCCCGAGCGCGGCCGTCGCGCGTTCCGCGAGGTTCGCGAGCGTCGGGTCCAGCTCGGCAGGGTCGCAGCGCGCGCCGCGTGCGACGTTGTGTATCCAACCGCGCCCGCCCGTTCGCCGCATTGCAGCAACCGCACGCGCGCCGATCACGAGCACGCGCCAGTCGTACGCGCCAGGCCGCGCGCGCGCACTGCCGACGAAACGCTGCAGATACGCAACCTGGCGATAGCTGCGCAGTGGCGGCAGCGGTGTCAATGCGCCGTTCGACGCGTTCGCGCCGAGCCGCCGCAAGCCCTTGCCCTGCGAGCCGAACAACGGCTTGATGACGACCCGGCGCGCGGCCGCCGTCTCGCGCATCAGTACACGCTGCGCGAAGGCCGCCGATTCCGTCGCCCACGCGGGCGGCGTCGGCACGCCCGCGCGATGCAGCAGGAAGCTCGTCATCGATTTGTCGACGCTGCGCTCGATGGCGCGCGCGTCGTTGTAGACGGGCACGCCGCACTCGCGCAGCGCGTGCAGGATGCCGAGGCGCAGCGTGACCTGCTCGAACGTGCCACCCGCGATGCCGCGCACGAACACGGCGTCGGGCAGGTCGCGCGCGAAGCCGGGAATGGCGAGGCCGTACGGCGACCACGACGTGTCGATGCGGCATGCGGCGAGATCGACGCAGCGTGCATCGACGCCGCGCGCGCGGAACGCCTTCTTGAGGCGTCCCGTGTGCCAGCCGGTTTCGTCCGTCATGATCGCGACGCGCAGGCCGCTGCTTGCCGCCGGTACGTCGCTCATGGCGCCCCCGGACTGGTGACGCCCGGCGTGCCTGGCCCGGCAGCGGGCTCGTCGCCCACAACGACCGCGTCCCCTTGCCAAAGCGCATGCAGCAGCGCGCCGTCGAGCCGTCCGCCGCGATAGGTCGTGCCGCTTTCGAGGCTGCTGACCCACACCTCGGCGGGCGCAAACAGCGACGGGTCGATCTGATAGAAGTCGTGATTGAACGACGCGAAAATCTCGGCGAATGGCCTTCCATGGTCGCGTGAATTCGACGACGGCAACTCCGCCGCGAGCTGCCGCGCAACGGCGTCGCGCGTCACGGTCAGATGCACGCGTCCGCCGTAGAGGATCGCGTCGTTGGTGCGGCCCATCGCGGCAAGGCCATCGGGCGCGGGCGGCGGCAACGGCGCCGTGCCGCTCGCGTCGACGATCTCGACGAGCGGCACGCCGAGCACATGCGTCTTGTGCAGCGCGACCTCGACCACGCGCGCCACGATCTGCACCGTCCCCGCGACAGACTGCGTCGGCGTGACGATCACCGTGAGCTTTTCGGGTGCAAGGCCGCAATCGCCGACGATCTTTTCGAGCACCGCTTGCGGCGGCAACTGGCCGACTTCCATCACGAGCACGCCCGCGTCGTGCCCGTCGCGATAGCCCAGTTCGTCGAACAGCGTTTCCTTGCCGGCCAGCGCGCGCGCCGGTCCGGAGCCGAGCGAAAAGAACTTCTTGCCGTTGTTCTGTTCCTTGCTCGCGGAAAGACTCCAGCCCGCGTACTGGCTGCCAAGTGCCGCGAGCACCGGTGACGCCGTATGCACGTCGATCATCGCGGGCCAGAGCGGCGTCTGCTCGGCGCTGATGCGCGTCTCGATGCGGCCGAGGCCGCCCATGCAGATGCGCGCGATCATCACGCCTGCCTCGATGCAGCCGGGCGACGCGATGCCCGCATCGACGATGGTCGGGCCGAACGCATGGCGCGACGACGCAATGCGCAGCCGCGCGGCATCCGCCAGCAGTTGCGCGACGAGCGGCGCGGCGAGCGCGTTGACGCTGGGCGCGTCGCGGGCGATGGGCGGCGGCGCGTTGCCGTTGTGGTCAGCCGTGTGTGTCGACGAGTTCATGGCAAGGTTCGGGGCTGGTTTCGATGCGTTGCAAAAGGCGTTGCGTCTGGTATTGCAGCTCGCGTTGCAGGCCGGTGCGCCCATCGGACATCCGGCCCGTCACGAGCACCGTGCAGACAGGCTGGCCGGCTTCGATGCGGGTGCCCGGGTTCGGAACGTCGTGACAGACGGGATCGACGAACAACGCATCGCTGAAGCGGCGCGTCACCGTGAAAGCGGCGGGCGCGAACACGACCTGTTGTGCAACGCGGCATTGCGGCGCGCCTACGCGCTCTTGCGGCAGACGGCCATGCAGACACGCGTCGATATGCGCGGCGAGCAACCCACGCGGCCACGCGTCGCGCCATGCGCGCTCGTACAGCGCCATCGTCGACGAGGGCCGCGCGTTGACTTCGAGCACGCGGATCGCGTCGCCGTCGAGCAGAAAATCGAGGCTGTTCAGTCCGCTCAGATTCGCGCGCGCCGTGATCGAATGCACCGCGGAGTCGATCTGCCGCGCGATGCCCGCAGGCAGATCGACAGGACCGAGCGATCCTGTGTGCAGATAGGGCAGCCCGCCGATCGCGACGCAAAGCTGTTCGGCATAGCCGATGACGAAAGCTTCGCGTCGCGCGGCGAGAAAGAGTGCCGACATCGGCAGTCCTTCGCTCACGCGCTGAAAGTAACCGTGCTGCGTATTCGTGTCTGCGGCTGAACGGATATGCGTGCCGCCGCAGCCGTCTGCGGCTTTGTGCAACCAGCCTTCGGACCGCTCGGGCCGCTCGAAGGCAACCTCGGGATGCGCGATGCGCAGTTCATCGAGCAAGGCGAAAAAGCGCTTCGGGTCGCGCACGGCCGCTGTCGATTCCGCGTCGTTGCCGATCAGGCGCGGCAATCGCGCTGTCTGCTGCAGCCAGCCGATGTGCGGCTCGATCCCGCTGCCAGCCACATAACCGATCAGCTTCGGCAGCCGCACGACGCGTTCGAGCGCAGCCTGCAGTTTGTCGCGATCGATCGATAAACCGCTGCCGCCCGTATCGAGCCACAGCTTCGCGTAGCGGCGCGTGTCGCGATCGCCGAACAGGTCGAGCGCCGCGACCCGATAACCGGCATGCGCGGCGGATTGCGCGAGCATGCGCGCGGACAGGCCCGCCACCGCGACGAACGGCGCGGGGGCGGAAACGCGTGCGCGGGCATCGGCGGAACGGGCTGCACGGAAGGGCATCGCATCGCCTCGCTTCATTCGTGCGTGCGCTAGCTGCGCTCGGCGACGACCGCGCGCGCTTCGTCGAACGCTTCCGTGAAGCCGAAATACGCCGGCTTGCCCGCCGTGCGCATCCGCGTGAACAGGCGATGCTCGACCTGGTACTTCACGTTACCGATCGCCAGCGCGCCGATGCCGATTGCATCAGGTCGCACGGCGCCACCGAGCGGCTTGCCGTCGTCCATCACGTTGACGCCTGCGATGCCTTCCGGCGGCACGGCGTTGACGTCGGCGGCGATCAGCAGGCGCGGCGCCTGCGCGAGATCGGCGGCGCTCATCACCTGGACGCCCGCAGCCGCCGTCGCGAACACGATGTCCGCGTGCGCAAGCGCAGCGTGCAGCGTCTGCGGCGTGCCCGTGCCGACGCCCGAGGTCTTGATGCCGAACCGCTCGTCGACGTCGTGGCTCGCGCGTTCGGCGCGCGCCGCGTCGGAATGGCTCGCGATGGTCACATGCGCGCCGAGCGTCGCCGCGATGGCGGCCGTGATCCGGCCCACGGCGCCCGTGCCGCCGAGTATCAGCACGTGCTTGTCCTTCAGCTCTTCGCCGTGCTGCGCTTTCAGATGACATTCGACCAGCGCGACGAGCGCCCCCGATGTCGTGTATGCGCCGCTCGGATCGGCGAACACGGAAACTTCGAACGGCGGCACCATCGCTTCGCGCGCGCGGTCGAGCATGTCGGCGGCGAGCATCACATCGCGTCCGCCAATGAAGATGCCCGTGCGCGACACGCCTTTCGGGCCGCGCGAGAAGATCGCGTCCTGGGTGAGTTGCACGACGTTGCGCACGTCGACATCGCAATACGGCACGACGATCTGATAACCGGCGTCGGCGGCCATGTTGACGTCGAACGGACTCATCTGCGGCGTCGGCGTGAACATGTGCAGGATGTAGGGCCTTTCAGTGGTTTGTGACATGGCGTCGGCTCTTTCGTAGTCAAAAGCGGGGCTTGCGCGACCCGTGTCGGGTGCGCATGCGTCTGATCGGTCGGGGGCGTGCGGACATCCGGCTCATTGCGCGTCGATGCCGAAGCGCGGCTGCTGGACGGCATAGAAGCGCGCGCCGCAATTGCGGCCGCGCGTGACAGAACACACGATGCCGGGATACTCGCGCGTCGCCGCGCGGGCGGCCGCGAGCGCGTCGTCGGCGTGGCGCGAGCTTTGCACGAACGCGAAGCCCGTCGGGCCCCACGAGCTTTGCCCGACGCCCGCTGTCTGGTTCGCAGCGATCGCCTGCAAGGCCGCCGCGACAGCGGGGCTCGAATAGATGCCGCCTTGCACCGGCGCGAAGTATTCGCCGATCGACTGCTGGATCTCGCTGACGCCGGCGGCGAACGCGTCGAAGTCGCCCTGCGCCATGCCGGGCAGCACGCGCATCAGCAACTGGTGGCAGACGTGCGCGGCGAGTGTCTGCGGGAAGGGCGGCAGCGCGGCGAGGCCGCGCTTTTCGTCGTCGCCGTGCAGGCCTTCGCGCGTGGTGTCGTCGATCAGCACGATGCGCCAGTCATCGGGAAACGGCTGGCGCGCGAGCAGCGGCGGCAAAGCGGCGGCTGCCGTCGTGTTCACCATTGCGCGGCCCGGCCCGCCGTCGACGAGCAACCCGCCATGATCGAATCCCAGCACGCCGATGCCGGAGCGCGCGCCGCGTCCGAGGCGTTGCGCGAGTTCCGCCGTCGTCGCCGCGATGCCGACCAGCCGCGCGTACGCGGTGCCGACCGCGAGCGCGAGTTGCGTGCCGGAGCCGATGCCGCAATGCGCTCGCGCCGCCTGTTCTACTTCGATGGAAACGGGCGGCCCGCCATACGCGTCGTGCAGTAGCGCGAGATAGCGCTCGATACGCTCGCGCTGCGCGTCGGTGGTGGCGCCTTCGATCTGCGCGTCGTCGGCGGGCCGCGCGGTGACCCGCGTGCCGCATCCTTCGATGACCACGCCGACGCTGCCGAACGCGCGTCCGAGCGAGCCGCCGGGATCGAGAAAGCCCATGTGCAGCCGGCCGGGCGCTTCAACCGTGATCGCCGAGATGGCAGGCAGTGTCGACGTGCGTTCGGATGACATCCGCATGCGAGAGCTTCCTTGTCGAGTCGTGTGGGCGTGGGGCGGCGCGATGAGGCGGCGCGCTACCGCCGCAGCGGCGCGGTTCCGGAGTCAGGCAAGAGCCGTACCACGCGCGACACGGCGCGGATTCGCGCGATCCGCTGCGTGATCCAGCCGCGCGTCTTCGCGCGAACGCCGTCAGCTCTTCGGCGCGTCGTACTTGATATAGCGGAAGCGCTGGTCGTCGGCGGGTGTGCCTTCGAGCGGGCCGCCTTCCTTGCCCGGCTGCCAACCGATCACCTCTTCGATCTTGCGCGCGAGCGTGAAGTCCTTGTCGGTGATGCCCTTGGCGGAATGCGTCTTCAGCTTCACGACGACGAATGCATACGACACCGTCAGATCCGGGTGATGCCACGCCGCCTCGGCAAGATGGCCCACCGTGTTGACGACCATCAGCGTGCCTTTCCAGCTTTCCGTGCGGTACTTGCGCCGCAGCCAGCCGTCTTCGAGATACCAGTGCTGCAACGGGCCTTCGAGCTTCTTCTCGATTTCCTCGTCGGAATACACCTGTTCGCCTTGTGCCATGACAGACCTCCGCTGGTGTCGGGATGGATGCGCATATGAAGAGCTTAGTGCCCCTGTGCGTTTTGCAAAGCCCGATCGCCGCCTGTCTGCGTGCGGAGCCGTGGGCGCGGCCCGGTGGTTTGCGTATCTGACACAGAATGTCCCGCCACAGGCGGCGAAGCGGAACATGTTGACGCCGCCACGCCGCGCAGCGGCGTGTCAGTGCGTGCTGTAGCAACCGGCATGGAATATGCGATCCGCCGTCATACGCATGGGCCGGGCAATGGATCCGGCGCAGCAAAGACGTTACCTGCATCCAGCGGCGCGGCTGGAGCGACCCGGTAGCGTGTCATCGGTAACTGGACGGTTTCAACCAGTATCACCCAATCTGGAGGAGACATGAACGTACGCACCCTGGTTCTCGGACTGGCGGTGTTGGTTGCGACGGCGCTGAACTCGTTCCTGGCTTATGCCGATCCGCAGCTGGACTCGCTAATCAAGAACCCATCTAACTGGGCGGCGCAGGCAGGTGATTATTCGAATCACCGGTACAGCCCGCTCAAGCAGATCAACGAAAGTAATGTCGGCAAACTGCAGGTTGCCTGGACGATGTCGACGGGCGTGCTGCGCGGTCACGAGGGTTCGCCTCTCGTGATCGGCGACACGATGTATATCCACTCGCCGTTCCCCAACAAGGTCATCGCAATCAACCTGAAGGACCAGACCTTCATCTGGCAATACGAGCCGAAGCAGGATGCCTCGGTGATCTCCGTGATGTGCTGCGATACCGTCAACCGCGGGCTCGCGTACGGCGACGGCAAGATCTTCCTGCAACAGGCCGACACCAAGCTCGTCGCGCTCAACGCGAAGACGGGTGAAGTGGTCTGGACCGCGCAGAACGGCGATCCGAAAGCGGGTGAAACCAACACCAACGCGCCGCACGTATTCGGCGACAAGGTGCTGACGGGCATCTCCGGCGGCGAGTTCGGCGTGCGCGGCCGTCTGATCGCGTACGACATCAAGACCGGCAAGGAAGCGTGGAAGGCCTATAGCACCGGGCCCGACAGCGAGATGCTGCTCGATCCTCAACAGACGATGACCTGGGCAGACGGCAAGATGCAGCCAGTCGGCGCGGATTCGTCGATCAAGAGCTGGAAGGGCGATCAGTGGAAGCTCGGCGGCGGCACCACGTGGGGCTGGTATGCGTGGGATCCAAAGCTGAACCTTGTCTACTACGGCACGGGCAATCCGGGCACGTGGAACCCGACACAGCGTCCCGGCGACAACAAGTGGTCGATGTCGATCTTCGCGCGCGACCTGAATACGGGCAAGGCGAAGTGGGTCTATCAGATGACGCCGCACGACGAGTGGGACTATGACGGCGTCAACGAAATGATCCTCTCCGACATTTCGATCAACGGCAAGAAGACGCCTGCCATCGTCCACTTCGACCGCAACGGCTTCGGCTATACGCTGAACCGCGAGACGGGCGAACTGCTGGTCGCGCAGAAGTACGACCCGGCCGTGAACTGGGCGGACAGCGTCGATCTGAAGAGCGGCCTGCCGATTCGCAATGCCTCGTACTCGACGCAGAAAGCGGGCCCCGATCACAACGTGAAGGGCATCTGCCCGGCGGCGTTGGGTTCGAAGGACCAGCAACCTGCCGCGTTCGATCCATCGTCGAACCTGTTCCTCGTGCCGACCAACCACGTCTGCATGGACTACGAGCCGTTCGATGTCGACTACGTGTCCGGCCAGCCGTACGTCGGCGCGACGCTGTCGATGTATCCCGGTCCGAACGAGAAGGGCGCGATGGGCAACTTCATCGCGTGGGATGCGGCGAAGGGCAAGATCGTCTGGTCCAAGCCGGAACGTTTCTCGGTGTGGTCGGGCGCGCTGGCGACGGCGGGCGGCGTGGTCTTCTACGGCACGCTGGAAGGCTACATCAAGGCGGTGCGGATCAAGGACGGCAAGGAACTGTGGAAGTTCAAGACGCCGTCGGGGATCATCGGCAACGTGTTCACGTATGAGTATCAGGGCAAGCAGTTCGTCGGCGTGTATTCGGGCATTGGCGGCTGGGCGGGCATCGGCATGGCAGCCGGCCTGCAGAAGTCGACGGAAGGCCTGGGCGCCGTGGGCGGCTACCGCGAGCTGGCGAAGTACACCGCGCTCGGCGGCACGCTGTTCATCTTCGCCATTCCCGGCGGGAACGGCTGATGCAGCCTGATGCGTTGCAAGCAGTCTCGCAGCAGCAGTGACGTAGCCGAAGACGCCTGTACGCGGTCTTCGGCTCCGAACAGAAGGCGTGCCCGCGGCGCGTCGCCGATGCGATGTGCCGCGCGGCCAACCGGTTGTGCCTGAAGCATCAATCGAAACGATAGGGAGACGAACGCATGAAAGGCCGTGTTGTGCTGTCGCTTGCAGGTGCGTTACTGGCGTTGAGCGCTTTACCTGTTGTCATGACCAATAGCTGGGGACAGTCGTCGGACGCGCCGCCCCAGGCTCAGAAGGTTGCGTATAAGGTTGTCGACGGCAACAAGGTCGACAGTGATACGCTGCAGGGATGGAAAACATGGCGCGCGCTCGCCTGCGAACGCTGCCACGGCGCGAAGCAGGAAGGCCTCGTGGGTCCGTCGCTGATCGATGCGTTCAAGACGCTCGACAAGAACGAGTTTCATCGCACGGTGTTCGGCGGACGTGTCGACAAAGGCATGCCCGATTTCAGTTCGAGCCAGATGATGCAGAAGAACTGGGAGAATCTGTTCGCCTACCTGAAAGGCCGCTCCGACGGCACGATCAAGCCCGGCGATCTGCAGGCGATCGATGCGAAGTGACGATAAAGTCGTGCGATTGCCCGTGACGTGCTGCGATGGCCTGCATCGCATCGCGCTGCAGGCCGCATGACGCCAACCCGGGAGACCTCGATGACCGATCGCAGAAGTTCCGCCGTCCATGCCGTCTATGCGATGCTGGCGCTGTGCTGGGCCTGCGTCGGCGCGCCATCCGCCTATGCGCAGGGCGCACCCGCACCGAACCTGCCGAACAACGACGGCGCCGACAAGGTGCTGCGCGTGTGCGCCGATCCGAACAACATGCCGCTGTCGAACGACAAGGGCGAGGGCTTCGAGAACAAGATCGCGGCCGCGATGGCCAAAGATTTCGGCTACAAGCTCGAATACACGTACTTCCCGCAGCGCATGGGCTTCGTGCGCCATACGTTGCGCGACAAGGTGGACAACAGCGATCAGTTCAAATGCGACCTGATCATCGGCGTGCCGCATGGCTATGACATGACGTCGACCACACGGCCGTGGCTGCATTCCACCTACGCGATGGTGTTCATCAAACGCCCCGAGTTCGCGAACATCAATGCACCCGCCGATCTGCTGAAACTGCCGCCCGATCAACTGAAAAAGCTGAAGCTCGGCATTTTCTCGCAGACGCCCGCCGTCGACTGGCTGCTGAACAACAACCTGATCGACCAGGCCGTGTCGTATCGCGCGCAGAGCGGCGACCCGAATGCATTTCCGGGCGAGATGATCCAGCACGATCTGGCACAGGGCAATGTCGACGTCGTGTTCGTCTGGGGACCGATTGCAGGCTACTTCGCGAAACAGGCCAGCGACCGCGTGAAGCTCGTGCCGTTCCCGCCGCAGCCGGGCATCCGTTTCGACTATGAAATCTCGATGGGCGTGCGTTACGGCGAAAAGGCGTGGCACGACAAGGTCGACCAGTGGATCGCCACGCATCAGGACACGATCGACAAGATTCTCGTCAGTTACGAAGTGCCGCTCTTGCCGCTGGCGAGCGCGCCGGTTGCATCGGATGCGCCGAAATGACGGGCGCTGTGGCGGCGAACGCACGCGTCGGCGCGCGTGCGTTTGCGATGCGTGGCGCAGCCGCGATGGCGGCGCTCGTGTTGTCGATGACCGCGCCGCATGGGGCGCGCGCAGCCGATGCGGCTAGCGGAGCCAGTGGCCCGTCCGCACCCGCCGCGCCCATCGCACCTGCCGAAAAGCTGCTGTTTCTCACGCCGCATTTGCAGGGCATCGCGTCGCAGACGGAGCTCGATTATTCGCTCGTCGTGTCCGCGCCGCCCGACAAGCAGACAGATAGAGTCCGCGTGCTGGTCGCGAGCGCGGGCAACGCGAACAGCGACGCCACCGTCAGCGATGCGAGCGGCAAGGTGCAGTTGCCCGAGAATCTGCCGTGCAACCCTGTGATCCTGTATTTTCTCGAGCGCGATATCGCCGGGATGGAGCAGGCGACGGGCGGCCAGCGGCGTTATTTCCAGCAGCGCGTGCGGCTTGCACTCGCGGCGTCGCCGACCATCACCGACACGACGATACAGATTGACGGCAAGCCCGTGAAGGCGCGCAAGATCGTGATCCAGCCGTATCTGCACGATCCGAATGCGCAGCGCTTTCCGAAGTTCACGAGCAAGCGCTACACATTCGTGCTCGCTGAGGGCGTGCCTGGCGGCGTGTCGTTGCTGCGCACCGACGTACCCGGCGACAACGACGATTTTGCGCATCCGTTGAAGACGGAGTCGCTGAGCTACGAGGGCTCGCTGCGCAAGCTGTCGCCGCCTGCGCACGGCACGCCGACCTCACCTGCGGCGCCGCCTGCCGGACCGCGCGCGAGCCGCTGAATCTTGCGATGTCGCTGCGTGGCGGCGCGCGCCTGCCGCGCGTTGCCACGCCCATGGAACTTGCCACATGAACCTGATCCGCTCGCTGACGCTCAGGCAATTGCAGATCTTCGTGATCGCAAGCCGCCTGCCGAGCTTCGCGCGCGCGGCGGAAGAACTGCATCTGACGCAGCCGGCCGTGTCGATGCAGATTCGCCAGCTGGAGGAAGCGATCGGCATGCCGCTGTTCGAGCGGATCGCGCGGCGGCTGAGTCTGACGGAAGCGGGCGAGCGACTGTCGCATCACGCGAGCCGTATTCTCGGCGAGATCAAGGATGCCGAAGACACGATGATCTCGCTGGCACAAGCCGATAGCGGGTCGATCACGGTGAGCATCGTGAGTTCGGCGACTTACTTCGCGCCGAAGCTGCTCGCGCAGTATTCGAAGCAGTATCCGAAGGTAGATGTGCACTTTTCCGTGGGCAATCGCGAGACGTTGTTGCGGCTCTTGCAGGACAACGCGACGGATCTCGCGATCATGGGCAGGCCGCCGCCTGAGTTGGGCACGACGGCTGAGCCGCTTGCTTATCATCCGCATGTGATCATTGCGCCGGTTACGCATCCTTTGCGCGATGCGCGGCGTTTCGATCTGCAGGAGCTGGCGGGGGATACGTTTCTGTTGCGTGAGCCAGGGTCGGGGACGCGGGCGGTGGCCGAGCATACGTTTCGGCAGCATCTTTTCACACCTTCGCGGTGTGTGACGCTTGGGAGCAATGAGACTATCAAGCAGGCTGTGATGGCGGGGATGGGGGTGAGCCTTATTTCATTGCATACGCTGGGGCTCGAATTGCGGACGGGGGAGATAGCGTTGCTTGATGTGAACGGGACGCCCGTTGAGCGGACCTGGCAGATCGTGCATCTTGCTTCTAAGCAGTTGTCGCCGACCTGTTTGATGTTTCGACGGTTTTTGCTCGAGCATGCGGAGCCGTTTCTTGAGCAGGAGTATGTGGAACTGGTAGGGGGGTTGTCGTCGGGGACGGCACGGCGCGGGCGGAGTGCGAAGGTCGTTGTGTAGGGTTGGTTTTTTTGTCTGCGACGCTGGGTGGTTTTTTGCTTTTTGCTTTTTGCTTTTTGCTTTTTGCTTTTTGCTTTTTCGCCTTCGCGGCGCGGGCGGTTTTTGTGTTCTTGCCTTTGCGCCGGCATCCGCGCGATGTTATTGGTTCGCTAGCGTTGCCCCTGTGCGGGGCGGCACCTACTTTTCTTTGCCGCCGCAAAGAAAAGTAGGCAAAAGAAAGCGGCTAACACCGCCAGCCCATCTTCTTATCCACGGGCCCCCAACGTCCCCACGCCGCACACGGCAACCCGCTTGTTTGCGTGCGTTGCCAACGCTTTGAATAAGCGCATCACCCGCTTCAAACTCTCGCACAACAACACGCGGCGGCGAATGTTATGCGCCGCCCAGGTGGCAAACTATGTGTAGGTTGTCGCGTCGTATAGCTCTGCGCTCTTACAGGGTGGGACGCGTGCGCTATCGGTCCGAAGTGAGGCGTGTGGAGCACTTGGGCCGACACACAGTTTGCCACCTTGGCGGCGGTGGACTGTCTGGTACGGCGTGCTGTGACGTGGGTGCACGAAGCGGGTGAGGCATACGGAGAGAACGTTGGCAACGAACGCGGACTGGGACGTTGCCGTTTGAAGCATAAGAACCTTTGGGGGCCCTCAGGCAAACACACGTGCTGGCGGTGTGAGCCGCTTTCTTTTGCCTACTTTTCTTTGCGGCGGCAAAGAAAAGTAGGTGCCGCCCCGCACAGGGGCGACGCCTGAAGCACGCTAACAAAACGCGGATGCCAACGACAAAAACAAGCAAACCAACCAGCATCCGCAAAGCCAAAAAGCGAAACCCCCACCAGCGTCGCAGACAAAAAAACCACCCCTTCAACAACACTTCCCAGCGCCGCCGGCATATCTCGCCACCTGCCGCTCCCGAAAAAACTCCTCATAAGTCATCACAGGGCGATCAGGATGCACAGCACCCATATGCGAGACGTAAGTCTCATAATCGGGCAGACCGACCATCAACCGCATAGCCTGCCCGAGATACCGCCCGGCATTGACCACATCATCCCGAAGTCCAGAGAACATGTCGCGCTCCGCTTATTGCGTACCGCTTGCACGCTGCCCGGCAGGCAGAATCTCAAACGGCGTCTCCCGCACAGTCGGCCGATCCGCGCGTCGCGCACGAACCACCGCCAGCACACCATAAAACACCACACTAACCACCACAAAAATGAACAACCCAGCCAGCGCAGCATCCACATAGTCGTTGAACATGATCCGATGCATCTGCTCGATCGACTTGGCCGGCGCAATGATCTTGCCCGCATCGGCAGATGCACCGAGCTTCGCAGCATGCGCCAGAAACCCAACCTTCGGATTCGCGTCGAAAATCTTCTGCCAGCCAGCCGTCATCGTGCAAACCAGCAACCAGACGGTCGGCACCAGCGTCACCCACGCAAAACGCTCGCGCTTCATCTTGAACAGCACCACCGTGCCGAGCACCAGCGCAATCCCTGCCAGCATCTGGTTCGAGATGCCGAACAGCGGCCACAGCGTATTGATGCCGCCCAGCGGATCGACCACGCCCTGATACAGGAAGTAACCCCACGCGGCCACGCATAGCGCAGTCGCAATCAGATTCGCCGGCAGCGATTCCGTGCGCTTGAGAGCAGGGTGGAACGTGCCCAGCAGATCCTGCAGCATGAAGCGGCCCGCACGCGTGCCCGCATCGACAGCCGTCAGGATGAAGAGCGCTTCGAACAGAATGGCGAAGTGATACCAGAACGCCATCATCGCCTGTCCGCCGATCACCTGATGGAGAATCTGCGCCATACCCACCGCGAGTGTCGGCGCGCCGCCCGCACGCGCGACGATCGTCGTTTCGCCGACAGCCTGCGCGGTTTGCGTCAGCATCTCCGGCGTCAGCATGAAGCCCCATTGCGAGACGGTCTGCGCTACCGCATCAGGCGTCGTGCCGAGCACGGCAGCGGGTGCGTTCATCGCGAAGTAGATGCCCGGCTCGATCACGGCAGCCGCCACCAGCGCCATGATCGCGACGAACGATTCCATCAGCATCGCGCCATAACCGATGAAGCGCGCGTTCTTTTCATTGTCGAGCAGCTTCGGTGTCGTGCCCGACGAGATCAGTGCATGGAAACCCGACACCGCGCCGCAAGCAATCGTGATGAACAGGAACGGGAACAGGTTGCCCGACCACACAGGACCCGTGCCGTCGACGAACTTCGTCAGCGCAGGCATCTTGAGTTCCGGCGCGACGACGAGAATGCCGATCGCCAGACCGAGAATCGTGCCGATCTTCAGGAACGTCGACAGATAATCGCGCGGCGCAAGCAGCAGCCACACGGGCAGCACCGATGCCACAAAGCCGTAGCCGATCAGAATCCACGTCAGCTGCGTGCCGCTGAACGTGAACCACGCGGCGAGCGTGGCATTGTCGTGCACGCTCTGACCGAACACGATCGATGCCATCAGCAGCACGAAGCCGATCACCGACACTTCGCCAATGCGGCCCGGCCGGATGAAGCGCGTATAGACGCCCATGAACAGCGCAATCGGGATCGTCGCGGCGACCGTGAACGTGCCCCACGGCGAATTGGTCAGCGCCTTCACGACGATCAGCGCGAGCACGGCCAGGATGATCACCATGATGAGGAACGCGCCGAACAGCGCGATCACGCCGGGCACGGTGCCTAGCTCCATCTTGACGAGATCGCCGAGCGAGCGGCCGTCGCGGCGCGTCGAGATGAACAGCACGATGAAGTCCTGCACGGCGCCGGCAAACACCACGCCTGCAAGAATCCACAGCATGCCGGGCACGTAGCCCATCTGCGCGGCGAGCACCGGGCCGACCAGCGGGCCTGCGCCCGCAATCGCCGCGAAGTGGTGGCCGAACAGCACGTACTTGTTGGTCGGCACGTAGTCGAGACCATCGTTGTTCCGCACCGCGGGCGTCATGCGTTGCCCGTCGAGTTGCAGGACATGGTTCGCGATGAAGCGGCTGTAAAAGCGATAAGCGATCAGATAGACGCAGACGGCGGCGATCACGACCCAGAGGGCGCTGACCTTCTCGCCGTGCGCGAGCGCGATGGTGCCGAACGCGAATGCGCCGAGAAGCGCAACCGCTGTCCAGATGAGTAAACTGGATGCCCGGTTCATGGGAGTCTCCATAATTGTTTGCATGCCCGTCAGCGCCTGCTGGCGAGACCTCTGCGGCGCGCAAGGTGCGCGCCGCGCATGGTCGAAGATGTGCCATGCTCATGGGCGTGTAGTATTCGTGTTCGTCGTGTGCGCCACAAGCGCACAACTACGTAAGCGCGCTACGTAGAATTACGTAGGCAGTCCGACTGGCTTTCCGCAGATGAAACTCAAGGCAAAGATCTTCCTGCTCGCCCTCGTGCCGTTTCTGGCCGCGATCGCGGGCATTGCGCTCGGCGTGCGTCATCAGGCCACCGCGCTCGCGAGCGCGCAGCACGACACGACGCAATCGGCCTATATGGCGAGCAAGGAAATCGAGCTGCGCCATTACGTCGACCTTGCCACCAGCGCGATCAAGCCGCTCTACGACGAAGCGGGCGTCAATGCGCGCGACGACGCGATGCTGCGCAACCGCGCGCTCGCGATGCTCGAAAAAATGGACTTCGGCCAGGACGGCTACTTCTTCGTCTACGACATGCATGGCCGCTCGCTGATGCATCCGCGCGAGCCGGATCTCGTCGGCCGCGATCTGTGGACCTTGCGCGATCCTGCAGGCTCGCTGACCATCCAGCAACTCATCGCGGCGGCTGCCGAGGGCGGCGGCTATGTGCGCTATGTGTGGCATCGTCCGTCGACGGGCAAGCTCGCGCCGAAGCTCGGCTATGTCGTGCCGCTGCCGCGCTGGGGCTGGATGCTCGGCACGGGCATCTATCTTGACGACGTCGATACGACGCTCGCGCGCATCGACCAGCGCGCATCGTCCGATATCGAGCACACCATGCTATGGATCGGCGCGATCGCGCTCGCGGGGCTGTGCGTGATCGCCGTGTGCGCGCTGGTGCTGAACGTCAGCGAATACCGCAGCGCCGACGCGAAGCTCAAGCGCCTCGCGCAGCAGGTGGTCGAATCGCAGGAAAACGAACGGGCGCGGCTGTCGCGCGAACTGCATGACGGCATCAGCCAGATGCTCGTTTCCGTGAAGCTGCTGCTGGAGTCGGCGCTCGCGCGTTTCGAACTGACCGAGCCGCGCGTGCAGCCGGCGGAAGCGGCGCTGTCCACGGGCATCGGGCGGCTCGGCGACGCGCTGCGCGAAGTGCGCCGCATCTCCCATGCGCTGCGTCCGTCGATGCTCGACGATCTCGGTCTTGCCGCCGCACTCGAACAACTGACGCGCGAATTGAGCACGCAAAGCCATCTCGCGATCGGCTTTACGCAGATCGTCCACGATCATGCCGCGCAATTGCCCGACACGGTCAAGACGGCGCTGTTCCGCATTGCGCAGGAAGCGTTGACGAACATCTTCCGGCACGCGCAGGCGACGCAGGCCGCCGTCGCGCTGGAAGTCACGGCGCGCCGCGTCACGCTGTCGATCAGCGACGATGGCCGCGGCTTCGATGTCGAACGGGTGCAGACTGACCCAAGCGCGGGCGTCGGCTTGCGCAACATGCGCGAGCGGCTGGAGCCGCTGAACGGCGAGTTGCAGCTCGTGTCGCGGCCGGGCCATACCCTCGTCACGGCGACTGCGCCGCTTTTCGCGCAGGCAGCGCTTCACATCGAAATGCAGGCAGACCCTTCATGAACAGTCCAGCGGGCGCGGCGCGCCTTATCCTCGTCGACGATCATCCCCTCGTGCGCGATGGCTTGCGCGCGCGGCTCGACGCCGTGCCGGGCTTCGCCGTGGTCGGCGAAGCGGGCAACGCCGACGAAGCATTGACGCTCGCGGCCGCGCACGAGCCGGACCTCGTGCTGATGGACGTCGGCATGCGCGGGATGAACGGCATTGCGCTCGCGGCGCTGTTCCATGAGCGCTTTCCTGGCATCCGCGTGCTGATGCTGTCGATGCACGACAACGTCGAATACGTGACCCAGGCGGTGCGCGCGGGCGCGAGCGGTTACGTGCTGAAGGATTCGCCGGGCGCGGAGATCATCCGCGCGATCGGCGCCGTGCTCGACGGCAAGACTTACTTCAGCGAAGGGCTCAGCGCGCGGCTGATTCATGCGTCGGCAATGCGCGATCCGATCGAACGTCTGACGCCGCGCGAGCGCGATATCCTCGATCAGCTCGCCGAAGGGCTGTCGAGCAAGCAGATCGCGCAACGTAATGGTCTGTCCGTGCGCACGGTCGAGACGCACCGGCTCAATCTGAAGCGCAAGCTGGAGATCGAAGGGCAGGCCGAGCTGATCAAGTTTGCGGTGGAGCATCGGCGCACGGGCTGAGTCTGGTTGTTTGCGGTTGCCCGCCGCTCACACCTTCCTGACGAATTCCGATTTCAGACTCATCGCGCCAAAGCCGTCGATCTTGCAGTCGATATCGTGATCGCTGTCCACCAGCCGGATGTTCTTTACCTTCGTGCCCATCTTGATCACGCCTCCCGAGCCCTTCAGTTTCAGGTCCTTGATGACCGTGACGGTATCGCCGTCCTGCAGGACATTGCCCGCCGAATCGCGATAGACCTTTGCGGCCGGCTCGGTCGGCGTCACTGACTGCGCCGACCATTCATGCGCGCATTCCGGGCAGATATAGAGGCCCCCGTCTTCGTACGTGAACCCGGAGTTGCATGTCGGACAGGGTGGCAGCGTGCTCATGAGTATTCCTTGATGCCTGGCGGTAGCGGTAAAAGCGCGGAAGTATAGCGCTGTCTGTCCGCTGGCTTTCCTGGAATCTGTGTCAGTCGCTTGTCGCGTCGACGGGAGATTGCGCATCGCTGCTACGCGTGTCCCGCTTCGGCCGGCGGACCGCGCGCAGTTTTCCGCTGTTGCCGCCGCCGCAGAAGAACTGTTCCGCACCATCCGACTCGACCCCCGACACACGGACGCCCTCCGGCATATCGAGCATTTCCAGCACTTCACCTGTGGCGGGATCGACATGGCGCAAATCGCTCTCGTCGCCTTCCCACGTACCGTGCCACAACTCGCCATCCACCCACGTCACGCCCGTCACGAAACGGTTCGATTCGATCGTGCGTAGGACCGCGCCCGTCTGCGGATCGAGTTGAACGATCTTGCGTTCCTGATACTGCCCGACCCACAGCGCGCCTTCCGCCCACGCGAGTCCTGAATTGCTGCCGGCAGGCGCGGGAATCGTCGTGAGCACGGCCCCCGTCTGCGGATCGACCTTGCGGATCTGGTCACCGGCGATCTGGTACAGGTGGTGTCCGTCGAACGCCGTGCCTGCCGTTGCGGGGACCTCGATCGAACGCACCGTTTTTCCGCTCGATGGGTCGAGCGCGTTCACCGCTTCGCCCGACGCGAACCACACATGCTGGCCGTCGTAAGTGACACCGTGCACGTCGCCGATGCCCGGAAAAGGTCCATATTCACGCACGATTTCAGCAGGTGAGCGTTTCATGCTTGCGTCCTCGTCGGTGAAGTGTCGAGCTTTACATGCTAGCCGATTGGCAGCGTGGCGGGGAGTAACAAGGCCGTCGCGAATCCGGGCATGGGCGGCATCATCCAGCGGCGCGCGCGGCCCTGGCCGAACGACTGCACCTTGCCCGCCGACGCGAGGGTATCGAGCGCGCGCTGCACGGTGCGTTGACTCGCGCCGAGCGCGAGCGCGAGCGCCGAACTGGACCACGATTCGCCGTCCGCCAGCAAGGCCAGCAACGATGCGTGTTCTTCTTCGACGGGCCGCGCCAGCACGACGACTTCGGATGCGCGGTGCGGCGTCAGTGCGAAGCCGCGCTTCGTTGCATCGATATCGGCAAGCGCGCCAAGTACGGTACGCAGCCGTCCGATCTCGACACGCAGACGCGCGCGATGCGTTTCATCCGCGTGTTTCATGCGGAACGCGCGTTCGATCAGCGTGTCGCGCGGCACGTCTTGCGGCCAGGCTTCGGCGAGCGTACGCGCAAGCGTGAACAGCACGGGGCGCGTGGCCAGCGCGACGACGTGGTCGCCATCGCGCACGGCATAACGGCAAGCGTCGATGACGAGTGCTTTCGACGCCATCAAGGCTTCGACATCTTCCAGCAGCAGAAGCCGCTCTTCGCCGCCTGCGATCAGGCGCGCGGCGGGCGTATCCAGCAGGCGCGCCGCGCTTTCGACTTCCGCCGCGAGCCCTGGAATGGCGGCATGACGCGCGGCACGTTCGGCTCTCGCAAGCGCGGCGCGCGCCGTCTTCGTGCGCAGACGCCGCATCGCGATGCCCGCGACGATCAGTTCGTGCGCGGCGCTCGATGCCGGTGGAAAGGGCGCGGCATCGAACCCGTCGAGCAGACGTTCGGCCTCGTCGAGATGCCCGATCAGCAGCAGACGGCGCACCTGAAGATTGCGCGCGTGCGCGGCGTTCAGACGGTCGTCGTGCGCTTCGAGCGTCTGGCGTGCGGCTTCGAGCGATTTCGCGGGCCAGCCGAGATCGCGCGAGGCGAGTGCGATCTCCGCTTCGGCGACCACGCATCGCGCGCGGGCCACGGCGTCCCTCGGACCGAAGGCGCGCGCCGCGCTGCGTATCAGCGACTTCGCGCGCACGAGATCGCCGAGTTGCGCCATCGCGATGCCGCGCAGCGCGAGCGCGGGCGCGTCGCCGCGCAACGCGACGCGATTCAGCGCGCCGAGCGGATTACCCGCGGCGAGCGAGCGCGCGGCGGCTACGAGGGTTGCGTCCATCTGAATCACGCCACACTTGTCACTCCCGACCCTTGGATGTCCCGCACTAATCTAGCACGACACGATTCATCGACAACACGCATCGGACATTCAATGGAGGAACACACGATGAGCAAGCACACGGTCGCCACACGCGACGCATGGCTGAAGGCACGCCTCGAACTGCTGGCGGAAGAGAAGGCGCTGACGCGGCGCAGCGACGCACTCGCGCGGCAGCGTGAGGCGCTGCCCTGGGTGAAGATCGACAAGCCGTACCGTTTCGAGACCGAGCAAGGCAGCGCGACACTGCCCGATCTTTTCAGAGGACGCTCGCAACTGATCGTCTATCACTTCATGTTCGGCCCCGACTACACGGCGGGTTGCCCGTCGTGCTCGGCGATTGCGGATGGCTTCGACGGCGTGGCCGTGCATCTCGCGAATCATGATGTGACGCTGACGGCCGTGTCGCGTGCGCCGCTCGCGAAGTTGCAGGCGTACAAGGCGCGGATGGGATGGAAGTTTCCGTGGGCGTCGGCGGATGGCAGCGATTTCAATTTCGATTTCAGCGTGTCGTTCACGGAAGCGCAGCAACGCACGGGCGACATCGAATACAACTTCGAGCGGGCCGGCCATGCGATGGATATGACGCCCGCGCCGGAACCCGTCGTCCGGTTCGCGGCCAGTTGCGGCACCGATGTGCCTACGTATTCGCGCGACCGGCCGGGCATCAGCACCTTCGTGCTCGAGGACGGCGTCGTGTATCACGCGTATTCGACCTACGCGCGCGGCGTGGATGGACTGTGGGGCATGTACCAGTGGCTCGACCGCGCGCCGAAAGGGCGTAACGAGAGCGGCATCTGGTGGCGCCGTCACGACGAGTACGCACGCGGCTGAGGCGGATCGTGGATAGCGCGGGCGTTTTCATGCGTACGGATAGCGCGCGGCCTCTGATGAATGCGGGTGCCTCGCGGCGCACGTTCTTCGGCGTGACGGCGCTCGTTTTCGTCGCGTGCGCGGCGCTGACGGTGATCGGATGCCTGTCGATGTCGGCGATGGGCGAACTGCCGATGCCGGGCGGCTGGTCGCTGTCGATGACATGGGCGCCGATGTGCGGTCAGAAATGGCCGCGCGTCGCCGCCACGTTCGTCGGCATGTGGATCGTGATGATGGTCGCGATGATGCTGCCGTCGCTTGCGCCTGTGTTGTGGCGTTATCACGAAGCCATCGGTAGAAAGGGCGTAACGGGTGTTGCGCTGGTGGCAGCAGGCTACTTCTTCGCGTGGGCGGTTCTGGGCGTGATCGTGTTTGCGCTGGGCTTCGCGCTGATGACGCTTGTGTTGCAAATGCCGTTGCTGGCTCGCGCTGTGCCTCTCACGGCAGGCTGTGTCGTGCTGCTCGCAGGGATAGCGCAGTTCAGCGCATGGAAGTCGCGTTATCTGGCGTGCAGCCGAATGCTGACCGCGCCAGGCAGCGCGAGCGACGCGTGGGCATATGGGACACGCCTCGGCGCGCATTGCATCGTGTGCTGCGCGGGATTGACGTCGGTGCTTCTCGTCAGCGGCATGATGGACCTGCGTGCGATGGCACTCGTCACGCTAGCGATCACAGCCGAACGTCTCGCGCCATCTCCCGAACGCGTTGCGCAAGCGATAGGCGTCATCGTCGTGATTAAAGGCTTATGGATGCTCTTGCAGTCATCCTGACGAAAGGCCGGCACGCGCCCACAACGCCTGCCGGCCGCATCGTCAGATCGATTTCACTTCTCCGCCGTCCATGCGCAGCGTCGATCCCGTCATCCAGTGCGCACCGGGCGACACGATGAACGCCATCAGCTCGGCAATTTCCTCGGGCTCGCCGTACCGCGCAATGCCCGCTTCCTTCGGAAACTTCGCCGTCGCTTCTTCGACGGTCATGTCGTGCAGCGGCGCCCAATGCTCCAGATATGACCGGCGACGCCCGGTCATCACCGGGCCGGGCAGCACGCTGTTGACCTGCACGCCGTCTTCGATGCCGCGATCCGAAAACGCCTTCGCCAATGCGACGATCGCCGCGTTGATCGTGCCGACGGCCGCGTACGGCGCTTTCGGAAACAGTGCCGAGTTGCCCGACATCAGCACGACCGAGCCCGACGCCGCCTTCAACGCAGGCCACGCTGCGATCGTCAGCCGCCGCGCGCCGTGCAGTTTCAATGCAAGGCCGTGTTCCCACTGCTCGTCGGTCATGTCGAACACGTCGATCTGCGGCACCGCGCCCGCGATGTTGAGCAACGCGTCGATCCGCCCGAACGACGCGAGCGCCTGATCGACGACTTCCTGCGCGGCGTTCGGCAGCGACAGGTCGATGTCGAGCGTCAGCGCCTTCGCGCCCGCATCGATCACGGCCCGCGCCGTTTCTTCCAGGTTCTCGCGATTGCGCGCGACCAGCACGAGCGCGTCGAAGTCCTTCGCGAGTCTGATCGCCGTCGAACGGCCAATACCCTGGCTCGCGCCCGTGACGATCGCTACTTTGCCTGCCATGTCTATTCTCCTCGTTGGATCCGATAACACGCTTCAGTGAACGACGACCATCTTGCCGCCCGCTTCATTCGCTTCCATGACACGGTGCGCTTCGTGAATCTGATCGAAGGAGAACACGCGCGAGGGCTTGGCCTTGAGGCGGCCGGCAGCGACATCGGCGGCGATGGTTTGCAGCGGCACATCCGACAGCGGAAAACCCGGCGTGCCGAATACGAAGCTGCCGAAGAACGTCAGATACACGCCGCTCGCCATTTGCAGCAACGGATTGAAATCCGCGATCGGCGCGAGACCGCCAAGCCAGCCAGCGAGACACGCGCGGCCGCCACGGCGCAGCATCGCGAGCGAATCGAGAATCACGCTGTTGCCGACCAGATCGAGCACGGCGTCGATCTGCTTCGCTTCCGCGATGCGCTTCGACAGATCGGGGCCTTCCAGTTCGACACGTTCCGCACCGAGTGCTTTGAGCATGTCGAAGCGCGCCGGATTGCGCGTCGTCGCGATCACTTTCGCGCCCGCATTCACGGCGAGATTCACAGCGGCCTGTCCAAACGAAGAAGTCGCGCCGCGAATCACCACCGTTTGGCCCGCGGTGAGTTCGAGGTTGCGGAACAGGCAGGTCCACGCTGTTGCGTAGGTTTCGGGAATGGCCGCGAGTTCGGCCCACGGCAGATCGGATTCGATCAGCGCGACATTCGATACCGGGGCCCGCGTGTATTGCGCGTAGCTGCCGTTGATCGTGCGACCGAGGCCGCCCATCAGCGCGGCGACTTTCGCACCGACAGGAAATTCACCGCCGGGACATGACTTCACGATGCCCACGCATTCGATGCCGCTCACCTTGGCGGCTTCGGCCCATTCGCCGCGCCGCATATGCATTTCGGCGTGGTTGACGCCGAACGCCTTGATTTCGATGACGACGTGACCTTCCAGCGGTTCCGGTTCCGGCAGTTCCGTATAGACGAGGCTGTCGATACCGCCGAACTTTTCGAGCACGATGGCGCGCATGAGGGTTCTCCTAAGGTAGATGGCTGTGATCGGGCGAATGATCCGTTCGCCCAGCGGTTTCAGCGAGTCAGAAAGCCGGCGATGGCAGCGGCGATGTCAGCCGCGTGGGTTTCGAGCGCGAAGTGGCCCGTATCGAAGAAGCGCACGTCTGCGTTTGGCAGGTCGCGCTTGAACGCTTCAGCGCCGGGCGGCAGGAAGAACGGATCGTTCTTGCCCCACACCGCGAGAAACGCCGGCTGATGCGTGCGGAAGTACTGCTGGAACGCCGGATACAGCGCGACGTTGCTTTGATAGTCGCCGAACAGATCGAGCTGGATCTCGTGCGCGCCGGGGCGGTTCATGTAGTAGTCGTCGAGCGAATAGCCGTCGGGCGAGACTTGCGTCGTGTCGCTCACGCCGTGCGTGTACTGCCAGACCGTCGTGTCGCGCGTCAGCATGGCCCGCAGCGCGTCGCGGTTCGCCTGCGTCGGCGCCTTCCAGTACGCCTGAATCGGATTCCAGCCGTCGCTCAGTCCTTCGACATACGCATTGCCGTTCTGCGAAATGATTGCCGTGATGCGCTCGGGGTGCTTCAACGCGAGCCGGAAACCTGTCGGCGCGCCGTAATCGAAAACATAAATGGCATAGCGGTCGAAGCCGATCACTTCCGTGAACCGGTCGATCACGTTGGCGAGATTGTCGAAGGTGTAGGCGAACTGGTCGCGCGCCGGCATATCCGACTGGCCGAAGCCGGGCAAATCCGGCGCGACGATGTGAAACCGGTCGGCGAGCAGCGGAATCAGATCGCGGAACATATGACTGGAACTCGGAAAACCGTGCAGCAGTAGCAGCTTCGGCGCGCCAGCGCGGCCCGCTTCCCGATAGAACACGTTGAAACCGTCAACGTCGGCGTGGCGATGGGCAATCGTGGACATGGCGTTCTCTCCGTAAAGATCAATTTCTCTCGACTACGTCAACGCGACTTGTGCCGCGCCTTGCTTCAGAATCGCGCAATCTCGTGTAACCGTTCAGCGAATATTTTATAGGTTACGAATCCGCGATGTAACTTGTCAAGAGGTTTTTTAGTGGTTACGATGGGGTCATCGTCACCTTACATTTGTCATAGCAATGGACTACCGCCAGATACCGGCCATGTTTTTGGCCGACGCGCCGGGGCTCGATTTCCTGAATTCGATTGCGACGCCCGTCGACGTGCCCGTCGACTGGATCAGTGACGGCGAAGGGCTGCTCAGCTGGCTCGACCAGGCGGGCATGGTGCCGCCCGACGCGCTTGCGTCGATCCGCTCACGCGCGACGCCCGCCGAGCTCGACGAGATCGCGGCGAAGGCGCGCGAGCTGCGCGAGTGGTTTCGCGGCTACGTGAAAAAGAGGAAAGGGCATGCGCTTGCGGCGAGCGATCTGCGCGAGCTCGGCCCGTTGAACGCGCTGCTCGCGCGCGACGAACAGCATGGCGAGATCGTCGCGAACGGTCCGGACGGCGCGACCGCGTTTTCGTTTCGGACGGTGCGGCGCTGGCAGTCGGCGGAATCGTTGCTGATGCCGATCGCCGAGGCGCTGGCGAAACTCGTCTGCGAAGAGGATTTCACGCAGGTGAAAGCGTGCGAAGGACCGACCTGCACGCTGCTGTTCGCCGATCACACGCGGGGCCATGCGCGCAGGTGGTGCAGCATGGCCGTCTGCGGCAACCGGGCGAAAGTGGCCGCGCATCGGGCGCGGCTCAAGGAGAAGAATCGCGACTAGCGCACCCGTCGCGCACGCGGCAGTGCTTCACATTTTTTCTGGAGGAGACGCGGTATGAACCACATCAAGGCCATTGCATTCGACCTGTACGGCACGCTGTTCGACGTGCATTCGGTTGCCGTCCAGTGCGACGAGCATTTTCCTGGGCGCGGCCAGGAAATCAGCAACGTATGGCGGCAGAAGCAACTCGAATACACGTGGTTGCGCAGCCTGATGAACCGCTATATCCCGTTCGAGCACGTGACGGAAGAAGCGTTGCGCTTCACGATCCGGCATCTCGGGCTGGAACTCGACGAGGCTTCTTGCCGCTCGCTGTCGGATGCGTATCTGCGTCTGCAAGCTTATCCGGAAGTGCCCGATGCGCTGCGCGCGCTGCGAGATCGCGGACTGAAGCTCGCCATTTTGTCGAACGGCTCGCCGCATTCGATCGATGCCGTCGTGACTCATGCAGGGCTTCGGAGCAGCTTCGACCATCTGCTGAGCGTCGATCCCGTACGCGTTTACAAACCAGACAATCGCGCTTACGAGCTCGGGGAACAGGCGTTTGGCGTCGGCCGAAGGGAAATCCTGTTCGTGTCGTCGAATGCCTGGGATGCGACGGGCGCGCGCTACTTCGGTTTTCCGACCTGCTGGATCAACCGGGGCGGCAAGACGTTCGAGGAAATGGGGCAGCGGCCGGACTGGGAAGTGAACGGTCTGGATCGTCTCGTGACGCTGTTCGCTTCGGCCGCTGCCTGAGCGGGGCGACTGGCGGATGCGGGAACCGCCAGTCCAATGACGCCGCTTACTGCGGCTTGCCCGACGCGAGCTGCTGATTGCGGTCCGTCAGAAAGCGCAGCAGCCCGTCGATGCCGCTTTGCTGGATCGTCTCGCCGAACTGCTGCCGGTACGTCTGCACGAGCCAGGCGCCCATTACGTTGAGGTCGTACACGCGCCAGCCTTGCGGCGTCTTGCGCAGACGGTAATCGATCTCGACGGGTTGCGCGTTGGTGGAGGCGATGGTGCGCACGACGGCGTCGGTGTCGGTCGGTGCGACGCGCATCGGCGGATATTCGATCTTCTGATCCGGCTTGAGCTGCGCGAGCGCGCCCGAATACAGATGGATCAGCAGCATCTTGAACTGCTGCGTGAGCTGCTGCTGTTGCGCGGGCGTGGCCGTGCGCCAGTAGCGGGCCAACGCAAGCTGCGTCGTATGCTCGAAGTCGATATAAGGCAGGATGTCCCGGTTCACGATATCCATGATGCGCGGGATATCCGATGGGTCGATCGCCTGCTTGTGGACTTCGTCGAGCACCTGCTGTGTCACTGACTTGACCAGTACCTGCGGATCGGAGCTATCGACGGTCTGCGCCGATACGCTATTGCCGAAAGCAAGCATCGTGAAGAACAGGACGGCAACAAAAAATCGCGATCTGATGTGGGCAATATTCATGATGTAAATGCGTTGTCTAACAACACCGGCGAAGGGCTTCGCCGCGGCGAGAGCTATTGTAGGTGCGTTGCGCAAAATTGGCAGCGAGGGTGCCCGTCATCGCCGAAACCTATGACGGGCAGAGCAATCTGGTATTTGCGTTGCGGCGGGGCGCGCTTTCAAATAGAGGCTGCTCACGAGGCTTAGGCTCGTGATCCTTCTATAAAAGTGGAGACGACCATGAAAGTGCTGGTCCCGGTCAAGAGAGTGATCGACTACAACGTGAAGGTCCGCGTGAAGTCGGACAACACGGGCGTCGATATTACGAACGTGAAGATGTCGATGAATCCGTTCGATGAAATCGCCGTCGAGGAAGCGGTGCGTTTGAAGGAAGCGGGTGTCGTCAGCGAGGTGGTTGCGGTTTCTTGTGGCGTTGCTCAATGTCAGGAAACGCTGCGCACGGCGCTGGCGATTGGCGCGGACCGTGCCGTTCTGATCGAGTCGAATGAAGAACTGCAGCCGCTGGCTGTCGCGAAGCTTTTGAAGGCACTCGTCGACAGGGAACAGCCTTCGCTCGTGATTCTCGGCAAGCAGGCTATCGATGACGATTCCAACCAGACGGGGCAAATGCTCGCTGCATTGGCGGGGCTGCCGCAAGCGACGTTTGCTTCGAAGGTTGTGATTGCGGACGGCAGGGCAACGGTGTCGCGTGAAGTCGATGGCGGCGCGGAAACGTTGTCACTCACGCTGCCGGCTGTCATCACGACCGATCTGCGCCTGAACGAGCCGCGTTATGTGACGCTGCCGAACATCATGAAGGCGAAAAAGAAGCCGCTCGAAACCGTCAAGCCGGAAGAACTCGGCGTCGATGTCACGCCGCGTCTGAAGACGCTGAAGGTCAGCGAGCCGCCGAAGCGTTCGGCTGGCATGAAGGTGGCCGATGTGTCCGCACTGGTCGAGAAGCTCAAGACCGAAGCCAAAGTTCTCTGAGGTACAGGAAAAGAACATGACGATTCTGGTAATTGCTGAACACGACCACGTCGCGCTGAAGGCAGCGACGCTGAACACAGTTGCTGCCGCGCAGAGGATGGGTGGCGACATTCACGTGCTGGTGGCAGGCCATAACGCGCAAGGTGCGGCTGACGCGGCGGCGAAGGTGGCAGGCGTGTCGAAGGTGCTGCTCGCCGACGCACCGCAACTGGCAGCAGGCCTCGCGGAAAACATCGAGGCGACGGTGCTGAATGTCGCGAAGGACTACTCGCACATCCTCGCGCCCGCTACGGCTTACGGCAAGAACATCGCGCCGCGTCTTGCGGCGAAGCTCGACGTCGCGCAGATCAGCGAGATCACGGCTGTGGTCAGCGCCGACACATTCGAGCGCCCGATCTACGCGGGCAACGCCATCGCCACGGTGCAATCGCAAGACACGATCAAAGTCATTACGGTGCGCGCAACAGGCTTCGATCAGGCAGCAGCGGAAGGCGGCAGCGGGTCCATCGAGAAGATCGACGCAGCGGCAGACGCAGGCATCTCGCAGTTCGTGAGCCGTGAAGTCACGAAGCTGGATCGTCCGGAACTGACGAGCGCGAGCATCATCGTGTCGGGCGGTCGTGGCCTCGGAAGTGGCGAGCACTACACGAAGGTGCTGGAGCCATTGGCAGACAAGCTGCAGGCCGCGTTGGGCGCCTCACGTGCAGCCGTCGATGCTGGCTACGTCCCGAACGACTATCAGGTCGGACAAACCGGCAAGATCGTCGCGCCGCAGTTGTACATCGCGGTCGGCATCTCGGGCGCGATCCAGCATCTGGCGGGCATGAAGGACTCGAAGGTCATCGTCGCGATCAACAAGGACGAAGAAGCGCCGATTTTCAGCGTCGCGGATTATGGCCTCGTCGGCGATCTGTTCACCGTCGTGCCGGAACTGACGGGCGCATTGTGACGAACACACTTGTGGGGAGTCGAGATGTCGCAGCCTGTTAATCGTCCGCATCGCTCGTTTCTGTTCGTTCCGGGCACGCGTCCGGAACGCTTCGAGAAGGCTTTGAAGAGCGGCGCGGACGCCGTTATCGTCGATCTCGAAGACGCTGTCGCGCCCGGCGACAAAGACCACGCCAGACAGGCCGTAGCCGAATGGCTCTCGCCGGAGCGCCCGGTGCTGATCCGCGTGAACGCAGTCGGCACGCCATGGTTCGAGCAGGATGCCGCACTCGGCAAACTGCGCGGCGTCGCGGGCATCATATTGCCGAAAGCGGAGCGCGCAGCGGATGTCACCGCGCTAGTCTCGCGAACCCGAAGCACGATGCCCGTCTTTCCATTGATCGAAAGCGCGAAGGGCATGTGGAACGCGCTCGAAGTCGCGAGGGCGCCGTTCGTGCATCAACTGATGTTCGGCACGCTCGACTTTTGCGCCGACATGGGCATGGCCTCCGATGGCGACGAACTCGATACGTTTCGCGCGAAGCTCGTGATGATTTCTCGCGTCGCGGAGATTCGTGCGCCCATCGACGGCGTGACGCCCGCCATCGACGATACGCAAACACTCGAAACCGAAACCACCCGGGCAAAGCGCTGGGGATTCGCGGGCAAGCTCTGCATTCATCCCAAGCAGGTGTCGACCGTCAACGGCTGCTTCGCACCGGGTGAAGCGGAAATCGCATGGGCGAAGCGCGTGCTCGAAGCATTCGAGCGCGCGAACGGCGCGGCGGTGGCGGTGGACGGGAAGATGGTCGACCGGCCCGTCATTCTTCGCGCGCAAGGCATACTCGACGCGAGCGGCACCTGAACGCTCAGCGCGCACTGAGCACGCATCCCACGTCCATCGAGCAGGCAGCAGTATAAAATGGGCTCCCAGCCCGAGCGCCCCAACACGTATCGACAATCAGCGCTCATCGCATAACTGCTCACACCATCAACCGCTCATGGACGTTCGCCAGCTCCGCTACTTTGTCAGCATCGTCGATTACGGCAGTCTTGGCAAAGCGGCGGAAAAGCTCTTTGTCGCGCAACCTTCGTTGAGTCAGCAGATGGCGCGTCTCGAAGAAGAACTCGGCGTGTCGCTGCTATTGCGCAGCAATCATGGCGTGACGCCGACGGCTGAAGGCGATGCCCTCTATCGTCATGCGCGGCTCGTGCTGCGGCAGATGGAGCAACTCAAGCAGGAAGTGACGAAAGGCGCGGGCAGCGAGTCGGGCACGGTGGCAGTCGGCCTGCCGACGACGATGGCATCGGTGCTCGCCGTGCCGCTGTTCGAGCGCATCCAGGACCGCTATCCGGGCATCCGTCTGCAGTTCTTCGAGAGCATGAGCGGCTATCTCAACGAGTTGCTCGCCAACGGCAGACTGGACCTCGCCATCCTGTTTCGCGAGTCCGATACGCCCGGCATTTCCGCGTTGCCCGTGCTCGACGAGACGCTCTATCTGCTCGGCGAACCGGGCGGCGCGGTCTCGCCGCGTTCCACCACGTGTCCGCTCGCGAAACTCGCGGGCGTCAAGCTGGTTGCGCCGGGTGTGTCGAATGGCTTGCGGCTTCTGATCGAGCGGACTTTTTCTAGCGAGAAGGTCGAACTGAACATCATCGCCGATATCGATTCGTTGCCGTCGATGCTGCTGATCGCCCATTCGGGCCGCGCATGCACGATTTTGCCGTCGTCGGCGCTCGCGCAACTCGATCACACCCGCATGCCGAAGATGCGCAAGATCGTCGATCCCGTCATTCGCCGTCCTGCCAGCATCTGCTGGCCGAACGGCGTGCCGATGCATTCGGCGACGGTCGCCGTGAGGCAAATGCTCATCGAACTGATCGCGGAACTGGTCGAACGGGAAACATGGCAGGGCGTGACGCTGCGAAAGCAGGTCACGCCCGGCTGATCAAGCGTGTTCCGCCGCGTGCGCTGCGTCGCGGTTACGGGCGGTAGAGGTGGCATCGCTGGTTCCCGGCGCGACATCTTCGAGCGCATGCCGGCTGGTCTCGACGCGAAGGATGCAGATCGCAACGCATAGCACCGCAAAGATCACGCTGACCATTGCAATCACGCCGGACACACCCACGCGCTGATACAGCAGCAGCGCCAGATACGGCGTCGCAATCGACGCAGCGCGTCCGCAGGTTCCCGCGACGCCGGTGCCGCGCAGTCGCACTTCCGTCGGAAACAGTTCGGGGATGTAGCCGAACAGCCCGAGCGTGGTGATCGTATAGATCGTCGTCACAAGACAGAAGCCGACGACGATGATCTGCGCAGGCTCACGCAACGTCACATAGATCCACCCCAGCACGATGCTCACAAGCGCGGCGAGCACGATGCCTTTCGCACGGCCGATCCGATCCGCGATCAGGTAACCGACCAGGCCGCCGACGGGCGAGCCGATCGACATCAGCATCACGAAGCCGAGCGACTTGACGATCGACAGGCCTTCGCTGACGAAGAAGGTCGGCAGCCACGCGATGAATCCGTATAGCCCGATATTGACGGCAATCGCCGTGAGCGCCGCGACGCAGGTGCGCCCGCGCATGCCGGGCGCGAACAGCGCGCTCAGCGGCACCGCGCCCACGTTCAGATTGACCACGCGTTGGACGGGCGGCAGCGTGCCGACACGCGCTTCGACTTCGCGCTCGATCGCGGCGAGCGTTGCTTCCGCTTCGTCGAGTTGTCCCGTCGATTCGAGCCAGCGCGGCGATTCGGGCATCCGGTGACGCAGGAACCATACGATCAGCGCGCCGACGCCTGCAATGGCGAACATATAGCGCCAGCCCAGGTTCGGGATGATCCAGTAGCCTGCCGCGAGCGCCGCGAACAGCCCGCTGTTGATGATGATTGCAAGCAGCGATACCCACTTGCCGCGCGTCGCGGGCGGCACGAACTCGGCGAGCGTGCCCGCCGCGACCACCAGTTCGGCGCCGAGCCCCACGCCCATGATGAAGCGCAGCACGATCAGCCATTCGATGTTCGGCGCGAAGCAGGCGGCAATCGAAGCGATCCCGAAGATGCCGAGGTTCAGCTGATACGAATAGCGTCGTCCGAGCCGGTCGCCGATATGGCCCGCCGCATACGCGCCGATCATCATGCCGACGAAAGTCGCCGAGACGAACATCGCGCCATGCTGGAGATCGGTGAAGCCTTCCTTCACCATGGCGGCGACGGAGCCGTTGGCGAGATAGATATCGAACGCGTCGAGAAACGCGCCACCGGCGATCAGGCCGAGTATCTTCCAGTGGAAACTGCAAATGGGCAGACGGTCCAGTCGACCGGCGGCGTTGACTGACATGGTTTGTGTCTCCTGGTTTGGTTGCCTTGCCACAGACGAAGCAAAGGCGAGGCGGGCTTGATTGTTTTGAAGTGATTGCCCGGCGTATCTGGTTGTCGAATGACTACACGGCCTTAACAGCGCGCAACGCGTCCACCTCCGCTGCGCTATAGCCCAGTTCACGCAAGATCGCGTCCGTATGCGCGCCGAGCGCGGGAACGGCGTCCATGCGGGGCTCGTCTTCTGCGGACATGCCCGGCGGATAGAGCGCGGGGATCTCGCCCGCCGCCGTCTGGACCTGCGTCCAGCGTTGCCGGGCCTGCAACTGTTCGTGGTTCCAGACGTCGTGCATGTCGTTCATCCGCGCGTTCGCGATGCTGGCCTTCTCCAGGCGCTCGATCACTTGCGCCGCTGTCCACGCGGAAAACGCCTCGACGATGACGCGCGTCAGTTCCTCGCGATGCTTCGCGCGGCCACTGTTCGCCGCGAAGCGCTCGTCCGTGAGCAGTTCGGGACGCTCGATCACCGTCTCGCAGAAGTTCTTCCATTCGCGCTCGTTTTGCAGGCCGAGCATCACCGTCTTGCCGTCTCCGGCGACGAACGGTCCATACGGGAAGATGGTCGCGTGAGAGGCGCCCGCCTGACGTGGCGGCGTCTGTCCGTCGATCGAGTAGTAGAGCGGATAGCTCATCCACTCGACCATGCTTTCGAGCATCGACACGTCGATATGCTTGCCGCGTCCTGTCTGTGCGCGCTCGAGCAGCGCGGCGAGAATGTTGGTATAGCCGTACATGCCCGCCGCGATATCCGCGATCGAGCAGCCCGCTTTCGCCGGCTCGCCGTCCGAACCCGTGATGCTCAGAAAGCCCGATTCGCTCTGGATCAGCAGGTCATAGGCTTTCTTGTCGCGAAAGGGACCGTCCAGTCCATAACCCGAAATATCGCAGACAATCAGCTTCGGATACTTCACGCTCAGCGTCGCGTAATCGAAGCCGAGGCGCTGTGTGGCGCCCGGCGCGAGGTTCTGCACGAACACATCGGCATCGGCGAGCAGCTTGTGCACGATGTCGAGCGCCTGCGGCTGCTTGACATCGAGCGTGATGCTTTCCTTCGAGCGGTTCGTCCACACGAAATGCGACGCGAGGCCCGACACGCGCTCGTCGTAGCCGCGCGCGAAGTCGCCTGCGCCTGGGCGCTCGATCTTGATGACACGTGCGCCGAGATCGGCGAGCTGACGGGTGCAGAAGGGCGCGGCGATCGCATGTTCGAACGTGACGACCTTGATGCCTTGAAGCGGACGCATGATCGACTCGCTCTCAGAAGGAACGCGGCAGACCGAGGATATGCTCGGCGACGTACGACAGGATCAGGTTCGTCGAGATGGGCGCAACCTGATAGAGACGCGTCTCGCGGAACTTGCGCTCGATGTCGTACTCGGCTGCGAAGCCGAAGCCGCCATGAAACTGCAGGCAGGCGTTGGCCGCTTCCCATGACGCATCGGCGGCGAGCAGCTTGGCCATGTTGGCCTGCGCGCCGCACGGCTCGTGCGCGTCGAAGCGGCGCGCGGCCTCGAAGCGCATCAGGTTCGCCGCTTCGACATTGATGTACGAGCGCGCGATCGGGAACTGCACGCCCTGGTTCTGGCCGATCGGGCGGCCGAACACGACGCGGTCTTTCACGTACTGCGAGACCTTGTCGATGAACCAGTAGCCGTCGCCGATACATTCGGCCGCGATCAGCGTGCGCTCGGCATTCAGTCCATCGAGGATGTACTTGAAGCCCATGCCTTCCTCGCCGATCAGGTTTTCAGCAGGGATTTCGAGGTTGTCGAAGAACAGTTCATTGGTCTCGTGATTGACCATGTTCGGAATCGGACGAACCGTCATGCCGTGGCCAATGGCCTCGCGCAGATCGACGATGAAAATCGACATGCCTTCGCTTTTCTTCGTCACGTCGGCGAGCGGCGTGGTGCGGGCGAGCAGGATCATCAGATCGGAATGCTGGACGCGCGAGATCCACACCTTCTGCCCGTTGACGACGTAGCGATCGCCCTTGCGCACGGCCGTCGTCTTGATCTTCGTCGTGTCGGTGCCCGTGGTCGGCTCGGTGACGCCCATCGATTGCAGGCGCAGTTCGCCGCTCGCGATCTTCGGCAGATACAGCCGTTTCTGTTCCGCCGATCCGTGGCGCAGCAGCGTGCCCATGTTGTACATCTGCCCGTGACACGCGCCCGAGTTGCCGCCCGAGCGGTTGATCTCTTCCATGATGACGGACGCTTCCGTGAGACCCAGGCCCGAGCCGCCATATTCTTGCGGGATCAGCGCGGCGAGCCAGCCTGCTTTGGTGAGCGCGTCGACGAAGGCTTCGGGATAGCCGCGTTCTTCATCGACCTTGCGGAAGTACTCGGCGGGAAATTGCTGGCAGAGGTCGCGAACAGCTTCGCGGATGTCCTGAAACGGATCGGTGACGGTATGGATCATGGTCGAGTCGTATGCGGTTGCGGATTGCGGAGTCAGGCGAGCGTGGCGCGTGCCGTCATGGTCAGCCAGCCTTCGTGGTCCTTCGACCACAGTTCGACCGTCTTGCCGTCCGCAGACGGCTGGCCGCACAGATGAAGGGCGTTGCCCATGAAGCTCGGCCGCATCGCCTTGTAAGAGAAGTCGAGCACCGTTGCGCCAGGACATTGCCTGCGCAGCAGATCCATCAGCAGCGTCGCGATCAGCGGTCCATGCACGACGAGATTCGGATAGCCTTCCACCTGCGTCGCGTAAGGCTTGTCGTAGTGAATGCGGTGGCCGTTGAAGGTCAGCGCCGAGTAGCGGAACATCAGCACTTCATCGGGGACGATCTGACGGTGCCAGTGCGCGGCATCGGGCGCGGCTGTCGGCGCGGGAGTGGGCGTGCCGGGCGCGGCCGGTTCGCGGTAGACGATGTCCTGTTCTTCGTCGATGGCGAACGTGCCTTCGCAATAGACGCGGTGATTCACGGTGACGAAGCCGAGCTTGCCGGTGCGGCCTTGCTTCTCGCTGACGTTCAGGATCGACGATTCGCGGGTGATCGCGCTGCCGACTGTCACCGGCGCGTGAAAGCGCAGGCGGCCGCCCGCCCACATGCGGCGCGGCAAGCCGAGGTCGGGAAGAAAACCGCCTTTACGCGGATGGCCGTCGTCGCCGATCTGCGCCTGCGCGACGGTCGGGCGGAAGAAGATCCAGTGCCAGAGAAGCGGTAGGGCGTCGCCGGGAAGCGGCGGCGAGTCGTAGTCGAGGGTGGCGCCCAGCGCGACGGCCGACGTGGGCACGACGATGTCGGCGGCGATGACGGTTTGCGCATCGGATGCAGCGGACTGCTGGTTCATGCCTGTCTCCGTCGCCAGCTAGCGCCAGCGCGTTTGTTCTCGATACGGAGAGGTTAGGCGAAGCCCCGATGGCACGGAAATACCAGTTTCATGTGCCAGTCATAGGGCGATCCTATTGCGGCCAGGGCAAGCAGGCGCGTTGCAGCACGGTCATCGGGCCGAGCCGCTCGATCAGCGCCATGTGCGCTGCGTCACGCACGAACAGCGAACCGGCGAACCCCAGCGCATTCACCGACACCCCCTCCACGTGTTCCGCCGATCTGGGAACGAGCAGCATCCATTGGCGCGTGACGAGCAGGTTGTAGGGTGACGATTGACATGGAACGCCATCGATCCCGATCGCGCCGATGCCCACTGCGTCGAGCAGCGCACGGTAGCAGGCGAGCGCCATGTTTGCGGCATCGGCGGGTGTCGCATGGTCCAGTGCGATACGCGCGAATGCGTGACGAAACGGCAGACCCGGCACGCGCATCGCGGGGCCATTGGCGACGGCTTCTGCCAGCAGCGGCTCGACGGGCACGGACGGCGCGGTATCGCCGAGCGGCAGCGGCACGATCTGCAGATGCTTGTGCGGCTGACTGGCGCCCGCCTCGGGGCCGCCATTGTAAAAGCCGATGCCGTCGAACTCGGCCATGCAGGCCATCAACGCGTCGAAGTCCGCATGATCGAGCAGCGCTTCCTGCCGCTGAAAATCGCGCGTGACGATCAGCAGATGATGATCGATGACGTTGAACTTGTTGAGCAAGGCCAGATGCGTGTCGGAGATATCGGCGACGAACAGGTCGGGCTCGTAGGGAAGGAACGGATTCGCGACGGGCCCTTTCTGCGTCTGCAGCTTGCGCGCTTGCCGGCGCTGCTGTTCCTTGCGCGTGAGGCTCGACACCTGCCGCACGACGAAGCGCACAACGCCGCTTTCGATCACGGCCTGAACGGTATCGATAGGCTGCAGCGCGCCGCAGCGCAGCGCGTGCGCGGTCTGCCGCTCGATGGCGGCCCACAGTGTGCCAGGCGCGAGGCGTCGATGTTCCATGCGGCTCAAAGTTTGTAGCCGATCGTGCGCAACAGGTCTTTGCGCCATTGCACGTCTTCCGCGCCTTCGACACCGAGCGGCGAGAACCCGTCTATCACGCCGACGATGCCCCGGCCCTGATCCGTTTCCGCCACCAGCACTTCGACGGGATTCGCCGTTGCGCAGAAGATGCGGCAAACCTCGGGCACGGTCTTCAGCGCATTCAGCACGTTGACGGGGAAAAAGCCGTCGCCGAGAAACACGAAGAAGCTGTGGCCCGCCGCGACGTTCAGCGCGTTCTGGCTGGCCATTTCGACGAGCGTATCGTCGGTGCCGGAGCGGCGTACGAGCCGCTTGCCCGACGCTTCGCAGAATGCGAGTCCGAACTTGATGCCGGGTACGGCGCCGGCCAACGTCTCGTGGATATCCTCGACGGTCTTGATGAAGTGGGATTGCCCGAGAATGAAGTTGGTCGTTTCGGGCTTGACGACGGTGACGGCGGACAATTGCATGGCGGGCCTCGCTCCGTTGCGGCAGAACACCGTGATAGATGCGTATCGAGCTTGTTCTAGCCTAGACGTAAGCGCGCGCGAGCGAAAGCGTGCGCAATGTAAGGCGATTGTCTGATTGCTCGAAAGCAGGGTGCGGAAACATCGCGATACAAAATCGACACGATGCTTACCGGCCTGGCTCAGGTACGCGCCCAGCCAATATGGGAAAATCGGGGTCATGAAAACGCCCAGAATTTCCATCATCGTGGCCATGCTGGCCGTGGTCAGCCCGCTGGCGCACGCGAGCCTCGCGAGCGGCGCTCACCAGTTCAAGACCGACGCGAAGACGGCTGGCCGGGAGACCGGGCACGCCGTTCGCAACGGAGTGCATGCCGTCGGACACGGCGCGAAAGCGGCAGGCCATGCCGTTGCCGACGCGACCAAGCACGGTTATCACGCAACGAAGAAGTTCGTGACGGGACATGGCTAGGTGCCGCAGTGCAGCATGCTGACTAGCATGTGGTTGCGGCCCGCTGAACGGCCCATTCAGGCGTAGGATTAGACGTATCGCCCCGTTGCATCCCGTTGCGGATGCCGCCATTCGACGGAGAGCCGATATGAGACGCCTTTATTTCATTGCCCCTGACACGCTGACCGCGAAAGCGATCGTGGACGACCTGCTGCGCGCGCGCATCACCTGGCGGCACATCCACGTGCTCGCGAATCACAGCGTCACACTCGAAGAATTGCCCCAAGCCTCTTTGCTGCAAAGCAGCGACGTCGTGCATTCGCTGGAACGCGGTGTGGCGCTCGGCGGCGTGACGGGCGCGCTGCTTGGCCTCGTCGCGCTGGTCTATCCGCCTGCGGAACTGGCCATCGCGGGCGGCGCGGTCGTCATGCTGACCGTGGCAGGCGCAGGTTTCGGCGCGTGGACGGCCACGATGATCGGTGTCAACGAGCCGAACACGCAACTCGAACGCTTTCGCGATGCGATACGCGACGGCCAGTTGCTGATCATGGCGGACGTGCCCGGATCGCGCGAGCATGAAATCGAGCAATTGATCGCGCAGCATGTGCCGCGAGCCGATCTCGAAGGCGCGGAGCCCGCTTCGCCGATCTTTCCGTAGGGCTCGACGCGTCTTTCCCGCGCCGGCAGCGAGTCGACAAGGCCGTGCAAATGGTTGACAATCGAATGCCTTACGCGCGGGAAACGATCCGCTAACCGGCTCAATAGGATTCGTCGTGACGGCATGCCACTGCCGCCCACGCACTGTCAGTCGGCCGGACCCGCCGCGCTGTATCTATTCACGCCAACCACGCGCGGCGACTTCACGTGCGCGCGTTCGCGCAAGACCCGCTGACGAATATCAATGAGAAAAACTCTGGACGGCCTCGCCGTTTCAAGCATGGTGATGCTGTGCCTGATATGGGGACTCCAACAGGCGGCCATGAAAGCGATCGCTGCCGACGTTTCGCCGATGCTTCAGGTATCGCTACGCTCCGGCGTCGCCGCCGTGCTGGTGTGGGTGTTCGGCCGGCTGATCGTGCGCGACACATGGCTCAAGGGCGTCGCGCTCGGGCCAGGATCGCTGGTCGGCGTGCTGTTTGCCGCCGAGTTTCTGTTCGTCGCTGAAGGGCTGCGACTGACCACGGCGTCCCACATGGCCGTGTTCCTCTACACCGCGCCGATGTTCGCGGCAGTCGGTCTGCAGATCGTGCTGCCCTCCGAACGTCTGACGCGCATGCAGTGGACGGGCATCGCGTTCGCCTTTGTCGGGATCGTGATTACTTTTGTCGGGCCGGGCGCGGGAGGCGGCGCAGGGCCGTCGGCGCCGAACTGGATGCTGGGCGACCTGCTGGGCATTTGCGCGGGCGCCGTGTGGGGCCTGACAACCGTCGCCGTACGCGCGTCGCGCCTGAGCGAAGCGCCCGCCACGCAGACGCTGTTCTATCAGCTGGTGTGGGCCTTCGTCGTGTTGCTGCCGTTCGCGCTGTTGACCGGCCAGTCCACGTTTCATGGCAACACGCTGGTGTGGGCGAGCCTCGGGTTTCAGGCCTTCGTCGTCTGCTTCTTCAGTTACGTTGCGTGGTTTTATCTGCTGAGAATCTATCTTGCGTCGCGGCTCGGCGTGCTGTCGTTCATGGCGCCGATGTTCGGCGTCGCGCTCGGCGCACTGCTGCTGCATGAACGGCTCGATCCGACCTTTCTCGCGGGCGCGGCGCTCGTGCTGGCGGGCATGCTGGTCGTCAATGGACGCGAGTGGCTGAAATTCGTGTTCGCGCGGCAACGGCGCGATGGGAAAGTGGGTTCGGCGTGAACGTGAAGCACGCCGTTGACAGAAGTTTCAGCCGATAGCGCGTCGACGCAACCATTCAGCCACCAGCACACAGAGCGTGAGCCATGCTGTCGACGACATCGCGCCCGCCAGCACATCGCTGGCGTAATGCACGCCGATGATCAACCGGCTCCACGCAATCATCCCGGCTATCGCCACCGCGCCGAGTACGGCGGGCAACTGCCAGCGCGCGGGCAGCGTCCGCACGAGCACATACGCGATCGCGCCATAAGTCGCGAGCGAGCCGGACGTATGGCCGCTCGGAAAACTCCAGCTATGCACGGACGCGAACGCGGTGTCGTAGTCGGGCCGCGCGCGGCGGATCAGTTGCTTGAGCGTCATGTTCAACAGGCCGTTGCCGCCCGACGCCGCGGCGAGCGTGCAGGCGAGCAGAAGATGCCGCGTGGACAGCAGGGCAATGACGCCCACTGTGCAGCAGACGGCCAGCACCTTGGGATCGCCGAGATGCGTCGCAACAGCGAACACATGTTTGACTTCGCGCGACACGCTAGCGCCGAGATCGAGCGCGAATGCGAGGTCGAAGCGGGTCAACGCGGGACCGGTCAACAGCGCATGCGTGAGCACCGCGAAGCACGCGGCCGCAGCGACGATGACGATCACGCCGACGCGTATCCCCGCATCGAAGGTCAACACGCGTGCACGGCCGATACGAAACGCGCCATACGCGATGCACGCCGCGACGAGCAACGTCGCCACCATCAGTTCGAGCGCGTGCCGGCCCGCGATGCTCGCAAGCTCGATCATGACGAGCCAGCCGCGCGCACGGAAACGGGCGAACGCGCTTCGTCGGTGCTGGCGAGATCGAGTTCATGTTCCAGCACGGGCACGAATGCGTTGCTGTTGTCGTAGTCATAGCGGGCAACGATGGCCTTGCGACCGTTCGACTCGTCCGCGTCGTAGCGGATCAGATTGACCGAATTGGAAATCTGCGCACGGATGCGCGTCGATACCGCTGTGCCCGCCTGCACGGCCCACACGGGGCGCGCGATGTCCATGCGGCTCGCGAGCGGCAGCACATACGGCAAATGAATATGGCCGCCGATGATCAGATCGGCACCCGCCTGCGCCCATCGGCGGATCGCCGGTTCGTGGCCATGCAGCAGGTTGCGCGTGTCTTCTGCCGCGACGGACGCGACGGGATGATGCGTGACCACTATGCGAAGTTGCAGCCGCGTCGCGCGTTCGAGCCGGCGCGCGGCGCGCTCGATCTGTTCTGCGGAGACTTCGCCGTCCGTGTGCCGTGAGCGGCGCGTCGTGTTCAGTCCGATCACCAGCAGTTCGCGCGATTCGAAGACGGGTTCGAGATCGTCACCAAATACGCGTCGATGATTCGCATACGGATGCAGCACGCGCGCGAACAGATTGAAGAGGGGAATGTCGTGATTGCCAGGAATCACGAGCGTCGGCATTGCGGCCAGCCGGTCGACGAACGCCCGCGCCGCCGCGAACTGGCTGCGCCGCGCGCGCTGCGTGATATCGCCGGACAGCACGGCGAGGTCCGGCTGCTCGCGCGCGGCGAGTTGCAGCAAGGCTTCGACGACGTCGGGCCGTTCGGTGCCGAAATGCGGATCGGAGATCTGGAGCAACAGCGTCATGAGCGGTTCTGGGCGGCGACATCGGCCTCGGGTTTCAGCAGATAAAGGGGCGTGTCGCCCACACGGAATTCGAGCGGCATCTGCATATGCGTGACCTCGCCATCCATGGCGATTTTGACACGCCTGCGCCGCTTCGACGGATGCGTCACGGTAAAGCGGCGGAAGGCAAAACCGATCACGTTGTCGGCGTCGCTCATCCGGCTCAGCGCGCCGCGCAGCGACAACACGATCTGCGCAATGCGGCCGATCGCGCGCGGCGCCAATGCAACCAGCAAGCCTTGCGCCAGCAACGGCGCTTCGGCCGCGCCGACCTGTTCGAGCTGAAGCCGGTTGTTGGCGACGAACAGCGTCGACGTGCGGATTTCCTGCATCGTGCCTTCGTGATCGACATGCAGACGCAGATGGCGATGCCGCCGCAACAGCATCGCCATCGCCGACCACAGCGCGACCAGCCGGCTACGCCCGAATTGCCGCTTGTAGATCTCGCGATGCTCGAGCATCTTCGGATACAGCCCGAGACTCGCGTTGACGAGGAACATGCGGTCGTTGACGAAGCCGACCTGCACGGGATGCGCGCGCGCCGTCAGCAGCAGATCGACGGCTTGCGCGGGATCGGCGGGAATGCCGTGGTCGCGGCTGAAGTAGTTGAACGTGCCGCACGGCAGCACGCCGAACGCGCAGCCGCTGCCGATCACCGCCTGCGCGACCGCGCACAGCGTGCCGTCGCCGCCCGCGCCGACCACCGCGCCATTGCGAGCCTGCGCGAGTTCGACCGCGCGTTGCGCCGTCGCGGCCAGTTGCGACGGATCATGCACGAGCATCAGTTCGTACTCGCGGTTCGCCTTGCCGAACGCGTTCGCGATCAACGCAGCCGTGGTCTCGCCCTGCTTGCGGCCCGAGCCGGCGTTCATCACGATCACGAACGGCGCGCGCCCGTCCATCTGCCGGGCTTCGCCGTGCGTGGGGATGGCAGAGGGGCGGGCGTCGGCGGTCATCGCGTCGAGGTGCCGGGCACGAGGTGAATGCGCTTTTCGGTCGCCTGCTCGACGGCGGCGCGCGTGTAGAGCAGCGGGAAATACTCGCCGTCCAGCCACATCTGCGCGAGGTCGCGATAGTGCGGGCTGTCGGGATCGCCCGATTCGCCGGGCAGATTCACGGCACGCGAGTTGTCCCAGTTACCGACATCGACGATCACGCGAAACGACGGGCCGTTGGTCTCGCGGAAGTCGTTCGCGCGATACGTCGACTGGTTGGGCGTGTAGGCGCTGCCGCCTTTGGCCGTCGGTCCGACGTTGAGCTTCGCGCGCATGTCGGCGTCGACGAGATCGGCGAACGGATGCGCGTTGAGGTTGGTCTGCAGCTTGCCCCATTGCCATGCGCTTGCGTCCGCGCCTTGAAGACGGACCATCTCGCGATACGCGTCGCCCAGGCTCGTCAACAGGACGGCATCGCGCTTGCCTTGTGCGTCGTTGCCGAAGCGCGCGTCGGGATGTTCTAGTGTATCGAGCATGACGGCCGTGTCGGGCGCGCCGAACGCATCGGCGGCGGCTTTCGGCAACACGGCTTGCTTGAACGCGCGGCCGAGATGACGCGACAGCCACACTTCTTCCAGCGCCGCCTGCGCCGAGTTCGCACCCATCTGCGCGTCCCAGCCCTTGAGCAGCGCGAGCGCGGCGCGCGTGTCGGCATCGTCGGACGACAGCGGCGCAAGCAACGCGACGAGCCGCCGCGCGGGAATCGACACGTCGTCGTTCTGCAGACGCTCGCTGTCTTCGATCGATACTTTCGGCGACGCCTTCAGCACTTCGTCGATGCGTTGATGGCGCGACCCGTTGGTCCATTCGAAGCCGAGCTTGCGCTCTGCATAGGGATAGTCGTCGGGCAGATTCATTTCGTTCGACGTGGTGAAGTAGCCTTGCTTCGGATTGAACGCGGACGGCATGTCGTCGCGCGGCCAGAAGCCGGCCCATTCATAACGTCCGTCGCCCGGCACGGGCAGCAGGCCGTCCCAGTTCGGACGCTTCGGCGCAAGACCGCTCGGCACCCAGCCGATGTCGCCATGCGTGTCCGCGTACACCTGGTTGACGGTCGGCGCGCCCCATGTCGACAGATCGTTCCTGAACTGAGCGTAGTTCTTCGCGCGCATGTAGCGCACGGAATCGAAGTAAGGCGACATACCCGGCGCGAGCCACGCGGTGCGCACCGCAAACGCGCGATGCTTCGCGTCTTCCGTGTAGATCACGGGGCCGTGCCGCGTGAACGCGAGATCGGCGGTGACGGGAGGGCCGCCGCGCACCGCGATCTGCTCACGCACGATGCGCATCGGCTCCCAGCGTCCCTTGTACCGATACGCATGCGGGTTCGCCGGGTTCAGTTCATAGACGTACAGGTCCTCCTGATCGATGTTGAAGATCGTGAGGCCGAACGCGATCGCGCCGTTATGTCCGATCGACACGCCCGGCGCCGACGGCTCGCCGCCGCCGATCAGATCGAGTGTCGGCGCGCTGATCTGCTGGATGTAGCGCAGGCTCGGCGCGGCATAGGCGCGGTGCGGATCGTTCGCCATGGTCGCGCGGCCCGTCGCCGATTTGTCCGGTGCGATCACCCAGTTGTTGCTGCCTTCCGTCACTTCTTCGGGATTGTCGGCGGCGGCGATGACGGTGGTCGCGGCATCGGCGCTCTTCAACGAATCGCGCGTCACGCGCACGTTCTGCGTGGCGAGGTTGAAGACCTTGAGGACATCGTCGGGCAGGCAAGGGTCGAGTCCTTCAGGCATGTGAGGTTGCCATTGCGGCTGCAGTCCGAAGCGGATCGAATCCGCATCGAGCGTGCTTTTGCACGCGACCTTCGCGCGCGCCACTTCGCTCGTCAGATTGCGCGTGAGACCGTGACTGCGGATGCGCACCACGTCGTCGGCGGACCACTTCGCGGGCCAGTAGCCGACTTTGCGAAACTCGTACGGCAAGCGGTCCGGATGCGCGGCGAGCCAGTCGATATACGCATTCACGCCCGCTGCGAAACGCGTCGCGACAGGCTTTGCATCGGGCCCGTAGCGTTGCCATTCCACCGACATGTCGCCGCGATACAGGAAGAGCCGCGTCGCCTTGTCCTGTTCGACATAGGCCGGGCCGAATACTTCGGCGAGTTCGCCGAGACCGCGGCGACGCCACAAGTCGATCTGGAACATCCGGTCGCGCGCGGCATTGAAGCCCTGCACGAAGAACGCGTCGTGCTCGTTCTGCGCAAAGATGTGCGGCACGCCCCATTTGTCGATGAGGATATCGGTTGGGCGCGACAGGCCTTCTACCGTGATCGTTTCGTCGGGCGCGCTGTCCGCGCGCGCCGTCTGAACGGACAGCGCGCCGAGCGCCGCACATGCAAATATGACCGCGAGAGTGTGTCTTGCCTGCACTTGTTTCCTCCTTATGGTTGCAACGCAATGTCTCCGCCAACATGTCGACTGTACCCGACGATCTTGCGTTCGTTGAGTGGAACGTTATGGGTCGGATAGCGCTTGCGGGCGCAACGTTCAGCGCGTACATGCAACACGCATGGGCAGCGCCGCAAAAAGCACGGCCCATGCGGCTTTTAGCGTGCTCGCGGGTTTGCTCGTTTTAGCTTTGCCCCTATGATGAGCCTGCTGCCGAATAAGCCTTCGTCGTGCAGTACGAACACAAACACGAGCTACAACAGGGAGACGTCATTGAAGCGACTTCTAGTCACGATGTCATGCGCGGTCATGCTGTCGGGCTGCGGCGGAAACGGCGTCACGCGCGCGGCGCCGAAGGTGATCGTCGATAGCGACTACAACACGCTGAGCGACGACGGCCAGCTCGGCGTGATGGCCGCGCAATTGCAGGCGCAAGGCAAGATCGAGGTGCTCGGCATCACCGTCGTGTCGGGCAACCAGTGGCTCAGACAGGGTGTTGCCGACGCGTTGAAGTCGATGGAGCGGCTGGGTGTTGGAGACCGCATCGGCGTGTATGCGGGCGCGAATTACGCGCTGGCGCATCCGTATCCGGAGATCCAGCAGGAGCTTGCGCAGTTTCCTGGCGGCGACGGCTATCTGGGCGCATGGAGCACGCCGGAACCGACGTCGGATACTCAACTCGTCGCGCCGCCCGACGGCTTCGCAACGCATACGCAGGTGCAAGGCAAAAGCGCGGTGGATTTCATCGTCGATAGCGTGAAGGCGAACCCGAACCAGGTGACGATACTTGCGATCGGCCCGCTGACGAACATCGCGCTCGCCGCGCGACAGCATCCCGAGATCGTGCCGATGATCAAGCAGATCATCTACATGGGCGGCGCGATCGACGTGCCGGGCAACACCACGGCGACGGCTGAATTCAACTGGTGGTTCGATCCCGAAGCAGCGCGCGAAGTGCTGCGTTTGCCTGTCAGGCAGACAGTGGTTCCCCTCGACGTGACCGACACCGTGAAGATGGATAAAAGCGTCTATGACCGCATCGCGCACGATCCGAACAAACAGACCATCATCACGCAGCTGTTCAAGCAGTTGAACGGCTATGGTTTCGACGGCAAGAACGGCTTCGAAACCAATCCGAACTACACGACCGACATCTGGGACACGCTGACCATCGCGTATCTGATGGACCCGAGCTTCGCGACGCAGACGGAAGAGCGGTGGGTCGATGTCGAGACGGGCTTCGGCGCGAACGACGGCAAGGCGACGGGCTACGCCAGTTCGCCACCGGCAGGGCTGCAAAAGATGACGATCATCAAGCGTTTCGATAACGCACGCTTTTTCGATTTCTACGTCGACCTGCTGACGCGGCCCGTTCCTGTGAAACTGCCGTGACAGATACGTGGTGTCGCGTGTTCGTATCCGCTTGTGTCCGTTCAATTGCGCACGCATCATTCAGCACCTAGTATCCATTTCGGACCAGCCGGCTGCGTCGCGATGCGAAACATCGCAAGCCGGGCTGGCATGACTGTTCTTCGACTGGAGCAATTCGATGCGAAAGATGAGAGCGGTACAGGTGAGCGGGCCGGGCGGCGCGCTGGAACTCGTGGAGCGTGACGTGCCGGCACCCGGCGCGGGACAGGTGCTGATCAAGGTGCAGGCATGCGGCATCTGCCACAGCGATTCGCTGACCAAGGAAGGCCAGTGGCCGGGCCTGCAATATCCGCGCGTGCCGGGGCATGAAGTCGCGGGCGTGATCGATACGGTGGGCGCGGGCGTCGAAGGATGGAAAGCGGGCGAGCGCGTGGGGGTGGGCTGGCACGGCGGCCATTGCGGCCATTGCGCCAATTGCCGGCGCGGCTATTTCGTCGTGTGCGAAAAGGGGCAGGTGCCGGGCATCAGCTACGACGGCGGCTACGCCGATTACCTCGTCGCGCCCGTCGAGGCGCTGGCGCGCATGCCCGAAGAACTCAACGACGTGGACGCCGCGCCGCTGCTTTGCGCGGGCATCACCACGTTCAATGCGTTGCGCAACAGCGGCGCGCGCGCGGGCGAGGTGGTCGCGATTCTCGGTATCGGCGGGCTGGGGCACCTCGGCGTGCAGTTCGCGCGGCGCATGGGTTTCAACACGGTCGCCATTGCGCGCGGCGAGGACAAGGCGCCGCTCGCGAAGCAACTGGGCGCGCATCACTACATCGACAGCCGCGCGCAAAATCCCGCCGATGCGCTCAAGGCATTGGGCGGCGCCTCGGTGATTCTCGCGACGGTGACCAACGCCGACGCGATGACGGCCACGCTCGGCGGCCTCGCGCTCAACGGCAAGCTGATCATTCTCGGCGTCGCGGACAAGCCGATCGAAGTGCCGCCCGTCCAGTTCATCATGGGCCGCAATGCGGTGCAGGGCTGGCCGTCGGGTTCGTCGGCGGATTCCGAAGATACGCTCGCGTTCAGCGCGCTCGCCGACGTCAAGCCGATGATCGAAACCTATCCGATCGAGCGCGCCGCCGAGGCGTACGACCGCATGATGAGCGGCGCGGCACGCTTTCGCGTCGTGCTGACGATGAACTAGCCGTTTCGCCTGATCGGGCGAAGCCATGCGGGCCCAAAAGCCGCCGTCGCGAGCGCGCGACGGCGGCCGAAAATCCGTCTCTCCCAATGTCTGCCGGGGTTTGCGGCAGATGCAACAGGTCCGCTGCGCCCCATCGACATCCCAACCGGCAATCCCGGCTCCGGCAGCGCGTAAAATGCTGCCTTTTCAAGGTTTCTGGTGGTATGGTTCAAGCCCCTCAGCGCACGGCGGTTAGCGGTCCGACGCTCGTCCGTCTGCTCGCGCGCCTGACAACCGCCGACGTTCCCGCCTCCAGCCAGTCGCTGTCGGACCAGTTGAGCCAATGGCTCGGCTGGACGGACGCGATCGCGCTGTCGACGGCGCTCAACAGCGCGCCGCCCGCCGTCGCGTCCGGCGCGCGCGGCGCGGGCAGCGTGGAGAACGAGTGCGCGCGGGTGCGCGCGTCGCTGGCGGACGCGATTGCCGGCGACAGCGTGCTCGCGCCGCGCCGCCGGCGCAGCGCCGCGCATGCGCAGAATGCGCAGCAGCCAGAAGCGGAGGCCAGTTACGCGGACTTTCGCCAGTGCTACCAGGCGTTGCAGCAGTCGATGGAAACGCGCATCGGCAGTCTGCGCGGTCGGCTGCGCAGCATGGTGGCGGCGCAGACCTCGGAGATGACGCGGCTCGCGGTGGTCGACGCGATCATGGAGCGGTCGCTCGGCGCGCGCGAGCGCAGCCTGTTCGGCGCGGTGCCGGGTCTGCTCAGCGGTCATTTCGATCGCCTGCGCCAGGCCGCGCAGGACGAGCAGGACGCCGAGGCCACTGTCGATAGTCCATCCGCTGCGGCCCGGTCCGGCGCGTGGCTAGACGTGTTCCGCAAGGACATGCAGAGCGTGTTGCTTGCCGAACTCGATATTCGTTTTCAACCGGTCGAAGGGCTGCTGGCTGCCCTTCGCATCAGCTAACTGGGACAACATGTCCAGATATCGCATTGATTTTGTCGTTGTTTTTCTCGTAGGTCTGGTTGTTGCCGGTTGGGTCGGCGCGGGCTATGTCGTGTCGAATCCGCTGGCGCTTGCGGTCACGCTGCTGGTCGCCGGCTGTTATGTGGCAGGCGCGCTCGAACTGCAGCGCTATCAGGAGGCCACTGCGACGCTCACGCGCGCGCTCGCGGAGCTGTCCGAAGCGCCGTCCCGGCTCGGCGTGTGGCTCGAACGTCTGCATCCCGGTTTGCGCAATCCGGTGCGCCTGCGCATCGAAGGCGAGCGCGTCGCGTTGCCGGGGCCGGCGCTTACGCCGTACCTCGTCGGCCTGCTGGTGCTGCTCGGCATGCTGGGCACGCTGCTCGGCATGGTGACGACGCTGCGCGGCACGGGCGCCGCGCTCGAAAGCGCGACGGATCTGCAGGCGATCCGCGCGTCGCTGGCCGCGCCCGTGAAGGGTTTGGGCTTTGCGTTCGGCACCTCGATTGCGGGCGTGGCGACCTCGGCGATGCTCGGCTTGCTGTCGGCGCTGTGCCGCCGCGAGCGTGCCCAGGCCGCGCAGCTGCTCGACACGAAGATCGCGACCACGTTGCGCGCCTTCTCGCAGAGCCAGAAGCGCGACGAAACCTTCAAGCTGCTGCAGCGCCAGGCGGACACGATGCCCGTGCTGGTCGACCGCCTGCAGACGATGATGACGGCCATCGAACAGCAGAGCCTCGCGCTCAACGAGCGGCTGATTTCAAACCAGCACGCCTTTCATGGACGCACGGAAGCGGCGTATGCGCGGCTGGTGTCGACCGTTGCACAGTCGCTGAAGGACAGTGCGGCGGAAAGCGCCCGCGCGGCGAGCGCGGCGTTGCAGCCGGCGATGGAAGCCACCATGGCCGGGCATGCGCGTGAAATGGTCTCGCTGCGCGACACCGTCGAGCACGCGGTGCAACGTCAACTGGACGGCTTGACGACGGGTTTCGAGACGACGACGTCGACGGTCGCGGATTTGTGGAGCAAGGCGCTCGAGGGGCAGCAGAGCGCGAGCGAATCGATGGTGCAGGATCTGCGCACATCGCTGGAAGGCTTCAGCCAGACGTTCGAGCAACGCTCGACGGCGCTGCTGGACGGCGTCTCGGCACGCCTCGACATGACGGCGGGCCAGGTGTCGAGCGCGGCGGAAAGCGCGCGCGCGGCGGGCGCCGCATTGCAGCCGGCGATGGAAGCCACCATGGCCGCGCACGCGCTCGAAATGGCCGCCCTGCGCGGTACGGTCGAGCAGGCGGTGCAGCGACAACTGGACGGCCTGTCGAGCGGCTTCGAGTCGACTACCGCGAACGTGGCGAATCGATGGAACGAGGCGCTCGAAGCACACCGGAGCGCAAGCGAGTCGCTCGCAAAGGATCTGCGCACCTCGCTCGAAGGCTTCACGCAGACTTTGGAGCAGCGCTCCACCGCGCTGCTGGACGGCGTGTCGACGCGCCTCGACGCCACGGCGGGACACGTCTCTCAAGCCTGGACGGACGCACTGACGCAGCAGGAGCGCGCCAGCGAAAAGCTCGCGGAACACAACCGCGAAGCATTGACGACGGCGGCATCCGCCTTCGAGCAGCATTCGGCCGCGCTGTTGCGCGCTGTGGATCAATCGCACGCCGGTTTGCAGAGCGAACTGGCCTCGCGCGACCAGCAACGTCTGGACGCATGGAGCGCCTCGCTTGAAACGCTCGCGGCGACCTTGAGCCAGAAGTGGGACGAAACGGGCGCGCGCACCGCGAGCCGTCAGCAGGAAATCTGCGACACGCTCGCGCAAACCGCCCGTGACATCTCGGCGCAGACCGAGACTCACGCCAACGGCACGATCGCGGAAATTTCGCGGCTCGTGGAGGCTGCGTCGGAAGCGCCGCGCGCGGCGGCGGAAGTGGTCGCCGAACTGCGCCAGAAGCTCTCCGACAGCATGGTCCGCGATACCGCGATGCTCGACGAGCGCAGCCGTCTTCTTGCCACGCTCGAAACGCTGCTCGACGCCGTGAACCACGCGTCGACCGAACAGCGCACGGCCGTCGATGCGCTCGTCTCGACGTCGGCGGGGCTGCTGGAGCGGGTCGGCACGCAGTTCAACGACAAGGTCGAAGCCGAAACCCGCAAGCTCGGCGATGTCGCCGCGCAGGTGGCGGGCAGCGCCGTCGAAGTGGCGAGCCTCGGCGAAGCGTTCGGCATGGCCGTGCGGCTGTTCGGTGAATCGAACGACAAGCTGACGGCGCATCTGCAGCGCATCGAGGCGGCGCTCGACAAGTCGCTGCTGCGTAGCGACGAGCAGCTTGCGTACTACGTCGCGCAGGCGCGTGAAGTGATCGATCTGAGCATGCTGTCGCAGAAGCAGATCGTCGAAGACCTGCAGCAGCTGGCGGGCCAGCGCGCGTCAGCGGGAGCCGACGCGGCATGAACGACGATATCGACGGCGGCGTCGAGCCGACGACGCCCATCTGGGCCGCGTTCAGCGATCTGATGTCGGTGTTGCTGGGCGCGTTCGTGCTGATTCTGGTTGGCGTGATCGGCGTGCAGCTGGAGCTGTCGGCGCGGCTCGACGACGCCGTCAAGCAGCGGCAGATGGAAGCGCAGCGCCGCAAGACGCTGGAGCAGGCGCTGGCCGGGCCGCTCGCCGCCGGGCGCGTGACGCTCGTGAACGGGCGCATCGGCATCAGCGGCAACGTGCTGTTCGCGCTGAACTCCGACCAGTTGCAGCCGCAGGGGCGCGATCTGCTGAAGAGCCTTGCCGGACCGTTGTCGGCGTATCTGCGCTCGCACGACGAAATCCTGATGGTCAGCGGCTTTGCCGACGATCAGCAAGTGCGCTCCAGTAACCGCCGCTTCGCGGACAACTGGGAACTGTCGGCGCAACGCGCGCTGACGGTGACGCGCTCGTTCATCGACGCGGGCATTCCGGCGTCGTCGGTGTTCGCGGCGGCGTTCGGGTCCGAGCAGCCCGTCAGTTCGAACGCGGATAGCGAAGGGCGGGCGAAGAACCGTCGCGTGGAAATTGCAGCGGTGCCGAGGCCGGCGTCATCAGGCGGCGGAAACCGTGAGTAACAACGCAAGCGCGGACGAAAGCGCGCGCACCAGCGACGCACAGGCGACGCTCGACGCATGGCGCGAGCAGGGCGCCGACCGGTTCGATCCGTTGCGCTTTCATTTCATGGATGCGCTCGCCCGGCGTGCAGCCGCTCACGAAGGCGAAGCGCGCCGCATTCTCGATGCGCGTCTGTCGACCTTGCTCGAAGCCTATACCGGAGATCTCGGCAGCGCTGCAACGACGGCCCAAACACCCGTGCCGTGCAAGCCCGCGCGTGGACCGCTCGGAGAACTAGTCGACTACATCGCGAGCCATCCGCAGGCGGGCGACGAACGCGTTGCGCTCAGTGCCGCCGTTCGCTCCGAACTGAAGGCGCTCGATTACTTCCGCGAAACCTGGTCCAAGGTCAGTGCCGAGAAACAGGTGCGCGTGTCGCTCGAACAGGTGCCGGGCAATGCCGGGCCGCTCAATTCGAGCAGCCTCGTGCATCGGTCGCTGTCGCTGATGCGCGAGCTGTCGCCGGGCTATCTGCAACAGTTTCTGGCGTACGTCGATGCGTTGTCGTGGATGGAGCAGATCGCGGGCGGCGCGTTGCCCGTCAAGGATGCGCCGCGCGCCGCGAGCGCGAAGAAGGGCACGCGCGGCAAGTCGCGCTAACCGTCTTTATTGCGTCGCCGGACGGGCGCGTCAGGCCGTGTCGGATTGCTTCTTGTACTGCGACGCGAGCTTGTCCTGCTGGTTCGGCGGCACAGGATCGTAGTGGCTCAACTCGATGCTGTAATTGCCGTGTCCGCCCGCGATCGCGTTCAGGCGTGACTGATAGTCGGCCAGTTCCGATAACGGCACTTTCCCCGCCACGACGACAGCACGGCCCGTCAGATTGCGCGTGCCTTGCACCTGCGCCCGCCGCGACGACAGGTCGCCGATGATGTCGCCCATCGTCGTCTCGGGCGTCATCACCTCGATGTTTACGATCGGTTCGAGCAGGATCGGCTGCGCTTTCAGGATTGCATCGATGAACGCCTTGCGGCCCGCCGTGACGAACGCGACTTCCTTCGAATCGACAGGATGGCTCTTGCCGTCGAACACGGTGATGCGAACGTCCTGCATCGGAAAGCCCGCCAGCGGGCCGTTTTCGATCACCTGCAAGATGCCTTTTTCGACGGCGGGCATGAACTGGCCCGGAATCGCGCCGCCTTTGACGGCATCGACGAATTCATAGCCCGCGCCACGCGGCAAGGGCTCGACGCGCAGCATCACTTCGCCGAACTGGCCGGCGCCGCCCGTCTGTTTCTTGTGCCGATGATGTCCTTCCGCCTTGCCGCCAATGGTCTCGCGGTACGCGATCTTCGGTGGCCGCGTGATGACGCCGAGCTTGTATTGATCGGCGAGCCGCTCCAGCATGTGCCGCAGATGCAGTTCGCCCAGACCGCGCACGACGGTCTCGTTGGTGCCGACGGGATGTTCGATTTTCAGGCAAGGGTCTTCCGCCGCGAGCTTTTGCAGGATCTCCCACAGACGCTGTTCGTTGCCGCGCCGCTCCGGCTCGATGGCGAGGCCGTAGATCGGCGTCGGAAACGCGAGCGGGGCGAGATGGATGTTGCCGTCTTCGGGGGCATCGTGCAGCACGGCGTCGAATGAAATCTCGTCGATCTTCGCCGTCGCGCAGATATCGCCCGGTCCCGCCTGCGCGATTTCTTCGTGGTCCTTGCCCTGCAGCAGCATCAGATGCGCGACGCGAAACGGCTGGCGCGCATCGCCGATATAGAGCTGACTGTCGCGCCGCACCGTGCCCTGATGGATGCGGAACACAGCCATCTTGCCGATGTACGGGTCGATCACGATCTTGAAGACATGCGCGAGCACATGCTTGTTGGGATCGGGTTCGGCCTGCACCGTCTCGCGCCGGCCATCGACATCGCGATAGAAGAGGGGCGGATTGCCTTCGAGCGGATTGGGCAACAGTTTGACGAACACGTCGAGCAGTTCGCGGATGCCGGCGCCCGTCGCCGACGACGTGAAGCACACGGGCACCAGATGCCCTTCGCGCAACGCGCGCTCGAACGGTTCGTGCAGTTGTTCCGGCTGGACCGCTTCGCCCTGTTCGAGATACAGCTCCATCAGCTTGGCATCGAGTTCGATCACCTGATCGACGAGCGCGTTGTGCGCGGATTCCACCGACAGCAGATCGGACTCGCCGGACGGGTTGAAGAAGCAGTCGACCACGGCGCTTGCGCCTTGCGCGGGCAGGTTGATGGGCAGACAGTCCTTGCCGAAAGTCTCCTGAATCTCTTCGAGCAGACCGGGCAGATCGACCTTGTCGCCATCGATGCCGTTCACGACGATGATCCGGCACAGCTTGCGCGCCTCGGCCCACGCCATCATGCGGCGGGTGGTCATTTCGATGCCGGTGCGCGCGTTGATGACGATCGCGGCGGTTTCGACGGCGGGCAGCGCGCTGATGGAAAGGCCGGAGAAGTCGGGGTAGCCGGGAGTGTCGGCGAGGTAAATGCGGGTGTTCTGGTAATGCAGGTGGGCGATCGCGGAAGAGAGCGAGTGGTGGTATTTGCGCTCCAGCGGATCGAAGTCGCAGACGGTCGAGCCCCGGTCGACGCTGCCTGCCGCGTGGATCGCCCCGCCTTCCTTGAGCAGCGCCTCGATCAACGAGGTCTTGCCGCAACCGGCGTGGCCGACCAGCGCGATGGTACGGATGGCTTCGGGTGGGTAATCCATGGCCGTCCTCATTCTGCGACAGTTATTGGGCCATTATTGGTGAAAATGGCGCCGCCTGCCACAAGACACGCGCGAATTTGCGAATCCGGGTATGCTGCGGCGCGGTAGAAAACGATCGCGCCGGTTTCTGATAAGGTGGTCCGATCCTCTAAACATTCATTGGGTCCGCAACACATGACGCAACAACTCAAGATCGATTTTGTCTCCGATATCGCCTGCCCGTGGTGCGCGATCGGGCTTTCGTCGCTGCAGTTAGCGCTGTCGCGTCTCGGTGATGACGTGAAGGCCGAGATCGTCATGCATCCGTTCGAACTGAATCCGCAGATGGGGCCGGAAGGCGAAGCCATCGTCGATTATCTCGGCAAGAAATATGGCCGCACGCCGGCGCAGATCGAAGAGACGCAGGCAATGATCCGCGAACGCGGCGCGAGCGTCGGCTTTGCGTTCGGCCCGCGCAATTACGTGTACAACACGTTCGATGCGCACAGGCTGCTGCATTGGGCGGGTATCGAAGGCAAGCAGCTGCCGTTGAAGCTCGCGCTGTTGCAGGCGTATCACGGCGACGGCAAGGACCCGAGCAATCACGACGTGCTGGTCGAAGCCGCGCAATCCGTCGGTCTCGATGCCGCGAAAGCGCGCGACGTGCTGAACGGCAACGACTATGCCGAAGAAGTGCGCGCCGAAGAGCAGCAGTTCCAGGCAATGGGCATTCAGTCGGTACCGTCGATCGTGTTCAACCAGAAGTATCTGGTGACGGGCGGCCAGCCTGTCGAAGCGTTCGAGCAGGTGATCCAGCAGATTCTTGCTGAAGAGAAAGCGGGCGCTTGACCGCTTTCTCCCACTTCGCGTATCAGAAGTATTTGGTCGCGCCCGCATACACCGCGAAATGCGGACCGTATTGCGGCGCGCCGACACCGATGCCCGAGCCGTCGCGCAGTTCGTAGACGCGGTTGAACGCGTTGATCACGAGCAGACGCGCGTCGAACTTGCCGATCAGCGGCTGGTTGAAATGCTGGATCACCCCGAGGTTCACCTGCGCATAGACGGGCAGACGGTCCGTGTTGGCAAAGCCGCTGCGCAGTCCGCTGCCGACGAGTCCGTCGAACGTGAACGTCGTCCTGCCGAGATCGTAGGTGCCGCCGAACGAAGCCGTCACGCGCTGGTCGTGATCGAGAAACACCCAATGGCTGTTGATGAAGGCCAGTTCGTCGGGATCGAAATTGAATTGCGCCGAACTGATCTGCTTGCCCTGCGCGCGGCTATACGCAAGGTTCAGATAAGCGGAGACGTTGTCGCGCCGGAAGTTCGCCGTGAATTCGACGCCGTACGTTTTGCCGTATTGATAGTTGAACGGCGTGAAAATCAGCGCGGAGCCGAATTGCCCTTCGTCGAGCAGATTGGTCGACTTCTTGTAGTACGCATCGAGGCCGAGCGTCAGCGCTGAACCAAGCTTTTGCGTGACGCCGATATCGAAGTAATGGCTGCGTTCGGGTTGCACGGGATCGTTCTGGCTGGACGGACTCTGGTTCGTCGTGCCGTTGAACTTCGAGATCGTCGAGCCGGAGACCAGCTCGAATGCGGGCGGCGTGAAATAGCGTGCGTAGCCGGCGTGCACGGTCGTCGTCGGCGTGAGCGTGTAGACCGCGCCGATGCGCGGGCTCAACTGGCTCGCGCTCGTGTACTCGTCCATCCGGTCGTAGCGCAGACCGTAGTTCACTGTGAGGCGGTCGGTGACCTTCCATTCGTCCTGCGCGTACAGGCTGTACAGGTAGCCCGTTTTGCTGCTGTTGTCCTGAATGTTGAACGGTTGATCCGAGAGCTGGTTACCGTTTTGATCGACGGCGAAGACGTTCACGCTGTTGTTGAATACCGCGTGCTCCTGCTGGAAGAACAGGCCCGCGCGCACGGTATGTTTGTCGTTCAGACGCCAGGTGGTGTCGACTTGCGCGCCATTGGCCGAGTTGCTGTGAAAGTCTTGCGCCGCGACACCGTTGAACAGCAGATCGCCGACGGGGTCCGGGTTGAACTGTGTGCGCGTGTAGCGCGTGAAAAACGCGACCTGATAATCGAATGCGCCGCCGTTCGTCCCCTGCAACGCGATCGCCGCGAAGTTGTTCAGTTCGGATTGGGTTTCGTTCAGTTGCGATGAATCGAACGTGTTGTTGCCGTTGAGCGTGAAGCTGGTCGGCAGGCCGGGCGTATTCGGAATGTCGAACTGGTTGCTGGTCGTGCCGAACAGCAGACTCACGCGCGTCAGCGGATTGATGATGTACGACAGATAGCCGAACGCGTCGCCCTGGCGTGTGTGATCGTGAATGGCGTTGGCGCTCGCGGTCGGGTTTTCGATGCCCAGATTGTTCATGCCCAGCGAGCCGCTCAGATAGTAGCTGAACGGCCCCTTGCTGCCATATACGTCGGCGCTGGTCTTGATGGTCTGATGGCTGCCGCCGAAGACGTCGATCGAACCGCCGTTGCCCGTGTCGCCCGATTTGGTGTGGATATCGACGATACCCGCTGTCCGGTAGCCATACTGGGCGGGCAACGCCCCCGTCAGCAGATTGACCTGATCGATGATGCGCGTGTCGAGCGACTGGCCAAAGCCGCTGATCGGTTCGGGAATGATGACGCCGTTGATCCGGTATTGCAGGTTCGCGTGATCGCCGCGCACGTGCAACTGGCCGTATGAATCCGCAGCCACGCCCGGTGCCTGCAATAGCACCTGATTGAGCGGCGTGTTCTGGCCGGCGGGCAGGGCGTCGATATCGTCCTGTGTGAAGCGGTAGACGCTGCTGCCCGTTTCGGGCAACAAGCCGTTGCGAACGTCATCGAGCCGTTTGGCGCTCACTTTCACATCGGTCATTTCGGTTGGGTCGGCGAGACTCTCTGTCGATGCGGAAGGATCCGTAGCCGCCGATGCCCGTGAAGCGGCACTAAACAGAAGCAGCGTGGCGTACATCACGTGAGTGTGTTTGCGCATGTTGTTTTGATTTGCTGTCGTTGAGATCTTGTTCGATGCGTTTTCACGGCGCGCGCGCGTCCGATCCATAGGAATCCTATGGATGCGATATGCAGCAAAGCAGTTTTCGAATCGCTTACGCGATGACTGATGGCGCCGTTGAAACGGTTGTAGTTATGACTCTCCGTCCTGTCGTCGTGACGAAAGGCAATGTTGGCGATGTTATAACATAACATTAGCTCGGTGCAAGGGCGGCATGCCGTTTAAGAGACACGCCGTCCGCATTGCCATTGCAAGTCAAATGCAAGAAAAAAATCTGACGACGTGACGGAATAAGCACCGATCGACTGCGTTAGCCCCTATGTCGCGCTATCGGATTCGCGGATTCGCGCGCGCCCGCGCATTGCCGGTTGCTGATCGCGTGGCGCCGGAAACAACAACATCAAACCTGGAGTGGTCTTGAGTCACAACACGGTTCAACCGGGGTGGGTACGGATTACGCACTGGATCAATGCCTTGGCCGTCGTGCTGATGGTCATGAGCGGCTGGCAGATTTACGATGCGTCGCCGATCTTTCCCGTCATTCAGTTTTCTCCTTCGATCACGCTAGGCGGCTGGCTCGGCGGCGCGCTGCAATGGCACTTTGCGGTGATGTGGCTGCTGGTCGCGAACTTCATCGTGTATCTGGCGGGCAATGTGGCGTCGGGGCGCTTGCGGCGCAAGCTGTTGCCGCTCAACCCGAAGCTGCTTGCCGCCGATCTGCTCGCGGCCTTGCGCGGACGGTTGAAGCACGACGACCTCGCGCATTACAACGCGATTCAAAAGCTCGCCTATCTCGTCGTGATCGCCGATATCGTGCTGATCGTGCTGTCGGGGCTCGCGGTGTGGAAATCCGTGCAGTTTCCGCTCCTGCGCACGCTGATGGGCGGCTATGACAATGCGCGCATCGTGCACTTCGTCTGCATGAGCGTGCTGGTCGCGTTCTTCGTCGTGCATGTGGTGATGGTCGCGCTCGTGCCACGTTCGTTGCTGCTGATGATCCGGGGGCGCTGAATCATGACGATCCGCAAGCGAACCCCGCAGCCAGGCTCTTTTCTCGCCACACATGGCGAATCGATCATCCGCGACGCGCAGCGCGAACTCAAATCACCCGCGCGACGGCTCTTCGGTCAGCGGCTGTTGACGCTGGGCGGCATCGCGCTGCTGTCCGGCTGCGATCTGACCAACGACAAAACCGTCAACACGGCGCTGCGCCGCATTTCGTTTTTCAACGACGACGTGCAGGCGCTGCTGTTCGACCCAAAAGAACTCGCGCCGACTTATCCCGAGTCGATGATCACGCGGCCGTTTCCGTTCAACGCGTTCTATGACATCGACGACGTGCCCGAAGTCGACGCCGCGACCTACCGCTTGCAGGTAGGCGGGCTCGCGCACGGCAAGCGCGTATGGACGCTCGACGAACTGCGCGCACTGCCGCAGGAAAGTCAGATCACGCGCCATATCTGTATCGAAGGATGGAGCGCGATCGGGCATTGGGGCGGCGTGCGCTTTTCCGATTTCCTGCGCCGCGTGGGCGCGGATACGAGCGCGAAGTACGTGTCGCTACGTTGCGCGGACAACTACTGGACCAGCATCGACATGCCGACCGCGCTGCACGCGCAGACGCTGCTCACGCTCACGTACGACGGCGACGTGCTGCCGCCCAAGTACGGCTTCCCGATGAAGCTGCGCATGCCGACCAAACTCGGCTACAAGAATCCGAAGCATATCGTCTCGATCGAAATCACGAACCAGTATCCGGGCGGCTACTGGGAGAACCAGGGCTACAACTGGTTCGGCGGTTCGTGACGCAATGACCCTGTTCTCACTCGCCACACTTAAACCAACCGTTGGGAGCTTCCATGTCTTTCCGCATCAAACTCGGCGCCACCGTTCTGACCGCTACGCTTGCCACGGCCGCGTTCGCTCAGGCGCCCGCGACCAAACCCTCGCGCATCCGCGGTGAAATCGTGTCGCTCGACGGCGACACGCTCAAGGTCCATCGCCGCAGCGGCGACACGGTGTCGATCGAAGTGAAGCCGGCCGTCACGGTGTCGGCCGTCAAGTCAATGCAACTGTCGGATATCAAGCCGGGCTCGTTCATCGGCACGGCTGCAACCACGGGCACGGATGGCAAGCTGACGGCAACGGAAGTCGTGGTATTCCCGGAGTCCGCGCGCGGCACGGGTGAAGGGCACTACGACTGGGACCTCGGGCCGAACAGTTCGATGACCAACGCGAACGTCGACACCGTGGTTCAAAGCACGAGCGGACGCGACCTGAAGCTGTCGTACAAGGGCGGCAGCAACGTCGTGACCGTACCGCCCAATGTGCCCGTCGTGACGTTCACGCCCGCCACGCATGGCGATCTGACGCCGGGCAAGAAGGTGTTCGTCGTCGCGACGCCGGCTTCGCAAGGCAGCTATGTCGCACAACGCGTCGTGGTCGAAAAGGATGGCGTTGCGCCGCCGATGTAATTGCTGCAAGCGCCGCTCGCGCATTCAAGCCGCGAGCGGTGAGTTTTAATTTCGCCAATTATTTTCCATTTTTGTTATCGGCTGCGACGATAAGATCGACGCAGCCGTAATAAAAGGGGCGAAAAAAATGGCGAATACCTTGAAGCTGCCGGCGTCGGCCAATTCCGGAAAATCCCTGAAGATCGACGCCATTCGCTTTCTCGCGGCGTTCTGGGTACTGATGTACCACTTCAAGCCGCCCCTTTTCAAAGAACTCCTGCCGCACCGGCTTTCCTTTCTGGGCGGCGCGTTGTGGTCCGGGTCGACCGCATTGTTCGCCGGACCTGCCGCCGTCATCGTGTTCTTCGTGATATCCGGTTATTGCATTCACGCCGCATATCATAAGGACGTCGCGCTCAAGCCAGTCAACTATTACGCGTCGCGATTCATCCGGATTGGATTGCCGCTCGTCGTACTGCTTTGCGTCGTTCAGCCATTACCGTCGGGGCAGAACTATCTGGAATCGGTATTGTGGTCGCTTTACTGCGAGATGGCGTATTACGCGGTTTATCCGCTGTTGCGGCCACGCTTTCGCTATATCGGGGAAATGATCGTCGGTTGTGCGTTGATGGCAACTGCGATGGTGGCATGCGTGCGGCTGTTCGGGCATCCCGTTTGTCACGGTTGCGTCTATGAAACGTATCGCGTTCCGGGCACGGCATTGCTGTACGCGGCCGGCTGGATATCGGGCTGCCTGATCGCGGAGACGCAGCGTAACGCGGCGCAGTTCCAGATTCGCGGCGCGTATTCTCCGCTGACGATGGCGATGAGGCGCGCGCTGGATGCGAGCACGCGTCTGCTTGCCAGCCATCTCGTCGTGCTGAGAACGGTGATCGTTGCGGCAGGCGCGGCCGTGATGATTCTGTTATCGGAATCGAGTCTCAAGCCGGCGATGCTGCCGTTGATCACACCGGATATCACGCTGCCGGTATTTCAGATCTTCGCGGCAATCTGGATCGCAACGGAAACCGCGACGCCATCTCAATCGCGTGTGTGGACGGTGCTGGCTGCGTGCGGCGCGTGGTCGTACAGCCTTTATCTTTGCCACAAGACCGCGCTGGCGCTACTCGAAATGACGACATTCGACGAAAGCTCGCGCTACGCGTGGTTCGTCGAAGTGGCGCTGGCCTTTGCGATCAGCTACGCGTTCTACCGGATCATCGAGAAGCCTTCGCACGTCATTTCGCAGCGCCTGCGAAAGTACACACCGGACGTGCCGGGCGCACCCGCGGCCTGAGCCGCGGCGGCGCGCTACCCGTGCGCAAAGACCTCACGGCGTCCAGCGATACACGATGATGCTCGATCCGTTGTAGTTGTCTTTCGTGACCACATACTCGCCCGTCGATCTGAGGTAGGCGCGCAGGCCATACATCGAGTCGACATCGTTGCCGACATCCACGTTGCCTGGATTCGAGTTGATCAACGTTGCGTCGAGATGGCCGTTAATGAGATTGAACGCATCGATGTTCGGCACCGTGTGCACGTAGCCGACGAACAGATAGTTGCCCGCCGCCGTCATCGATTTCGCGTTCGCACTGGTGAGATTGATCACCGGGTCGGGCCGCGTCATGTTGCCTGCGCTCCAGCCGTGATACACCTCGATCCGCGTATTCATCGCGGTCCAGTCCCAGCTGCCTGCGATGCCTTGCGCAAGTATCATCGTGTCGCTCCCGGCGAGATAGATGATGCGCGTCAACGGACGGATGCTCATCGGAATCGGCAAGGCGATGCCGGGTCCCCAACTCGGCTTGCCATATCCATCGAAGCCCGTCAGCGGGTAGTGATAGATATGATTCGTGCGATCGAGCCCGGCCCACACGTCGCCTTTGCTGTCGATGCTGAAACCGCCCGTCACCGCGCGCGTCGTATTGAACGCCGTGCCGGGCAGCGATGCATCCGGCACGGCGATATACCCCTTCGACGGTTCGAAATGGAAGAAGTAGAAAATGGCCGGGTTCTGTCCTGACGCAACGAGTATCCGGTTGCCGCCGACGCTGACGAGCTGGCCGAAGTGCTCGTCGCGTTGTGTATCGTTGACGTTCAGGCGCGGGTCATCCGGATAAGAGAAGGGATCGACAGTGTTGGCGATGAAGGTGCCGCCCGCCGTGCCCGAATAGAGGTTGGTGCCGCTATAGAACAGCGCGCCATCCGTCACGGGATCGGGCGCCGCGACGGCTTCGAAGTTGAGCGCCTGCAGCTTCCAGAGCAGGCTGCCTGCGCTGCTGTATGCGTGAATGTCCGTGCCGCCGTTGCGGCCGAGGTCCCAGCCGCCGCCCCAAGGATTGTTGAGCACATACAGATTGCCGGCCGAGTCCTTGCCGATGCCCTCGATACGCGTGAAGCGCTTATCGCCGACCTGGCCTTTGATGCCCGTCGTGGCGTCGAGATAGCCGCCCTGAACGCCGAACGTGCCGGCCAGTTGCGGTGCGCCTGTCGTGCTGTAGAGCTTGATGTTCATATCGGGGCCTTCGTCGCCGACCATCAGCAGACCCGTCGATGCATCGAAATACAACGCGGAAGGACGCGAAGTCGCGGCCATCTGGATCGTGTTCAGCAACGCGCCCGCAGGACTGTACTCGACGATTGCGCCCGCGCTCTTGCGCGCCACCCAGACGTTGCCCGCGCTATCCAGCGTGAGCGCGCCGGGCCCGGCGACACTGATGTCCTGCTGCCACGCGCCATCCGTCGTGAAGACGCGCACGCGATTGCCGAAGAAATCGCTGGCATAGAGCAGCGAACCGGCCGTCGCGAGTCCCGTGATCGCATCGGCGCGGGTCACCGCGTTCCATGTGCTGACGTTGATGACGAGATCGCGTGTGCCTGTCGCGCGGTTATAGCGGCCGACACCGCCGCTGCCGTATTGCGTGCCCGCCTGCATCGCCGCGAAGATCGACGTTGCATTGCCGGTAATGGCGCTGCCCTGGAACTCGCTATGAATGCCGATCGATCCGATGCTTTGCCCATTCTGATAAATCGCCACGCCGCCTTCGTTCTCATCCCACATCGAAGCCGTATAGACGACGCCTTCGGGCGCGACCCACATCGAACGCGCGGCATTGCCGACATGCGCGGCAAGCGTGCCATAGGTATTCGCGAGCCAGTCGGTCGTGTATTGCGCATGACAGACGGAGGCGATCATCGCAATGAACGCGCCGAAGAAGAGGGCGTGGTGTCGTATTCGTGTGTCGAGCATGCGATAGGTTCTCCTGACGTCGATCGATCGGACAATTGAGTCAATCGTGCATGGGCAGTACATGAAAATTTTAAGTGCCCATTTATTCAAATGGGTGTCGATATCCGAACGCGAGTGCAGAAAAAATAATTGCCGATGCTGCACGCATAGCCAGCACGCGTGAGGCATACGAAAAACCCTTCAATCGATGCATGCCGCACTAGAATGGGTTACTGCCATATGCGTTTTCACGGCGATGCGGTTTTGTTATCCGCATCCAGTTCTTCCGCATCGGAGAATCAGCATGCCGACCTATCAGTATCGTTGCGAGAGTTGTGGGGAAAAGTTCGAGCACGCGGAGCACGTCGCAGAACATGCAACGGCGCAGCTGAAATGTCCTAAATGTGGAAGCGACAAGGTGCAGCACGCGCCAACGCCGTTCGTCGCGAAGACGTCGCGCAAGAGTTGAGCGCGTGGCATAACGCGAGGCACGCCGATGCAACCATGCGACGCATGCAAGGCTTTGGACGGAAAGCCGTCGTCGGCGCCGCCGCATGGCGATTTGAGTGCGATGGGTTCCGATGGCAGGGCGTCGCCGGCGTCATCCGTCGAACGCCATGACGAATACCGTTGCACCGTCTGTGGTAACTGGATGCTTAGAAACACGCCGGGCGTCTGGTCGCTGCGCAATCCGTCCGGCGCATCCACCGCATGAACGTGCGACGTTCACTGGCGGCATTTTCCGATCGAGGTCGTGATGGCATGGCTTGTCATTCTGCACGGCGCTTACTGGCGCAACGTTTCACACGACGTATTCAGCGAACATCCGAAAGAGGACGACTGGAGCCAGCTGATGTGCGACACCTTCGACGCTAGCGAAGGCATGTGCGAAGCGGAAGTCGATGGCCTGAAAATTTTGATTCCACGCAATACGGTGATTGCTGCCGTGAACTTGCAGGATCGCGAGCAGGCGAAAGGTTTTGCGTTGCCTGGCCGCGATGGCAACGTTCATCGTTGACGGCGCGCGACATCTCGTTCAGCGCGCGACGCGGATCACCCTCCAGACCCGCTTTCCCGACGACGACGACGCGCGCCAGCCGGACAGTAGCCGCGTCCGGATCTCACAGCTATTTCAGTCTCCAGACGGCAGGACGGATGCGGGCACAACGTAATTTTGCGTGAGTAACATATACACGCGGGCCGCACGAGCGGCCAAAATTACGGCATCATGCGTCACCTGCCGCTTGCGTCGCGTTTACCTGACTCAAGCCCGGTATCTTCAGGCCGTTAACTCAGAGAGCAAAGCTTGCCCCGCGACGGGCCGGAATGCAGCGTCCCGACCACGGCGGAGCCATGTCCGAGAAAACTTCCATGTTCGAATCGCTACTGGCGACGCCCACGCCAGAGAAAGCCATTGTCAGCCCGTCGGTGCGCGCCGCGCTGCTGTCCGCGCTGTTCGACAACGCATGGCCGTTGTTCCTGTCGGGCATCTCCAGCATTTTCGTGGCTGTCGTCGCGTGTTTTCGGCTGCATCAGACATGGACGGCGCTCTGGCTGATCGCCGATATCGCCGTGCTGGCCGCGCGCCTCGGCATCGTGCGCCTCTACGTGACGCGCAGCCGGGTCGCCGAGGTGCATCCCGCCCCGTGGGCAGCCCGTTATGCGCCCGTCAGCCTGATTGCCTGCCTGCTGCTCGGCCTCGGCACGGCGGCGTGCTTTCTCTCGCCGGACAAGGAACTGGCCACGCTCGCGATCATGGTCGCGGCGGGCATTCTCGGCGGCATCGCGTCGCGCAATGCGGCGCTGCCACGGCTCGCTATCGCGCAGATCTTTCTCGGCACCGTGCCGATCGGCATTGGCGCGCTGATCGCGCCGCAAAGCGGCGCATGGATTCTCGTGCCGCCGCTCATCGCCTACAACGCGGCGATGGTGTCGGTGGTGCGACGCCATTACAACGGTCTCGTCGCGCTGATGACGGCCGAACATCGCCACGCCGAACTGGCCGCGCGCTTCGACGCCGCGTTGGCTTACATGCCGCATGGCCTGTGCACCGTCGATGGAGCGGGCAAGGTCGTGATCGCCAACCGCCGCACGGCGGAACTGTTCGGCGCGACGGTCGAAATGCTCAAGCTCAACGTGCCGCTGCCGGAGTTCATCGGTCATGTGGGCATCGCGCAATTCGGCGGAGCGTTGCGCAAGCGGCTCGTCGAGCGGTTCAGCGCGTGGCTCGGCGACGAGCGCAGCCCGATGGGTCTCGAACTCGAGGACGGCCGCCAGCTGGAATTGACCCGCAACCCGGTGCCGGACGGCAGCGCCGTCATCATCATCGAGGACGTGACGGAGCGGCGGCAGACGGAGGCGAAGATTCTGCACCTGGCGCGGCACGATGCGCTGACGGGCCTGCCGAACCGCCGCGAACTGCGTGACCGGCTGGAGCAGATCCTGCTGGATCGCGCGCGGATGAACGGCGATGCGATCGCGATGATGTATCTGGACCTGGACGGCTTCAAGCAGGTCAACGACCGGCTCGGCCATTGCGCGGGCGACGAGGTGCTGGAGACGGTCGCGTCGCGGCTGTCGCGCGTGCTGCGTCCGGGTGAACTGGTCGCGAGGCTGGGCGGCGACGAGTTCGCGATCATCGCCGACCACACCACGCTGCCTTCCGTCGTCGCGCTGGCCCAGCGCGTGATCCGCGACATCGCGCTGCCGTACCATCTGTCGACGGGCGAGGCCGTCAGCATCGGCACCAGCGTCGGCATTGCGCTGGCGGCGAACGACGATTCTGTCGACGGCCTGATCCGGCGCGCAGACCAGGCGCTATACAGCGCGAAGCAGGCGGGCCGCGGCACGTATCGCGTCGCAAACGCGTAGGCGCGCGGCGACCGCTTCGAAGCCCAGCCGCTACGCCAGCGCGACGACGGCGATTTCGACCAGCAGCTCCGGCGCGGCCAGCTTCGCCTCGACGGTCGCGCGGGTCGGCGCGCAGCCGGGCGCGACCCATGCGTCCCACACGCTGTTCATCCCCGCGAAATCGCGCTCGATGTTCGCAAGCCACACCTGAGCGGACACGAGACGCGTCTTGTCGATGCCCGCCTTCTCCAGAAAGCCGTCGATCTTCGCCAGCACGCTCGCCGTCTGGGCCTTCACATCGGGCGCGTGATCGTTCGACGTCTGGCCGCCGATGAACACAAGCCCCGCCGCCTTGACGACACGGCTCATGCGCTGATTCGTTTCGATTCTCACGATATCGGACATACGTTGGTTTGCTCCCTGGTTGAAGTGTTAAATCGCGCGCCGGACAGCGCGCGCATGAATCAATGCGCGACGGCGCTCGCCGTCCGTTCGGAGACGGCCTGCTGCGCGAAGCGGTCGATCGCGAACGCGTCGAGCGGCAACGAAGTCTTGCCGTCGAGCACCAGTTCGGAGACGAGCCGTCCGCATGCCGGCCCGAGCTGAAAACCGCTGCCGCAATAGCCGAACGAATAGACGAGATTCGACGCGCGGCGGCTCGTCGAGATGACGGGCAATGCATCGTCGGTGAAGGCTTCGACGCCCGCCCACGCGCGATTGACGCCGAGATGCCGCAAATGCGGGAACAGATCGACGACGGTATTCGCGCTGCGCACGAGGCGCGCGAAGTCCACCTCGCCATGCCGTCCATCGAGATCGGCAATCCCGATCAGCTTGCCGCCTATCACGACCGTGCCGTTGTCGAACTGCTTGAACGACAGTGGACGGCCCGTTGCGCCGAGCGTCGCGCGGCAGAAGGGCGCGACGCGATGCGTGACCATCAGCATCAGTCCTTCGGGATGAACGGGCACGCGCTCGCCGACCTGCTCGGCCAGTTGGCCCGCCCACGCGCCCGCCGTGATGACGAGCTTTTCCGCGCTGAACGTGCCGCGCGGCGTGTGCGCGAGCCAGCGCGTGCCGCGCTGTTCGATGCGGGTCACGGGCGTGCCTTCGAAGAACCGCGCGCCGTGTCGCTGCGCGGCGAGCCGGAAGGCCGTCGTGGTCCTGAACGGCAACGCGTAGCCGTCGCGTTCGACCCAGATGCCGCCCGTCACATGCGGCGCGAGCGCGGGTTCGAGTTCGAGCAAGGTGGCGCGGTCGATCAGCTTTTCGTGCGTAAAGCCATGGGCTTCGAGCAGCGCGACGCGCTCGCGGCATTCGTCGAGTTCGGCTTCCGTCTCGGCGATCTTCAACTGGCTTGAAGGCACGAAGCCGCCGTCGTCGCCAAGCGTGTCCCGCAACGTGTGCCAGATTTCGCGCGACATCAGCGCCAGTGGAATTTCAGGCACGGGCCGACCGAGCGTGCGCACGCCGCCCGCGTTCACGCCCGACGAGTGCCGCGCGACGTAATCGGCTTCGAGCACGATCACCTGCGCGCCGCGCGCAGCCAGATGGAAGGCGCTGCTCGATCCGTGCAGGCCGCCGCCGATCACGAGCACATCGGCTTCACGCGTGTCGGCGGAAGGGGACAGGGCGGCGTCATTCACCGGCGAGTTCTCCCAGTGTGAGCGGCTTGATGGGCGGACGGATGCGGTAGTAGCCCACTTCGCCTGGCGGCACCTTGCGCGCGTCCGCGATGATCTCGGTGACGGTCAGCCCGCACATGCGTCCCTGGCACGGCCCCATCCCGCAGCGTCCAAACGACTTCGCCTGGTTCGGGCCGACGCAGCCCAGTTCGACGAAGCCGCGAATGTCGCCTGCCGTCACTTCCTCGCAACGGCAGACGATCACGTCGTCGCGTGGAATGCGGTTCGCGTCGCGCGGGCGGTACAGGCTGTCCAGAAACGGGCGGATGCGCATCACGTTCGCCAGCACGCGGCGATGCGGCGCGGCTTCGAAGTCGCGCGTGGAGGCGTCGATTGCGCCGAGCTGGCAGACGGCCTGGAGCGCGCTCAATGCACCTTGTTCGGCGGCAGCAAGCGCGCCACCGATGCCGCCACCGTCGCCCGCGATGAAGATGCCCGGCACGTCGAGTTCGCCCCATGCATCCGTGGTCGGTGCGAAACAGAGTTGCGCCGTGTCCCAGTGGTGTTGCGCGCGTAGCGAGAGCGTGAATTGCGTGTTCGGCACGACGCCCTGATGCAGCAGGATCACGCTTGCTTCGACCTTGTGCGCGCGGCCCTGCGTCGTGAAGCTCAGTGCGGCGGCGCGTTCGACGCCGTCGGCATCCTGCTTCGCTTCGACGCGCAGATCGTCGGCGCCCTCGAAGATCGGCACGCCCGCGTCGCGCAGCGTGCGGATCAGTTGCAGACCTTTGCCGAGAAACGGCCACGCGCGCAGTGCCGACAGCAGATGCTTCTTCGCGCGCCAGCGGTCTTCGTGACGCGTCGTATCGACGAGCGCGCGGATCGGCACGCCCGCTCTCACGTATTGCCAGCCGAGCAGATAGAGCAGCGGCCCGCAGCCCGCGAGAACGGGCGGCTCGGCGGGCACTTCGCCAGCGCTTTTCAGCAGGATCTGCGCGGCGCCCGCCGTCAGCACGCCGGGCAGCGTCCAGCCCGGAATCGGGAACGGCCGTTCGAGCGCGCCCGTTGCGAGAATCACGCGCTGCGCGTCGAAGCTGCCGACCTTGCCGTCCTTCAGGTAATGCACGGACCGCTCGCGCGTGACCTGCCACACCGACGCGTGCGCAACATGCCGCGCGCCGGAGCGCGAGAACGCGTCGGCGATCGTCGCGCCCGCTGCGTAGTCGGGGCCGAGTATCTCCTTGCGGCGCGCGTCGGCACGGCCAATCGCGCGATAGATCTGCCCGCCGACGGCATCCTGCTCGTCCAGCAGCACGACGGAAAGACCGGCGCGCGCCGCGCGTGTCGCCGCGCTCATGCCGGCGGGACCGGCGCCGACCACGACGACATCGACGGCTTCGGATACGAACTCTGCTGCGTGTTCAGCGGCCATGAGCATCCTCCAGCGAAACAGCGACGGGCGGCAGATCGCGCGCGCCTTCCTGCGAGCGGATGCGCATGCCGTCGCGCACGATCACCATGCAGCTTTGCCGGCTCGGCACGCCGTCGATCTCGACCAGGCACTCGAAGCAGGCGCCCATCATGCAATACGGCGCGCGCGGCGCGCCGGACACGGGCGTCGCGCGAAACCGCGCGATGCCGGCAGCAAGCAGCGCCGCGGCCACCGACCGGCCGCCCGGCACGCGCAGCGGCTGATCGTTGAACCAGATATCGACGGGCGCATCGGCGCCGGGCAGGGCCTTGAATAGCGGTGTGGAAGTCATGTCGGAATCAGTGAGTGGGAATGAGAGCCGGGGATTCGGTAAAGCGCGCGCCCGAGAACGAGGGAAGCTCGTCGGGCATCGCGCCGCCGGTGATCCACCGCGCGATGCGCAGCGCGTGCGCGGCGGCCAGCGTCACGCCGCTGTGGCAGGTGACGACGAAGGCGCCGGGATGCAGCGCGGACTGGTCGTAGATCGGAAAGCCGTCCGGGCTGTAGACCCGCAGCGCGGCCCACGTGCGCACCAGTCGCACGTTCTTCAGCAGCGGGAACGCGCGCACGCCGCGCCGCGCGATATCGGACAGCACGTGCGTGGTGGTGAAATCGTTCAGGCCTACTTCTTCCATCGAATCGCCGAATTGCACGGTGCCTTCGTCCGTTTGCCGGACGTTCAGCGTCGGGTAGTGCAGGAACGGCGCGACACGCTCGCTGATCAGCACCTGCCCGCGGTTCGGCGCGACGGGCGCATGCAGCCCGACATGCGGCGCGAGCGCGCGATTGCCGAGGCCTGCCGCGAGCACCACGCGCGCCGCGCGATACGTACCGCGCTTGCCCTGCACGGCGAAGCCGCCGCTGTCGGGCGTGATGCGCAGCGCCTCTTCGTTGTTGACCAGCTTCACGCCGCGCCGCTGCATGCCCGTGTGCAGCGCGCGCAGCAGCTTGAGCGGATTGACGTGGCCATCCATCGGCGTGTAGCTCGCGCCGATCACCTCCGGCCCGATCTGCGGCAGACGCTCGCGCACCTCGTGCGCATCGAGTAATTGATACGGGTAATCGCCCAGTTCGCGTTGCAGCGTGCCGAGCCGCTTCTCGCGCTCGGCGAGATCGTCGTCGGAGAAGCAGAACTGGAAGCCGCCGGGCTGGCGCAGTGCGACGTCGATACCCGTTTCGTCGAGCAGCGCCGCAGCAAGCGCGGGCCAGCGCGTCGCTGAACTGCGCGACCAGCGCGCGTAAGGCGACAGGCCGTAGCCCTTGCCCTGAATCCAGACCAGCCCGAAATTGCCGCGCGACGCGCGAAACGCGCCGTCGTCCTGGTCGAGCACGGTCACGTGCGCGCCCTCGCGCGCCAGGCCCCAGGCGACGGCGGAACCGACCAGCCCGCCGCCCAGCACGAGCACGTCGGGATTGGCGGATGAGTTGCGGATCATCGAGCTTCTCCGATCAGAATGCGGTCCAGTCCGACCATGCGGTCGAGCAGCACCATCAGCAGAACCGTGCCGACGATCAACACCGCCGACACGGAAGCGACGAGGGGATCGATGGTCTGCGCGATCTGGTTGTACATGGCGACGGGCAAGGTGGTCGTGCCGGGCGTCGCGACGAAAATGGTCATGGTCAGTTCGTCGAAGCTCTGGATGAACGACAGCACCCAGCCGCCCGCGACGCCTGTGCGGATCATCGGCAGCACGACGCGGCGGAACGCCGTGAAGCGGCTCGCCCCGCACGACAGCGCGGCACGCTCGGCATCCCGGTCGAGCCCGACGGCGGAAGACAGCGCGAGCCGCAGCGCATACGGCAGCACGACGATCACGTGCGTTGCGACCAGTGCCCAGAACGAGCCGCTCAGCTGCAGCAGCGACAGGAAGCGCAGGAACGCGATGCCGAGCACGACGGCGGGAATCATCATCGGCGAGAGGAAGAAGCTCATCAGCGCGGTACGGCCCGTGAAGCGGTAACGCGCGATGGCGAGCGCAGCGGGCACCGCGAGCGCGACGCCGATCGTCGCCGCCGCGAACGCGAGCCGCACGGAGAGCCAGAACGCCGACACGATGTCGCCGTTCTCCAGGATCGCGCGAAACCAGCGCAGCGACGCGCCGTCGAACGGCATCGAGATGAAGCCCTTGTCGGTGAACGCGACGAGCATCACGACGACGAGCGGCGCGAGGATGAAAGTGAGGAACAGCGCGTTGAACAGCAGGCCCCAGAATCCGTTCTGTTTCATGGCGTCACTCGAAAATGTGCTTGAAACGGCGTTCGGCGAGACGGCTGCAACCCATCACGATCGCAACGTTCGCGATCAGCAGCAGCACCGCGATGCTCGCGCCGAGCGGCCAGTTCAGCGTGCCGAGGAATTCGTCGTACGCCGCCGTCGCGACCACTTTCAGACGGCGCCCGCCGATCAGCGCAGGCGTCGCGAAGGCCGAAGCCGACAGCGCGAACACGATGATCGAGCCGGACAGCACGCCGGGCATGATCTGCGGCAGCACCACGCGACGAAACACACGAAGCGGCGAGCCACCGAGCGACAGCCCCGCCCATTCGACTTGCGGATCGAGCTTTTGCAGCGTCGCCCACACGGACATCACCATGAACGGCACCAGCACATGCGTGAGCGCGATGATCATGCCCGTCATCGTGAAGACGAGGCGGATCGGCTCGGACGTGATGTGCAAGGCCTGTAAGGCGCTGTTGAGCACGCCGTTGTTGCCGAGCAGAATCTGCCAGCCGAGCGTGCGCACGACGACGGAGATCAGCAGCGGCCCGAGCACGATCAGCAGACACAGCGACTGCCACGGCCGTTTCATGCGCGCGAGGACGATCGTTTCCGGTACGCCGAGCAGCACGCTCAGCAGCGTCACCGCGAGCGCGAGTCCCGCCGTGCGCAGGAAGATCTCCGCGTAGTACGGATCGCTCACGACCTCGGCGTAGTTCTTGAGCGTGTACGCGGCCTGCACGCCCGCCACGTCGCTGAAGACGCGAAACGACAGCAGCAGCGTCAGCACCAGCGGCACCAGCAGCAGCGCGCCGAACAGCAGCAGCGCGGGCGCGGACAGCAGCCACGGCGCGGCGCCCGCGCGCGTATCGTCAAGCGTTGCCATGGGCGCTCTCCCGGGTCAGCACGCGCAGGTCGTCGTCGGTGAAGGCGAGGCCGACTTCGTGGCCTTCATCGGGCGGCGGCGCGCCGTAATTCGGCTGCGCGACACGCAGCATGCCGAGTTCGGTGTCGACTTCGAGCAGCCATTGATTGCCGATGAACACGCGGTTCGCGATGCGTCCATGCATGCGCGCATCGCCATTCGCAAGGCGCACTTTCTCGGGGCGGATATAGACATGCACGGCGCCTTCGACCTCGCGGCCTTCGTGCGGCACGTGCAGCGTCGTGCCCGCGACGTCCACGACCGCGCAGCGTGGATTGCGGCCCCGCACTTCGCCCGGCAGCGTATTCGTGCGGCCGAGAAACGTCGACGCGAACGGCGTAGCGGGGCGCTCGTATGCATCGAACGGCGTGCTCAGTTGCGCGATGCGCCCTTTGTGCAGCACGGCGATGCGATCGCTCATCGTCATCGCTTCGACCTGATCGTGCGTGACGAGGATCGTCGTGATGCCGAGGCGCTTCTGGATCGCGCGCAGTTCGATATGCATTTCTTCGCGCAGCTTCGCGTCGAGATTCGACATCGGCTCGTCGAGCAGCAGCAGTTCGGGGCGCATCGCCAGCGCCCGCGCAATCGCGACGCGCTGGCGCTGGCCGCCCGACAGTTCCTTCGGATAGCGCGCGTCGAGTCCCTTCAGACGCACCAGATCGAGCGCTTCGGCGACGCGCACCGCGCGCTCGTCGCGCTTCATGTTGCGCATCTCCAGGCCGAAGCCGACGTTGCCCGCCACCGTCATGTGCGGAAACAGCGCGTAGCTCTGGAACACGACGCCCATGCCGCGCTTTTCGGGTCGCTCGTGCGTGATGTCGCGGCCGCCGAGCATGATGCGGCCCGCGCTCGGCGTGACGAAGCCGGCGATCATCTGCAGCGTGGTCGTCTTGCCGCAGCCGGACGGACCGAGCAGCGACAGAAACTCGCCGCGTTCGACGGACAGATCGAGATGCTCGACGGCGGTGAAGTCGCCGTAGCGCTTCGAAAGGCCTTGCAGGGTGAGGAAGGTCATAAGCGGCGGTCCTGTGCGGATGCGGGCGTTGCGGCTGTATTGCGGCTGCCGTGCTTATCGCTCGACCGAGCGGTTCCAGCGCTCCGTCCATTCGGTGCGATGCTGGTTGATCGTGGTCCAGTCCATCGCGGTCAGCTTGCTGACCTGGTCCGGCCCGTACGGCACGCGCGCGGCCACGTCGGGCGTCAGCTTGACGGTCTTGTTGACGGGGCCGAGGCCGATGCCTTGCGCCTGCATCGCCTGCACTTCGGGGCTCAGCAGATACTGGATGAAGTCCTGCGAGAGCTTGGGCTGCGCGTTCTCCGCTACAGGGCACGCCGCAACCTGCAACGCGACGCCGCCTTCCTTCGGATAGACGAACTTGAGCGGGAAGCCGGTGTTCTGCAGCGCGACCGCGCGGCCGCTGCCGTAGGGCGCGATGATGACGTCGCCCGCCTGCATCAGGCCGTCCATTTCGCCGGGCGTCGGCGCCCACGACAGCACGTCGGGCGCGACCTGCTTCGTCATCGCGGTGAAGCCGGGGTCGATGTTCTTTTCGCCGCCGCCGTTCATGCGCGCGAGCATCACGAGCGTATGCAGGCCATACGTGTTCGTGATGGGCGGCACGCCGAGCTTGCCCTTCAGGCGTTTGTCGGTCAGCACTTGCCACGAGTCGGGCGCTGGCAGGCCGAGCTTCTTGAACGCCTGTTCGTTGTAGCCGATGCCCGTCGCCACCATGCCGACGCCGACGGACGTCGGGCCGAGCCGCGCGAGCGGATAGAGGTCCTTCATGACGGGCGCCTCGTCGACCTTGGCGCACAGGCCCAGTTGCATTGCCTGATACATCGGGCCGTCGTCCATCACCGCGACGTTGATCTGCTGATGCCCTTTCTGCGCCTGGAGCTTGGCGAGCGTGTCGCTCGAATTGCCCGCGACGTAGACGATCTTCACGTCATGCGCTTTCTCGAACGGCGGGATGATCTTCTGACGATAAAGCTGCTCGTTGGAGCCACCGACGTTCGCGACGTACAGCGTCGTCTCGGCGTGCGCGGCATGGAAGGGCGCAGTGAGACTGGCGGCGAAGAGGGCGGAGGAGAGAACACGGATCGTAAAACGGCAACGGCGGCGCAGCGTTTCTTGCATGACGACGATCTCCATTCGATGTGGGAAGGGACGCTCTGGCGGCGTGTCAATGGATCACAGTCTGGTCTGCAATGGTCATATCGTCCAATACGAATAAAATAGCTATCCATACATGGTTGATATGGGTTGACGACAATGAACCTGAAGCATATCGAGGCGTTTCGCGCGGTGATGGTGGCGGGGTCGATGACGGCGGCGGCGAAAGCGCTCTTCACGTCGCAGCCGAACGTGAGCCGGCTGATCTCGCAGCTCGAACGGGAGACGGGCTTGCTGCTGTTTCAGCGCAGCGGCGTGCGGCTGATTCCGACCAGCGAGGGCACCGCGTTCTTTCGCGAAGTGGAGCGCGCGTATGTCGGCCTGCAGGGGCTCACGAATGCCGCTGCGCAGATCCGTAACCTGGGCAGTGGACGTCTGCGTATCGCCGCGATGCCGTCAGCGGGGCTGACGCTCGTGCCGCATGCGATCAAGCGTTTTCAGGACCTGCATCCGGGCGTGACCGTGTCGCTGCACGTGAACACGTCGGGCACGATCAATCACTGGACGGCGTCGCAGTTCTGCGATCTGGGCGTGGCGGTCTATATCAGCGAGGCGTCGAATTGCGAGGTCGAAATGCTGTCGACCGTCGCCGCTGTCTGCGTGATGCCGGCTGCGCACCGGCTGGCCTCGAAGGCCGTCATCAAGCCGGCGGATCTGCAGGGCGAGTCGTTCATTTCGCTGTGCCATGGCGACGGCACGCGCGCGCAAATGGACGAGGTGTTCGTGCGCGCGGGTGTCGAACGCAAGCTCGCGATCGAAGCGCAATACACGGCGATCTGCTGTGAACTGGTGCGCTGCGGCATGGGCGTGACGCTCGCGCATCCGGGCGTGGCGCTGGATTTTGCCGGACCGGATATCGCTATCCGGCCGTTCTCGCCCGCCGTGATGTTCCCGATGTATCTGCTGTTTCCGCCGAATCAGCCGCGCGAGCGGCTGGCGTCGGCGTTCGTCGAAGTGCTCCGCACGGAGCATGAGGAAGTGATGCAGAAGCTGGCGCTGATCGTCCCTGACTCGACGCCGAAACGCACACGCAAGCAAAGCGCGAAACGGGCGGGTCAATGACGAATCACGAATGGCGATGTCGCCGCGAACGAATGTGCATCGTCGCGGCAATACGCGTGAGTCGTTACAGATAGCTGCAGACGTAGTCGAGCGTTTCGATCACGTCGATGTCGAATCGGCTCTTGCCGGGCACCGAGAACGTCTCGCCTGCGCTGTACGTTTTCCACTCGTCGGTGCCTTCCAGACGGATGCGGCACGTGCCCGCCTGCACTTCCATCAGTTCGGGTGCGTCGGTGCCGAAGTTGAGCGCGCCGGGCAGGATCACGCCGAGCGTCTTGCGCGAGCCGTCGGCGAAGAGAACGGTGTGCGACACGCACTTGCCGTCGAAGTAGACGTTGGCGCGTTTGACAACGGAAACCTGATCGAATTGCGTTGCGGCCGTCATGGCGGAGTTCCTTTGGGTCGTAGTGAGTGGAAGCAGGAGCGCCGCATGAGTGTGGCGACGCGAGGCCGCCATGATACCGCCTGCCTGCGGCGGGGCTGCGAAACCCCGCGCGGACAGTGCTTATTTTCAGCTTCCGGAGACCAGCTTGAGTCCGATGACGCCGGCCAGAATGAGGGCGATGCACAGTACCCGCATGGGGGCCGCGGAGTCGCCCAGTAGAGCGATGCCCAGCAGCGCAGTGCCCGCCGCGCCGATGCCCGTCCAGACGGCACGTCATCCTGCTCGATACTGGACTGCCTGGCATGGCTTCGCCGCTACACGCGCACGGCTGTGCCCAAATGGCTTTAGGCTCGACGTTTCACACGCGACTCTCCCGTTGAAACGTCCTCCCGCCAGCCACCAAAAGGCCCCTCCCGACACCCTCCCGAACCCGGACAAACCCTCAGAGCGTTCGATCATCGCGCAGTCATGCGCGATGATCGAACAAAAAGGGGCGATAATCCCTTGTGCTATATGGCCTCGGGGCGCTACGCTGCGACCCATCCTGTCGACACTCTGTAAGTCGCCAGCCTACAAAGCCAGGAGACAACCATGACCGCAGTCCCAGCCCACGAGCCCCAGGGTAAGCACCAGTCGAAGAAGGCCGCCGCCAGCGGCTGGATCGGCTCGGCGCTCGAATACTACGACTTCTTCATCTACGCGACCGCGTCGGCGCTGATCTTTCCGCAGATATTCTTTCCCAAGGGCAATGCCACGACCGCGATCGTCGCGTCGCTGGCGACGTACGGCGTGGGCTACGTGGCGCGACCGATCGGCGCCTTCGTGCTCGGCCACCTCGGCGATACGCACGGCCGCAAGAAAGTGTTGCTCGCATGCATGTTCCTGATGGGCTTTTCGACGATCGGCGTTGGCCTGCTGCCCACGTACGATCAGGTCGGGCTGCTGGCGCCCCTGTTCCTCGTGCTGCTGCGTCTGGTGCAAGGCTTCGCGGTGGCGGGCGAAATCTCCGGCGCAAGCTCGATGATTCTGGAGCACGCGCCGTTCGGCCGGCGCGGCTTCTACTCCAGCTTCACGCTGCAAGGCGTGCAGGCCGGGCAGATTCTCGCTGCCGCCGTGTTCCTGCCGCTCGCGCACTACATGCCCGCTGAGCAGTTCAATGTCTGGGGCTGGCGCATTCCGTTCCTGCTGAGCTTCGTGGTCATCATCGCGGGCTGGATCATTCGCCGCAAGGTCGACGAGACGCCCGCGTTCACGGAAGAGGGCAGCGCTGCACGGGCCCGCTCGCCGATCGTCGATGCGTTCAAGTACAGCACGCCTAACATGCTGCGCGTGATCTGCATGGCGTTGATGAACGTCATCCCCGTCGTGGCGACCATCTTCGGCGCGGCGTACGCGGTGCAGCCGGCCTACGGCATCGGCTTCGCGAAGGACATGTACCTGTGGATCCCCGTCGTCGGCAACATCGTCGCCGTGCTGGTGATTCCGTACGTCGGCAACCTGTCGGACAAGATCGGCCGCAAGCCGCCCATGATCATCGGTTCGCTGCTGTCGGGCTTGCTGGCGTTCGCTTACCTGTACGCCATCAGCATCCACAACGTGCCGCTCGCCTTCGTGATGTCGATCCTGATGTGGGGCGTCGTCTATCAGGGCTACAACGCCGTGTTCCCGAGTTTCTACCCCGAACTGTTCCCGACGGCGACCCGCGTCTCGGCGATGGCGATCGCGCAGAACATCGGCACCGCGATCACGGCGATGTTGCCCGCGCTGTTCACGGCGGTCGCGCCTCCGGGCTCCAGCAATATCTGGTTGACGGTCGGCGCCCTCGCTTTCGCGATCACCATCATCGCCGCACTGGCCGCGTTCAGCGCCCGCGAGACGTACCGTGTTCACATGGACGAACTCGGCAAGCCTGACGCTCACCCCGTCGACAAAACCGAGTACGACGCTGCGCGGGCTGCGGCCTTCGCCCACTGACCTGCGCTGACGCACGCCGAAGCCACCCGACGCCTGAGAGAACACTTGACCATGATTTCCGGAAAGACCACCCTCGTCGCGCACATCGGTTTTCCGACCGAAAGCTTCAAGTCGCCGATGATCTACAACCCATGGTTCGAGCAGAAAGGTATCGACGCCGTCGTCGTGCCGATGGGCGTCAAGGCGGAAGATTACGAGCAGAGCTTCAAGTCGATCTTCCGCTTCACCAATCTGCGCGGGGCGCTCATCACGATGCCGCACAAGGTGACGACGGTCGGACTGGTGGATGAGGTCACGCCCGCCGTGCGTATCGCGGGCGCCTGCAACGCGGTGCTCAAGCGCCCGGACGGCACGCTGCTCGGCGATCAGTTCGACGGCGCGGGCTTCGTGCGCGGCGTGCTGCGCAAGGGGCGGCAGCTGAAGGGCGCGCGCGTGCTGATCTCGGGCTCGGGCGGCGTCGGCTCGGCGATCGCGGCTTCGCTGGCGGCGGCGGGCGTCGGCGAGCTTGCGTTGTACGACGCGCGCAATGAATCCGCCGAAGGGCTCGGGCAGCGTCTGCGCGAGCACTACCCGGCACTGACGGTCCGCACTGGCTCGAAAGATCCCGACGGCTACGACGTCGTCGTGAACGCGACACCGCTTGGCATGAAGGAGGGCGATCCGCTGCCCTTCGATGTCGCGCGTATCTCGCCCACGTGCTTTGTCGGCGAAGTCGTGATGAAGTCGGAGTACACGCCGTTCCTGCGCGCCGCGCGCGAGAAGGGCTGTGAAGTGCAGGTCGGCACCGACATGCTGTTCGAGATGATTCCCGCCTATCTGGAGTTCTTCGGCTTCGGCACGGCGACACCCGACGAGTTGCGCAGCGCGGCGACCATCGCCTACTGAGCCGCTGCGTCGGTGGTGATGCCGGTCAGCGCGGACTAGCCTGACCGTCCGCGCTCAATCCACCACGGCCACGATATTGACCGTCCCCTGTCGGGCCATCTTCGCGTACGGACACAAACGCTCCGCATTGCGCACCAGTTCTTCCGCCGCTGCACGGCCGACGCCCGGTATCCGCACCCGCACATCGATGACGAGGGCGTAGCCGCCATCCATCGGATCGCGGCCGAAGGCGACCTGCACGTCGACGGCAATGTCGTTGAGTTCCATCTTTGCGCGCTTGCCGAGCAGATTGAGCGCGCCGTGAAAGCAGCCCGCAAAGCCCGCGGCGAACAGTTGCTCGGGATTGGTTCCGTCGCCGGGACCGCCGAGTTCCGTGGGCAAGCGCAACTGCACATCGAGGTTGCCGTCGGCCGAGCGGGCCACGCCGGATGCGCGGCCATGTCCCGTCTCGCCGCCGGAGACGGTGACGGACGTCGTGTAGAGCGCCTCGAATTCCCGGCCGCGATACCGGTCGAGCAGCGAAAGCGGGGGCGCTTCCAGTTTCTGTTTCTTTTGCATGATGTGTTCTCAGGCCTGGCGTTGAACCTCGATGCGATCGATGGCCCTTGCCAGGCCTTCTCCCTTTCAGACCAGGCGACAGTGAACCCGGCCCCATGATAAGTGACGGAAACATGTCGCAGTAGCGTCGTTCAGGGACTCACGGTGTTTCCAGAATGGCGCCAATCCGCGGCGCGTTTTTTGTTCAGTCGAAATACCGCGGCGCGGGAAGCGGTTCCACATCTCTTCGATGTGTCCTACACTGGGAAAGCTAGCCGAAAGCTGGCCCCTCTCCTTTCAGCAGGCTTGCCAGATTACTTCCGCTCACACGCCAGAATGTGGGAACCGTCGATGGATCAATCGGATGCATCGCTACATGCTTTTCGCGTTGGCCTGCCCAACCCGGCCGACGCGCTGTCCACCTGCTTTTCGACCAGCTACGCGGGAATCATCGCCTTCATGGCGGTCGCCACGGAAGGCAGCTTCGCGAAAGCGGGCGAGCGCCTGGGAATCGGGCGCTCGGCTGTCAGCCGCAATGTTCAGAAGCTTGAATCGCAACTCAGTACCCGGCTATTTCTGCGCACGACGAGATCCACGCATCTGACCAGCGAGGGCGAGCGTTTCTTCGAGAACTGCAATCAGGGCGTGACGCATATCGTCGACGCCATGAACGACATGCTCGATCTGCGCCTCGGTCCGCCGCGCGGCGTGCTTCGCATCGGCTCGAACGTGGGCTTCGGGCGCAAGGTCGTGGGGCCGTTGCTGGCGCAGTTCTGCGAGGCGTACCCCGATATCGCCGTCGATCTGATTCTCGACGACAAGCCCGCGGATTTCGCCGCCGAGCAGATCGACGTGGCGTTTCGCGACGGTTGTATCGAGGACTCCAGCATCATTGCGAAGCAGCTGGTGCCGATGCAGATGGTGCTGTGCGCGTCGCGTCTCTACGCCGAACAACATGGCTTGCCCACGACGCTCGAAGACCTCGCGCAACACGAGTGCATCAACCTCAGGTTCTCGGGCGGGCGCGTCTACGAATGGGAGTTCAAGGTCGACGGCCATATGCGCAAGTTCCTGCCGACGGCCAGATTGACCTTCAACGACGCGGACCTGGTATTGCGCGCGGTGCTCGAAGGGCGCGGCATCGCGCAACTGCCGGGCTATCAGGTAGCCGATCATCTCGCGCGCAATGAACTCGTGATGGCCTTGAGGCGGCATGTACCCGACGATCGGGGACACTACATCTGCTACCTCTGCCGACAGCATCTGCCTTCGCGCATCCGCGTGTTCATCGATTTCATGACCGAGCATATCCGGGCGCTGAATCTGCTTTGCCTCGACGATTTCTATATCGACTCACGGGAGAGCGAGCGTCAGGCGTGATGCGCTGAATGTCGCCTGCCGGGTGCGCATTGGTGCGAACGTGGAAACGGTGAGTGTTCCCGCGTGTATCTACCGGCGCGGAAGCGCGGCTCCTACCATTCAGTCATATCGACGCGCCGTCGATACCTGGGTGGAGGGCATCATGCTTCGTATCGCACCTCTATGGGCGTTGACCGGCTGGATCGTGCTGGTCGCCGTCAATATCGGACTTGCCATCGCCGTTTCGCTCAGCGGCGCGCTCTGATGTGTGTTTTCTTTGCGTCGTCCCGTGGCCCGTAGAATAGGTTTCGTTGCACGGCTTTGACGGGCACGAGACTCCACAAGGACGACACGAATGAACGAGCGGTTACCGCAAAAGCGCTTGCGGCCCCGAAAGACGCCGAGCCAGCCGCGCTCGGAAGAGACAGTCGCAGCGATCATCGAGGCCGCTGCGCAGATTCTGGAAGCGGAAGGATTCGACGGATTCAACACGAATGCAGTGGCCGCGCGGGCCGGCGTCAGCATCGGCTCGCTCTATCAGTACTTTCCGGGCAAGGACGCGTTGACTGTCGCGCTGATCCGTCGCGAGATGCAGCGTTTTCATGAGGACATCGCCGTCGCGCTCACGAAGCGCAGCGGCAAGGCCGGGCTGGAGCATCTGATCGGCGCGGCCGTGCGCCAGCAACTGCAGCGTCCGCGCCTGGCGCGACTGCTCGATATCGAAGAGGGTCGGCCCGCATTGCGCGACGAACTGGCCAAGCCGGAACTCGAACAGATGACCACCGAGGTCATCAAGCGCGCGATTCCCCGGCATGCACATCCCGAGGTCGCGGCAGGCGACCTGTTCGCGATCGTGCGGGGCATCGTCGATGCGGCTGGCGAGCGAGGCGAGACCGATATCGAGAACCTCGAATATCGCGTGCGGGCGGCTGTATTCGGCTATCTGTCGATGACGGGCGCGCCCTGAATGCACGGCGAAACATGCGCGAATGTGAGCAAACGGATTGCCGTCCGTGGTCGGGTATCGGCTGAAAGGCCTTTGCGCAGGCGGGTTTCGCGTGCATCGGCGGGTGCGCGCAATGCGAGTTGTTGGATGTGAGCCTCTGCTTTTATTCTGAGGTCCTCGGGCAGACGTGGCATAGGGCCACTGCTCAGTAAGAGAGACCGATGATGAATGACCTTACCCAAAGCATGAAGCTCAACCACCTGAGCTTTCCTTCCGCCGATACCGCCGCGACCGCGAAGTTCTTCGAACAGTACCTGGGCTTCACGATCGCGGGAACGTGGGAGAAATCGTACATCCTGAAGCGTCCCGGCTATGACGTCGTGATCGATCACGCCAGCGACGATGTCCCGGCATGGCCGAAGAACTTTCATGTCGGCTTCGAGTTGCCGGACTTCGATGACGTTCGCGCGTTGTATGAGCGTTTCAAGGCGGACGGCGTGCAGATGGAGACCGACATTTTCAACAATGGCCGGGGTTCACGCTTCTTCTGTCGCGCGCCGGGCGGAGTGATGTTCGAATTGAACACGCGCTGTGACGCCGCGCCTGAATATCGCGGCACGTTCGACAACTGAGAATGGCCCGATCATAAAAAGGGATCTGAATGATCTTTATGATTAGGCATCCGGATTTATTGATGCGAATTGGGTGAACTAGTTGTATCCCGTCAGGCAACTTCAGTGAGAGCGATCGATCGGCGATCTATTCGGCATGCGGGGATGCCTGTCTCACTGTGGTTTGCGGGCGTGCTCGTGCGCATCTATCTCGTCATGATCGCCTTGCCGGCGAAGCTTGCGAAAGAGCAGGGCAAGGCGGTCGTGGTATCGGACCAGACGGACTACGGCTCGACGATATTGAAATCGCCGTTGAACTGATCGAGCGTTTCGAGCAGCGCGCGGAACAGCGCAACATCGCCTTCCAGTTGAATCTCACGTGCCGCGACAGCATCCTTGAAACCCGTCTCGCCGCAGAGAATGCGATTCAGCGTCTGCCTCGACATCGAAATGTGCAGATCGGTGCCTTCCCCACGCACGCACGATGACCACGTCAACGCGCCATGGTGCAGATTCAGCGTGAACTGTCTGCGAAGATCGGTGAATTGCCAGTCGATCTGCATCTTCAGATGCTGCGCCTTCAAACCATCGACCCTGACCGCAAGATAGTCGAAGAACATTTCTTCCGTTATCGCGCACACCATGTCGCGGCTGCGGTTGCCGAACTGCGTCGAAGCCTCGCCGCGCCCCTCGCGCAATTCGCGCGCGCCGAGCAGGAACGCGTTACGCCACGTCGCGGACTCCGCCTGATATCCCATCTGCTCCAGCGCGGCCGCGCCGAGTTCGCGCGCCTCGCGTAAGCGCGGTTGGGCGAACACCAGATGATTCATCACTTGCGCGACCCACCGGTACTCGCCTTTTTCGAAGTCGGCGCGGGCGCGTTCGAGAATCGCATCGGCGCCGCCCATGTACTCGACGTAACGAGGCGCCGAGGCTTCTGGCGGCAGCGCATGCAGATGACTCGGATTGCCGTCGTACCAGCTCAGATAGTGCTGGTAAATCGCCTTCACGTTATGCGAGACGGTGCCGTAGTAGCCGCGCGTATGCCACGTGTTGAGCAACGCGTCGGGCAGCTGGATCTGCTCGGCGATTTCGACGGCGTTCAGCCCGTGATTCATGAGCCGTACGGTCTGATCGTGCAGGAACTTGTAGAGATCCCGTTGCGCTTCCAGGTAGTGGACGATTCGCTTATTGCCCCACGTCGGCCAGTTGTGCTGCGCGAACACGACTTCGGCGTCGCGTCCGTAGCGGTCGAGCGATTCGCCGAGGTAGCGCGACCACAATTGCGCGTTGCGCACCTGCGCGCCGCGCAGCGGACACAGATTGTGCAACGAGCGCGTCCCATTCTCCGCGAGATTGAGTGCGCGTTCCTGCGGAAAGTAGAAATGCATCTCGGCGGGCGCTTCGCTTTCGGGCGTCAACTGAAACACGATCTCGACGCCGTCGATCACGTGCGTCTCCGACATCTCCCTGATCAGTTGCGTCGGCGTGATCAGCGTGATCGTCCCGCGTGGAATGGTTTTGCCCATGCCCGCGTCGATCTGGCAACAGGCATTGCGCGCGAGCGTGTGGCCGAACTGGAACTGCGCACGGCGTGCCATAGCCGTGCCCGCCATCACGTTCTCCGAGACCGCCTCTTCCATGAATCCCACTGGCGCAATGATCGCTGTCTTGCCTGCGATCACATCCTGCTCGTTGACGACGCCGCGCACGCCGCCGAAATGATCGGCATGACTGTGACTGTAAATCACAGCGACGACGGGTCGCTTCGGGCGATGCGCAAAATACAGATCGAGCGCGGCGGCGGCTGTCTCCTTGCAGGTCAGCGGATCGATCACGATCAGCCCGCTGTCGCCCTCGATGAACGTGATGTTCGAGACGTCGAAGCCTCTCACCTGGTAGATGCGTTCCGTCACCCTGAACAGCCCATGCAGCATGTTCAATCGCGCATGACGCCACAGCGCGGGATGCGCTGTGGCGGGCGCGTGTTCCTCTTCGAGAAAACGGTAGTCAGCGAGGCTCCAGACCAGTTGATCGTACGCGCCGCGAATCTCCGCATCGGGAATCGAGCCGATGAAACCGCGTCGCGCGTCGGCCTCTTCAAGGGGATCGTCGGGCGGCAATTCACGCAGCGCACGTTCTTGCATGGATACGGTGGCGGCGGAAGCGGGCAATGATTGATACGGCGTGTGGTGGGACATCAGATGCTCCTGTTCGACAGGTTGCGGCCGCGATCTCAAGACTCGCGGACGCTGAATCCGGGTTGTTGGTGTTTCGAATCAGCGCGCGGCGGCGCGAATCATGTCCGCCGCCTTTTCGCCGATCATCATGGCGGGCGCGTTCGTATTGCCGCCGATCAGCGTGGGCATGATCGAGCAATCGACGACACGCAACCGCTCGATGCCTCTCACGCGCAGTTCGCTGTCGACGACGGCAAGCGGATCGCTGGACGCGCCCATCCGGCAGGTGCCGACCGGGTGATACAGACAATCGGCGTGGGCGCGCACGAAGGCGCGCAAGCTTTCCTCGCTCGCGAAGCTTTCGCTTTTCATCTCGCGCCCGCCGAGATCTTTCATGGCCGGCTGGTTCATCACGTCGCGCATGATGCGGATACCGGCGATCAGCGTTTCCATGTCGCGCGGCGCGCTCATCAGGCGCGTATCGATCAGCGGCGCGTCGCGCATGTCTGGCGACCGCAGACGAACCACACCGCGGCTCTCGGGTCGCAGCACGCAGATATGCCCCGAGTAGCCATGCCCCAGCTTGCGCCGGCTGCCCATGTTGCGATTGCCGATCAGCGCCACCGTGAAGACGAGATTGAGGTCGGGCCGATCGAGTTCGGGCCGGCTCTTCACGAACGCGCCCGCTTCGACGAAGTTCGATGTCAGCATGCCGGCACGTTGGCGCCGGTAGCGGCGGATTTCCTTCAACAGGCGCAAGCCGCCACGCAGTGTGGCGCCGAACAGATCCGTGCTGTCCAGCTGCGTGTTGATCACGATGTCCAGATGATCCTGCAGGTTCTCGCCGACACCGGGAAGATCGTGCCGGACTTCGACGCCCATGTCCTGCAGATGCTTCGCCGGCCCGATGCCTGACGCGAGCAGCAGTTGCGGCGAATTGAATACGCCGCCGCTCACGATCACTTCGCGTCGGGCGCGCAAGGTCTGTTCGACGCCGTCACGCGAGACCACCACGCCCACCGCGCGCCGACCTTCGAACACGAGCCGCAGCGCCTGCGTCCCCGTCAGCACATGCAGGTTATGGCGGCCGCCGTTGTATCGCCCGTCGACGGTCTTGCCGCGATGCAGATAGGCACGCGCGGCGTTCCAGCGTTCGCCGTTGTGCTGGGTCACCTGGTAGTAGCCGAAGCCTTCCTGTTCGGCGCCGTTGAAGTCGTCGTTCAGTGCGTGGCCGGCCTGCTGCGCAGCGTCCAGGAAGTACTGGCAAAACGGGTTGGGCGAACGAAGGTCGTTGACGTACAGGGGGCCGTCCGTTCCATGCCACGGGTTGGCCGTGCCGGCAAAGCGCGTGTTGTTTTCGCTGCGCTTGAAGTACGGCAGGACGTCGTCGTAGCGCCATCCTGTGCAGCCTTGCGCGGCCCAGTCGTCGTAATCCTTGCGATGGCCCCGGATATACACCATGCCGTTGAGCG